>CAMEZQ010000025.1 GCA_945947915.1 uncultured Clostridia bacterium | reverse complement strand
ACAATCGGTGTATTTCTCAAACAGCTCTTTCTGCTCGTCCGTCATGGTGGCTTTGAGCTGTTCTTCGTTCCTGCAAATCAGCTCCAGTAACTTCTTGTATTCTTTGCAAGAGGACGTGTCATACTCGGTTGGCTCAACATTACCATACCAAAACTCTTCAAGGATTCTCATACGTCATCCTCCTCGTAGATCATCTCACGGAGGATGATTTCCTCTGCTCGGTTGCGGATGCTGTTCATAGCACCAACCCATGCCATCTGGTCAGATGCTTTCATACCCTCTGTTACGCCCTCAGACACTTTCATTTGTTCGATGATAAGTTCAAGGCGTCGCTGTGCCTGCTCGTTCAAATCAGCCAGATACGTCCACAATTCACCGCTGAGACACAGATCATTGAAGCGGATTGGATTATGCTCTTTGATATAATCTCTGTGCATACGTCCCCACCGACCAATAGGTCTGGATTCCTCCGGTAAGCGAATGTCGGGAATATAGTAATCACCACAACGAATATAGTTCAGTTCCTGCATCATATGTACCTCCAATAAGATTCAAACATTCTGTTAAAGATAGAAAAAGGCGATACCTGGTTGTGAAAACCAAGTATCGCCAATTTTTCTTGTCGCACTCCTGTACGGCAGCTACCCTATGTCAGTAATGTCCTCATACTGTCTTATTGGAAACTACCCTTCGGGCATCTTCTTTTTACTATGCTTTTGGCTTAGTGGTTGTTTTTGAGCCATTCGATGGCGACCTGGACATAGGCTGCCGTGCTGACCAGAACGGCGTCGTCGCGGAAGGTCGCCTTGGGATGATGCTGGGGATAGCAGGCGCCTTCGGCCGGGGTGCCGGCGGTGACGCCCAGGAAGGTGGCGGGCACTTCGTTGACCACATAGGCGAAGTCCTCGGAACCCATGTTCTTGGTGGCGATGCCCTGGTCGCCCAGGTCGACGACGCTGACGCCCTCCAGGGTGGACAGGCACTGCTTGACCTGCGCGTACATCTCCTTATTGTGGAACAGCACCGGGCAGCCGCTGCCCCATTCCACATGGGCTTCGGCACGGAAGGCGGCAGCCACGCTGGAAACGATGGCTTCCATGCGCTCCTTGACCATGGCGCGTGTCTCGTTCTTGAGGGTGCGGATGGTGCCCGACATCATGGCGTCGTTGGGAATGACGTTGGAGGTGTTGCCGCCGTGCATCTGGCCGATGGTCAGAACGATGTTATCGGCGGGATCCATCTCACGGGAGTTAATGGCCTGCAGCGCCAGATGGATATGGCTCATGACGTTGAGAGGATCGACGCCGTTGTTGGGCTGGGCGCCATGGCAGCCATGGCCGGTGATGCGGATGGTGAACCAGTCGACGGCCGCCATGACCGAATCGGGCCCCAGCATCATAACGGTGCCCACCGGCAGCGGCATATTGGTGAAGACGTGGATGCCCATGGCCGCGTCGACCTTGGGATCCTGCAGCACGCCGCCCTCGACCATCATTTTGGCGCCGTCCATGGTCTCCTCGGCCGGCTGGAACATCAGCTTGACCTGGCCCTCCAGCTCGTCCTCGTGGGCCTTGAGCAGCTGTGCCGCGCCCAGCATGGCCGCTGTGTGGCAGTCATGGCCGCAGGCGTGCATGTTGCCGTTGGTCGAGCGGAAGTCGATATCGGCCTGTTCTTCCACGGGCAGGGCGTCCATGTCGCCGCGGATCAGAATGCACTTGCCGGGCTTCTTGCCGGCGACGGCGACGATGCCGCAGGCGCCGATGCGCTTGGGCGCATAGCCCATCTCACGCAGCTTCTGCTCGACGTAATCGGCCGTCTGCGGCAGATCCAGCCCCAGCTCGGGATGCTGATGGAGCCATCTGCGGTTTTCAACGATGGTATCGCGGATACCCAGAACTTCCTGATAAACGTTCATATTTTCTCTTTCCTTTCTTATTGGACTTTCCAAAAAACTGATATGACAGGCATTATACCACAGAGTACACAGGAACACAAGCGGTTTTTACTGTTTTTTTGTCAGAAATAACAAAAGGCACCCTTCCCTTTCCAGGGGAAGGATGCCTTTTGCGGAGTGAACTTTTTATAGGATCAACGCTCGGGGGAACAAGCGGAAATGTTGGTCTGCCGCTTGGGTACGGCGGGCAGTAGCCGGTGAATACTTTCATTAAACAGAGCCGCCGGGAAATCCGGAACTCCTTGTCGACATCTAAAAGATACCAGAGGTTTATGAACCCTTTATGAACGCTTTGGGAATAATTTCAAAACTTGCCGCGGCACCCGGAAGAAAGTTTCCGTCCGCCGCGGACACCGGCCGGCCCAAACGCATATTCTGTTACTGAATCCAATCCATCCGCCTGAAAGGAGACTCTGCATGAGCAGATACAACAGCTATTATCCCGGCAGCATGCTGGCTGCGGGCCGGATGCAGGGCATGAACCGGATGCGCATGAACAACGGCTCCATGCGCGCCGACATGTCCCCGGGCTGCCCGCCCGCCTGTCCGCAGCCGCCCGTTTCCTGCTGCGAGCCCAAGCCCGACTGCGGCTGCACCGGCGACAGCCTGCCGGTGGCCATGGCCTACGTCAGCTGGCAGAACTGGCAGAACACGTATGACCCCGAGACCGCACTGTGCAAGGGGACCATCTTCCCCTGCCTCGACCTGCCTTTTCTGGCCTATAAGGGGGCGCGCGCATGAACAACACCTGCTTAAGCGGCCGCCAGGCCGCATTGCTCCGGCTGCAAATGGCCGATTTTGCACTCATCGAGGCCAATCTCTATCTGGATACCCATCCCTGCTGCCAGAACGGCCTGGAATACTTCCGGTGCATGCGCATGGAGCGCGACAACGCCCTGCGTGAATACGAAATGAATTACGGCCCGATCACCATGGACGCGGCTTCGGCCGACGGCTGCTGGGACTGGATCGATCAGCCGTGGCCCTGGGAACTGGAGGCGTAACCTATGTGGATCTATCAGAAAAAACTCGAATACCCCATCCGCATCACCCATCCCGATGCCCGGGCTGCCAAGATCATTATGTCGCAGTACGGCGGTCCGGACGGAGAATTGGGCGCTTCCCTGCGCTATTTGTCCCAGCGCCATTCCATGCCCTATAAAGAAGTCATCGGCACGCTGACCGACATCGGCACCGAGGAACTGGCCCATCTGGAAATGATCTGCACCATCGTCTATCAGCTCACGCGGAACCTCTCCATCGAGGAGATCCAGGCGCAGGGCTTTGACGATTATTTCGTAGACCACACCACCGGCATCTGGCCCTCCGCTGCCTCCGGCATGGCCTTCAGCAGCGCGGCCTTCCAATGCAAGGGCGACGTCATCACCGACCTGCATGAAAACATGGCTGCCGAACAAAAGGCACGGACGACCTACGACAATATCCTGCGTCTGGTCGATGATCCCGAGGTCCGGGAACCCATCAAATTCCTCCGGGCCCGTGAGGTCGTTCATTACCAGCGCTTCGGCGAAGCACTGCGGATCACCCAGGATAAGCTGAACGAGAAGAACTTTTACGCCTGCAACCCAGCCTTTGACAAAAACTGCGGCCAGAGCGGCTGCCAATAAAAAAACAATCGGCACAGCCTCCGGGCTGTGCCGATTGTTTTTTACTGACGAAGCATCCGGTAGCCGATGCCGATATGGGTCTGGATGTATTTGGGCGACGCCGGCGTTTCCTCGATCTTTTTGCGCAGGGTGGCCATAAAGACGCGCAGCGAAGGGGTGTCGGAAGCCATGGCGCTGCCCCAGACCTCTTTGAGAATAAAATTGTGGGTCAGCACCTTGCCCGTATTGCGGGCCAGCACGCAGAGCAGCTTGTATTCGATGGGGGTCAGATGGACCTCCTGCTCCTTAATATAAACGCAGCCGGCGGCATAGTCGATCTTGAGATCGCCGTTGACATAGACGCTGGATTCATCCAGCAGACGGGCGCTGTCGTAGCGCACGCGGCGCAGCGCCACGCGCAGCCGCGCCAGCAGCTCCTCGATGGAAAAGGGCTTGGTCAGATAATCGTCGGCGCCGGCGTCCAGCGCCTCCACCTTGTCGCTGTCTTCGCTGCGGGCCGAAACGACGATGATGGGCAGATTGGACCAGGAGCGCACCCGACGGATGATCTCGACGCCGTCCAGATCGGGCAGGCCCAAATCAAGGATCATCACGTCAGGGATATAGGAAGCCGATTCCAGAATGGCCGACGCGCCGTTCATGGCCGTGTGATACTGATAATCGTGGGCCTCCAGCGTGGCCGAGATCAGATTGCGGATGGCGGGATCGTCTTCGACGATGAGAATTTTGGGCTTATTCATGGGTCATACCTCCACGGGATCGAGAGTGAATCGGAACGCGGCGCCCTGGGGTTGGTTGTCTTCCACCCAGATCTCGCCGCCGTGGGCGCGGACGATGGAACGGCACAGGGCCAGGCCGAGGCCAAGGCCGCGGCGGCCATCTCCCTGTGTCTTGCCCACCGTATAGAACATATCAAACAGCCTGGGCTTGTCGGCGTCGGGCACGCCGGGGCCGTCGTCGGCAATGCAAACAACGATCTTATCTCCAGAGCGGGCAGCCGAAAGCACGATCTCCGAGCCCTCGGGCGTATAACGAATGGCGTTGTTGACGATATTGATGACCACCTGCACCAGCAGACGGGCGTCGGCGCGGACCAGGAGCAGATCGTCTTCCAGCCGGCATTGGATATGATGCCGGGCGGCGCCTGGATCCAGATGGGACAGGGCCTCGGCAAAGATCTCCTCGATCAGCTCGGAACGCAGGGAGATCTCCACCGAGCCGTTTTCCAGCCGGGTGACAGAAAGCAGATTTTCCACCAGATCGATCAGCCAGATGGCGTCGTCCTGAATGGCCTGATAGAGCGCCCGCCGCCGTTCGGGCGGCAGCGTATCGCCGCTTTCCATCAGAATGCCGGCACTGCCGCGGATACCGGTCAGCGGCGTGCGCAGATCGTGGGAAACGGCCCGCAGCAGATTGGCTCGCAAAGCCTCCTGCCGGGCGGCCAGCTCGGCCTGCTGCTTTTCACGGTTGAGGCGCTCTTTATCCAGCGCCAGGCCGCATTCGTCCAGGATAGCCACCATCAGACTCTTGACATATGCCTCGGGCGCCGGGAATCCCTCCATGGGAATGGCGGCCACCGCCAGCGCGCCGGTCTGGCCACGAACGGCCAGATACAGGCATCTGGCCCTGGGGAAGCTGTCGGTGGTGGCGCCGGCATGCTTATTATTGAGAAATACCCAATGGGCCGCCGTCTGCTCCTCCGGCGCCAGAAATGCGCCGCAGTCCTGCCCCGGCAGAAAGGGATAGGCCGAGGGCGGTCCGGCCGAATCGGCATCGGGCCGCGCGTAAAAGATCACGGGGCGCTCCAGCAGTTTGCCCAGCTGCCGCGCCGTGCAGTCCAGAATGGCCGTTTCGTCGCCGGCCTTCTGCAAAAGGCGGCTGGTCTCCAAAAGCGTTTCGGTGCGGTAGGCCTGCCGGGCCGCCTGGCGTGTCTGCTGCTTGATGCGGGCCGCAAGGGACCCGGTGATCAGCCCCGAGATGAGCATGACCAGAAAGGTGACCGGATAGCCGGCGTCGTAAGCCAGAAAGGTAAAGCGCGGCTCGGTGAATAAAAAATTGAAAATGACCACGCTGAGCAGTGCCGAAATGGCACTGGTCAGCCAGCCCCGGGTCCAGATGGCCGTGATCAGCATACCCAGCAGATAGACCGTGATGATATCGGCCTCCCGCAGCCGCAGCGCGTAAAAGGCCCAGCCGATGAGGGACGCGGCGGCGATGACAATGAGCACCTTGCACAGGTCAGACACCGAGCAGGCCGGCGTATGTCCCATGGACTGCCGGCCGCTGTGGTAGATGGGACGATCATCTGGAATGATATAGATATCCAATTCCGGCAGCATCCGCGTCAGCCGGTCGACCAGCGTCCGCCGCCGGAAGGGCTGGGAGATCCGATGGTTGGTGCGGCCGATCACGATCTTGGTCACTCCGCCGGCGCGGGCGTATTCCGAGATCTGAAGCGCCGGATCGTCGCCGTAGACCGTGGTAATGACAGCTCCCAGCTGCTCGGCCAGGCGCAGGTTCTGCTGGAGCTGCTCCCGGGCTGCACCGGCGTTCTCCCCGCCTGGCGCCGCTTCTTCCTGCTGTACATACAGAGCCGTGAACCGGCCGTGGAAAGCCGACGCCATCCGGGCCGCCGACCGGATGACTTTAATATTGGAAGGCGACGGTGAAATACACACCAGGATATGCTCTCCCGTCGTCAGGCGCTCGCCCGCCGGCGTCTGCGCCATCCGATCACTGAGGCGGCGCAGCGCCAGTTCCCGCAGCGTCTGCAGCCGGCGCAGGGCCGGTTCCCCCCGTTCCGGCAGGGCCAGGGCGGCCAGATCGTCCTCAGAAAGCGCATGGGGATCGGCGTCGATAAAGACCACGTCGTCGGCATCGTCAAAAAACTTGTCGGGTACGCCGGGAGCCGGGCGGCCGCCCAGAACGGCGGCCGTCATATCAGACAGGCCGTCCAGATCGGTGACGTCCAGCGTCGTGCAGACAGAGATGCCCCGGCTGAGCAATTCCTCAATATCCCGGCACCGCCGGCGATGCCGGCAGGCTTCGGGATTGAGACAGGCCGCGTCTTCCAGCAGCAGCAGGTCGGGCCGCACACGCAGCGCCTGCTCGGGGTCGAAGACCTCAACGTTCCGTCCACATTCAAACACCCTGGATGTTGGCAGGCGCTCAAACGGATAGCCGGAAAGCTCGGTTTCCGGGCCGCCGACCATCACGCGGGCACCGCCCGCCGCCGCGGCTTCGGCATAGGCCATCAGCGCCGCCTTCCGCGGTACGGCGCGGCAGTAACTGAAAAAGATCCGCAGCTGCCCGCGGCGCGGACGCTGGGATTGGGAGATCAAATGGGGCATGGATCAAATACCTCAAATAAAAAGAATGGCGCGCCGTTCCGCGGACGGCGGAACGGATGCCGGTTATTTTCAAGAGCATTATAACAGAAAAAAACATGCATAGACACACGGTTTTGCCGATTGAGATTAAGATTGTATTAAGGCGTCACCCGTAAAGGCAAAATTTCCCCTGTTTATTAATGTCTTCTTAATACGATGGTCAAAACCTTAGTCATCCATTAACTGAAAATATGATATCCTGTCAAAAATAAATAGGCATTTTCCGCACGCGGTATGCGTGCGTTTTCATGTGATTCCGAGGTGTGTGTTTGCCATGTTTGTTGGGCGCAAAAAGCTTCTGCCCGGCCAGATGATCCTGTTCGGCTTTGCCGCCGTCATCCTCATCGGAGCCCTGCTGCTCACTCTGCCGTTCGCCACGCGGGACCGGCAGGGCGCCAGTTTTGCCGATGGGCTGTTTACCGCCGTATCGGCCACCTGCGTCACCGGCCTGGTGGTACAGGATACCTATACCTACTGGAGCATGTTCGGCCAGTTCGTCATTTTATGTCTGATCCAGATCGGCGGCATGGGCGTGGTTACCGTCGCCATTGGCCTGTCCATCTTCATGGGCCGGCGCATCGGCTTCGGCCAGCGTTTTCTCATGCAGGAATCCATCTCAGCGCCCCAGGTGGGCGGCATCATCCGTATGACCGGCTTCATCCTGCACGCCACAGCCGCCATCGAACTGGGCGGCGCGGTGGTTCTCTCCTTTCGCTTCGTGCCGCGCTACGGCCTTTTCAAAGGGCTGTGGTTCAGCCTCTTCCACGCCGTTTCCGCCTTCTGCAACGCCGGCTTTGATCTGATGGGCGGCGCCGAAAAATACGCATCACTGACAGGCTTCGCCGGCGACCCGCTGATCTCTCTGGCCATCCCCTGCCTGATCATCGTCGGCGGCATTGGCTTTGGCGTCTGGGACGATATCCGCCGCAAGAAACTGCGTCTGCGCGCCTACCGCCTGCAGAGCAAGCTGGCGCTGGTCATGACGGCGCTGCTGCTGACCCTGCCGCTGGCCTTTTTCTTCTTTTACGAATTTTCCCGTCCGGCATGGGACACCTTTAGCACCGGCCAGCGCTTTCTGGCCGCTTTTTTCCAGACGGTTACTCCCCGTACGGCCGGTTTTAACACCGTCAGTTTGCCCCGTATGGCCCAGCCCTCCATTCTGCTGACTATTTTTCTGATGCTGACCGGCGGCTGTCCGGGCTCGACGGCCGGCGGCTACAAAACGACGACGCTGGCCACCATGGCCCTGTGCGTCCGGGCGGTTTTCCGCAAGCAGGACGGCATCCAGTGCTTCGGCCGGCGGCTGCCCCAGGAGACCCTGCGCCAATGTCTGACTATTTTCGTGCTTTATCTGTTCTTTTTCGTGCTGGGCGGCATGATCCTCTGCTGTGCCGAGGGCATCTCTATGGAGGCCGCTCTCTTCGAGGCGGCGTCGGCCATCGGCACTGTCGGCTTGAGCCTGGGGGTCACCCCCTACCTGGGCGGACTGTCCCGCTGTGTGCTGATGTTTCTGATGTTTTTCGGCCGCATGGGCGGTCTGACCATGATCTACGCCCTTTCGGGCAACCACGCGCCCATTCCCGGTATGATGCCGCAGGAAAAGATCACCGTCGGATGATCTCCGGGCCGTCCGGATCCCGTGCCCGTTTTTAAGGAGGAAGTATTTATTATGAAATCGATTTTGTTGATCGGTCTCGGCCGCTTCGGCCGCCATGTAGCCCTCAAATTGGGAGAACTGCGCCACCAGGTGATGGCTGTCGATCTCAATGAGGAACGTGTCAATGAAGTTCTGCCCTATGTCACCGGTGCCCAGATCGGCGACAGCACCAACGAGCAGTTTATCGCCTCGCTGGGGGTGCGCAATTTTGACCTCTGCATCGTCGCCATCGGAGATAACTTCCAAAGCTCTCTGGAGACCACCAATCTGCTCAAGGAAAATGGCGCGCCTTTCGTGCTGGCTCGGGCCAGTCGCGATGTCCACGAAAAGTTCCTGCTGCGCAACGGTGCCGACGCCGTCGTATATCCCGAAAAACAGATGGCCTCCTGGGCGGCCGTCCGCTACAGCGCCGACCATATTTTCGATTATATCGAGCTGACCGACGATTATTCTATCTACGAAACCGGCGTCCCCAGCGACTGGATCGGCAAATCCATCATCGAGCTGCGGGTACGCCAGCAGCATCAGATCAATATTCTGGCCATCAAAAAGGGCAGCCGTCTGGATCCCCTGCCCCCCACCGACCATGTTTTTGCCCGCGGCGAGAAGATCCTGGTCATGGGCAGCAACAAGAGCCTCAGCCGTTTTCTGCGCCTGAGCGAGCGCGGCTGAACACAGCTTTAACAGAGCCTTAACGCCAGCGCCAAACCTCTAACCCCAAAATAAGTTTTCCGGCCTTATGCTGAAAGCAGAAAGGGGGCAGGGAAAATGGCTCTGCTGTTCATTTTGTTCTGTATCGCCTATATCGCGGGCCTCGGCTTCTGGCTGATGGACCGGGTCGACCGTTTCCTGGCCTCCGGCGGCATCCGGCCGGCCGAGGAAGACTGCCCGGCTTCCCGCAGGTGACCCGACCGGTCTGCGCCGCGCGGTATTCTGCTGATCCTTCCATGGATCGATGGTTTGACAAAACCCCTGTGTTCAATGAACGCAGGGGTTTTTCGTATGCCCGGATCGCGCGGCCTCAGATGGCGAAGCCGGCGTACTGGGTCATATACAGGTCGTAATACCTGCCCTTTTTGGCCAGCAGCTCTTCGTGATTGCCGCTTTCCACGATGCGGCCCTGATCCATGACGATGATCAGATCGGAATCCCGGATGGTCGACAGGCGGTGGGCGATCACGATGCTGGTGCGGTCGCGCATGACCTCCTGCATGGCGTCCTGAATGGCTTTCTCCGTGCGGGTATCGACATTGGAGGTGGCTTCGTCCAGGATCAATATCCGCGGATCGGCCACAAACGCCCGCGCGATGGCCAGCAGCTGGCGCTGGCCCTGGCTGATGTTGGCTCCCGAACCGGTCAGGACCGTTTCCCAGCCCTGGGGCAGCTGGGCCAGCAGCTCGCTGCACCGGCTCATCTCCACAGCTTTATCCAGCTGCGCCTGGGTGGCGTCGGCGTTGGCATAGGAAAGATTGCTGCGCACGGTATCGGAAAAAAGGACGGTATCCTGCAGCACGATGGCCACGTCCCGGCGCAGGCTGCCGCGGGCAACGCCGGCGATATCCTGGCCGTTGATGCGGATCGTGCCGCTGTCCAGGTCGTAGAACCGCATGAGCAGATTGACCACCGTCGTCTTGCCGCTGCCCGTGGCGCCCACCAGCGCCACCTTCTTGCCGGGGGGCACGGTCAGATTGAAATCGCGGATGACCGGATGCCCGGGCACATAGGAAAAATTGACGTTTTCAAAGGTGACTGCCGCCGTATCCGACGGCTCCAGGGCATTGCCCGACATATCCTCATTGGCCTCGTCCAGCACATAAAACACGCGCTCGGCGCCGGCAATGGCCGTCTGCAGCTGTCCGTAGATATTGGCGATCTCGTTGATGGGGCGCGAAAACTGTCTGGCATAAACGATAAAGGCCGAAATGACGCCGATGGAAATCACGCCGTGGAGGGAGAAATACCCGCCGAAGGCCGCAATGACCACGAAGCCCATATTGCCGATGCTGTTCATAATGGGTCCCATAACGCCGCTGAGGATATTCGTGCGGATGCTGGCGCGGGTCAGCTGCCAGCAGTACCACATCATGACGGCGATGGTGCCCACGATGATGAATACGCCCGATACCAGCGACGGCAGCGCCTGGGAAATGGTGGTGGAGATATTTTCGATATCGTTGGTCATACGGCTCATCACGTCGCCATGGGAATGGGTGTCGAGATAGCGGATGGGCAGGTCGGCGATCTTGCCGAAAAGCTCTTCACGCAGGCGCTTGACCAGCCGCTGGCTGAGGCGGGCGCTGAGCAGGCCCTGCAGCAGCTTGCCGGCGCTGTAGCAGAGGTAAATGACCAGCATCAGCACCAGCATGCCCGGAAGGCTCCCCTCCCGCGCGCCGGCGATGATATCCACCGCCTTGCTCTGCAGGCTGGGCGCCCAGACGCCGCAGAGGGTGCCGAAGACCACGACCAGCAGCATGGCGGCCACCAGCGTCTTCTCTTTGGCAAAATACGTCATCAGCCGCCGGACCGTTCCGCCGACATTCTCGGCATGCTCCGCCTCGGCAAAACGATTGCGCGGGCCGCCGTGGGGCATGCTTTTTTCGACAAGGCTCTGATCGGCCGCGCCGCCGGCATTGGTTTTATTGCTCATGCTCTTCCGTCTCCTCTCCGATCTGGGAATTGTAAATATCCTGATAGATGGCGCAGCGGCCCAGCAGCTCGGCATGGGTGCCGATATCGGCGATGGTGCCGCCGTCCAGGACCAGGATGCGGTCGGCGCGGCGCACCGAGGCGATACGCTGGGCAATGATGATCTTTGTGGTATCGGGCCGCGCCGCCTCCAGCGCCTGATAGAGATCTGCCTCTGTCCGCAGGTCGAGCGCGCTGGTCGAATCGTCAAAGATCAGGATCTCGGCCGGCTTGAGGACGGCGCGGGCAATGCTCAGGCGCTATTTCTGGCCGCCGGAAAGGCTCATGCCGCGCTCGGCCACCAGCGTGTCATAGCCGTCGGCCGTCTTTTCGATAAAATCCGCGGCCGGGGCCGCGGCCCTCGCCTTCCGGCCTTCCCTCGCCGTATTGCTGCGCCCAGGCAGTGTTGATCTTTTCCAGCATGGACAGAAGGCTGTCTTTTTCGTCCTCGCTCAGACAGGCGAACATCTGGTCATGCCGCAGCATCCGCTGCTGCCGGGCCTCCTCTGCCGCCGCGCGTCCTTCGTCGGTCAGCAGGACATCCGTCGTCCGTCGGTCGCCGGCGCTGGGCTCCCGCCGGATCAGCCCGGCATGCTCCAGCTTGGCCAGGACCTCGCTGGCCGACCCGGGCTGGATGCCCAGGCGCTGGGTCAGCGCGCTCTGGGTGGTGGCGCCGTCCTCCAGCAGCAGGATGAGGATCCGTTTCTGCCCACCCTTGCCCTCAGAGATACGGCGCATGGTATGGCTGATGTCCCGGAAATTCCAGATCAGCCGGTTGTTTTTATCCAGGTCTTGATACCCTCGTTTCATGGCTTTTCTCCTTGTTTCGTATGATTGCGTATTGGATTCCGTTCCCCATCTTACGCCCTTCGGCATATTTTATCAAGGTACCTTTATAATTTTTCTTAGAAAAATAAAAGCCGATCCGCTGTTTTTAACAGCGGATCGGCCAGATCAGTCTTTTTTATTTTTGTACCGGGGCGGCTGATGTCCTCTTTTTTCTACGCCGCGCCAGGCATACACCGCCGGCCGCCAGCAGGGCGGCCAGCCCGCCGGCCAGGCAGACTGTCCAGAGAGAAAATCCCGGCCGCTGCTCCAGGCAGAGAACGGCGGTGCTGCCGGTCCACTCGGCCCGCAGCCAGCTGCCCTCGACGGTGTGGTCCAGCGCTTCCCAGCCGCCCGACGGCGTCCGGATCCACAGGCGCAGGCGGCCGGTGCCCGCGGGCTTTTTGACCCGCAGAGCCGTAAAGGCCGAGCCGTCGCTGACCGAAAGCTGCCACAGGCCGGCCTCCGTGCCTTCCAGCGGCGGCAGGCTGCTGTTTTGCGGCTCGGTCACCTGCAGGACGGCGCTGGGGGCGAACGCGCCCTCCACCAGGATCTGATCCTGCGCCAGCGTGCCGGTCATGGGCGTATAAACAGCTTCCACCACCCGGTCGAAATGCAGCGCCGTCCGGTCAAAGCTTTCCCAGGCGGCAAAGCAGCCCTCTTTCTCCGGCACCGCGGGCACGCGCTCGTCGGGCAGGGCCTGCCCGTATGTAAAGGAAACGACATCGACCACCTGGCCTTCCGCCATAAACGTCAGATCGAACCGGGTAAAGGGCTCCGGCGCGCCCAGGGCCAAAAAGTCCTGATAATCCACCGGCTGGGCCTGCCCGGCATAGCTGATGCCGTCGACGCCGCCCAAGGTCTCGCTGACGAACAGATTGTCGGAGAGCGGCCCCTCCGCTTGGCCGGCTACGGCGCCGACGCAGGCTTCTGCGACCCCGATGGAGACCAGGGTGCGGCAGCCGGTGATCTCTCCGCCCTTTCCGGCGATGCCGCCGACATAGCTATCCCCGCCGAGCGCGCACTTGGCCCAGCAGCCACGCACGGGAACAAATGACTCCCCGGCAATACCGCCGGCCATCGTGCCGTCGGTGCTTTCCACGCCGCCGTAGTTCTGGCAGGCGCTGACCAGACCCAGATCGGCCCGGCCGACGATGCCGCCGACACAGTTTTTCCGTCCGGTCACAGATCCGTCGTTGACGCATCCGCGCAGGACGGCGTGGGTCAGATACTGAAAGCGAAGGGAGACCTCTCCCTGCCGCACCAGATCGTCCTCGGGGTCAAAATCAAATTCCAGCGCCATGGCGCCGGCAATCCCGCCTGTATTGATATCTCCGTCCACCGCGCCGTGATTTTCGCATCCGGCCACGGTGCCCAGTGTCACGGCGCCGCTTTCCTCCGAAACATCGACGATGCGGTCTTCACCCGATGTCTGGTCATCCTCACCGGCGCTGTTCAGCAGATCGACGATGGCGGAAAACTGCGCGCTGACCTTTTCAAGATCTCCATGCAGCCGGTCGCCGGCCGTATCCAGCGTCCCCTGCACGCTGCGCAGCAGCTGGGCCATGGCGTCGACGTTCCGGCGCAGGCTGTCTTCCCGCTGCTGCATCTCGCTGCTGACCCCGGGGAATTCCAGCACCGGCTGCTCCGCCTGTTCCTGTACGATATCCCGCAGGCCCTCCAGGGCGCCGGTCAGCGCGTCGGCGCCGGACGCCATCTGCTTCATCGCTTTCCGCAGACGGTCCGCACTGCCGCCGAGATCGCTGCCGGCCTCCGCAAAGGAGCCGGCGCTTTGGCTGAGATGCTGCAGGGCGCCGCGGATATGCTCTGCCGACGTCCGAAGGTCGTCAACGGCGTCCGCCAGCAGCTGCCAGGCCTCCCGGAACGCCAAAAGATCCTCTCCCGGCTCGGCCAAAATCTCCCGGCCCAGCGTTTTCAGAATGGTGGGGAGCCGTCCGGCGGCGGCCGACGCGGCTTCCAGCTCTTTCCGGATGGTTTCCAGCTCTGCCCGGCCGGTCTCGTCATCCCAGCCGGGAAGCTCTCCGGCAGCGGCCAGCGCACGGATCAGGCTGCCGGCAGCGTCTGCCGCCCGGCGCAGCGCCGCCTGCAGCTCCTCCAGCGCCGCCGCCAACTCTTCCAGCGCCCCGCGGATCTCTGCATCCATTCCCAGGGCCTTCCGCAGCGTCTGCTGCGCGGCCGCCACCTTTTCCGCCGCCGCCTGTATATCCCCGACGGCCAGGTCCATTTCCTTCAGCGCCGCCTGCAGCTCCCGCATGGCGCCGGCGGTGCTGCCGGAGGCGTCCTCCAGCCCGCCGGCCGCTTCTGCCAGGGTGCGCAGCGCCGCCGAGGCCGCATCGGAGGTCTCCTCCAGCGAATCCAGCACCGGCGTCAGCTGCTCCAGCACGCCGGAGATCCGCGCCGAAAGATCGTTGACCGTGCCGATGCCCTCTTCTCCCGCACCGCGGAGCTGATCCAGCAGCCCCTCCGCGTCGGTTCTGGCGCCGTCGGCCAGATCCTCCATATCGGCCATCTGCCCGGACAGGTCTTTCCGCGACCCCTGCAGATCGTCGGCCGCGTCGCCCAGCAGGCTCTGCAGCGTGCTCAATTGGCTGCCCAGCTTCTGCAGCGTGCTTTCTTCAAACTGCAGCCGCGTATACGGCTCCATCTGGCCGGCAATGCCGCCGACCTCCTTGCGCCCCTGCACGCTGCCGTCATTGACGCATTCCCGCACATACCCGGCCTGCCTCCCGACAATGCCGCCGACATTGTAGCCGGTGTGGGCATAGCCCACCGCCGCCAGATTGGTGCAGCCCTGGATCACGCCCTTGGAATATCCGGCGATGCCGCCCGTATCGGTGCAGGCCGGCAGGTTTTCCGTGCTGTTGATGGCGCTCCAGTCGATGGATCCCAAATCGGTCCGCACGTTTTCCAGCACGGTGTTCACCTCGGCTTTATTGACGCATTGGATCACGCTGCCGTAATTCTCCCCGACGATGCCGCCGGTGAAGTGCTCTCCCTGCACGGTTCCGGAGGCCGTGCAGCCGATGATCTCTCCGGAAGCCTCGTTGACGCCGCAGACGCCCCCCAGCCGGCTGCTGCCCGAGGCGCTGACATGGACCGTACAGCCGGAAATCGTGCCGCGGTTGACGCCGCAGATGCCGCCCAGGCCTTCCCAGCCGTCGTCGGCCCGGATCGTCCCCTGAAAAACCAGATCCCGCACGACGCCGCCTGCCTGGATATAGCGGAACAGCCCGCGGTCGGAACCGCTGCCCGCGATGCGGACCCCGGCAATGGTATGGCCGCCGCCGTCAAACACGCCGCCGAAGGTAGGCACGATCATTTCGCCCTCCAGCAGCAGGTCGCATTCCAGCCGCACGGTCTTTCCCTGAGACCAGGTGTCCAGACGGCAATACCGGATCAAGCGGGACCAGTCGCTGGCCGAACGGATATGGATCACTGCGTCGCTGTCCCAGTCCGCCGCACCGTCGGCAAGAGCCTCCGGCGCCAGCGTCATGGTCATGCACAGGCAGAGCAGCGCCGCGCACAGCCGCCGCCAGCGCTCAGTTTTTATTTTCATGCTGCGTCTCCTCCTTTTCCGCTTCTTCCGCTTCCGCCGTGCCGCTTTCGACGACGGCCGACATGCTGCCGTACAAAACGCCGTTCATCTCGGCGTCGACCACGCCGCTGACATAGCCGCGCACACGGCCGCGCACCGCGATATGGCCTTCTTTTTCCGTGCGCTGCGGCACCGGCAGCCGAAGGGCAAAGCTGGTTTTTTCAATGATGCTGTCGCCCAGCACCAGGATCTGGGGCAGTACGCCCAGCACCAGGAACATGGATATGACTGTGCCGCGGCCCAGACATTCGCCGATGCCCACGATGACCGGCTGTGAAGTCAGAAAACAGATCAGCGTACCGGCCGACGCCAGAATGGTGCCCGAGGTGAAGACCGTGGGAAAGGCCAGATTGAGCGCCTCAACGATGGCCTCGCGGCTGCCCATATGGGGCTTGAGCTCCATATAACGGCTGGAGATGACGATGGCGTAATCGATGTTGGCGCCCATCTGAATGGAGCTGACGATCAGATAGCTCATAAAGAACAGATCTTTTTCCATCAGATAGGGGAAAGAAAAGTTGATCCAGATACTGCCCTGGATGACCAGGATCAGCAGAACGGGCAGCCCGGCCGATTTGAAGGTAACGATGAGCACGGCCACAACGAACAGGGCCGATAGGATGCTGATCACAAGATTGTCTTCCTCAAAGGAAGCTGCCAGGTCCCGGTCGCTGGTGGAATTGCCCACCAGATAGACCCCTTCGCTGTAATATTTGCCGGCCATCTCATGCAGCCGGTCGAGATAGGCAAAGGTCTCCCGGCTTTCTTCCGGCAGATCCAGCTCGATGAGCATCCGGCTGTAATGCTCCCCGGCCAGCTGGGCGCGGGCGTCGCGGAGCTGACCGCAGATCTCTTCCAGGTCCCGCTGCATGCCGTCCTCCAGCTGAATGTAGCCGGCTTCGTTCTGTTCATCAAGAAAGAAGACCATATCGATCAGCGGGATCGCATAATTGTCCAGATCGCTGACGATGCGGCCGTAATCCCCCTGCTCGGCGGCGTAGGCCGTATAAAGCAGCTTGGCCGCCTCGTAATCCAGATCCATGGTCTCGGCCAGCTGCCGCGGGGTCAGCGCGTCGGTCAGCATATAGCCGCCCATGGCCTCGATGCTGCCCAGCCCCGTCACCGAAACCACCTCCGGTTCGGCGGCCAGATCGGCCAGCAGCTTCTGCTCTTTTTCATAATCGCCCGAAGGCACCAGCACGGCCATCAGATTGGTGGAGCCAAAAGTGTCTTCGATCTTCTGCTGGGCGATCTGCGTATCGCTCTTTTTAAAGGTCGGCAGCTTGTCGTATCCGTAGGCGTAGGGGCATTTCCCCGAAAAAACAAACGCGGCCGCCAGCAGCACAACAAAGACCGGCGGCACGATATAGCGCGTGCGCACGGCCATCCGGCCGACGGCCGTGATGCGCGGTACGAAAGACCGGTGATGGGTCTTGTCGATCCATTTGGAAAAAACCATCAGCAGGCCCGGCATCAGGGTAAAGACCGTCACCAGGCTCAGGAAGATGGCCTTGATGAGCACGACGCCCATGTCGTAGCCGATGCGGAACTGCATAAAAGTCATGGCGATGAGACCCGAGATCGTAGTCAGACTGGAACCGGAGATCTCGGGGATCGACTTGGCCAGCGCCGCGATGCAGGCCTCCCGCACCGGCTTTTCCTCCCGTTCCTCGGTAAATCGGTGGCAGAGGATGATGGCGTAATCGATGGCCAGCGCCAGCTGCAGGATGACGGCCACCGAATTGGTGACAAAGGAGATCTCCCCCATCAGATAATTGGTGCCCATGTTGAGCAGCGCCGCCACGCCGAAGGTGATCAGCAGCACGGGGATCTCCATGAAGGTTTTGGAGGTCAGCAGCAGCACCAGAACGATGATGACGACGGCCACGATCATGACCACCCGGATCTCGCCGTCCAGCGTGTCGTTCAGGCTGCTCCCCACCTCACTGTCGATATAACAGTCGTAATCGGCCAACAGCGCTTTGAGCTCCGTCATGGCCCGGTCGCAGACGGCGTCGCCGGTCTCGCCGTCGAAGGTCACCGAAAACAGGGCGGCCGCGCCCCTGTACCAGTCGGACAGCTCGGCGCCGTCCGCGCCGGCATCGTAGAATTCCACGGCCGAAATGCCCTCGACCTTTTCCAGCGCCCCCTGCAGGCGCTGGGCCTGCTCCAGCGTGATATTGTCCACCATGACCTGGGCCGTGGCGTAGGTGGTGAATTCTTCTTCCATCAGCACAAGGCCCTGCCGGGTCTCGGTTTCCTCCGGCAGATAGTCGGTCAGATCGTCGTTGGTCTGCACCCAGCCGGACGAAAACACGCAGAAAATGCCGGCCAGCAGAAAAACCAGAAAAAAGAGATTGCGCTTGTCGACGATAAACGTGGCAACTTTATCCCAGACCGTACCCTTTTTAGTTTCCATTGGGCACCCCATCTTCTTTCCGCGTCCCTGTCAGAGGCATTTCGCCCTTGCCCGTGTGGGCCAGGGTGCGGAACTGCCCGTTTTCCACACGGATATCGGCCTGGATGGGAATGGCGCCCATCACCGAATCCAGCATCCCCGACAGGCGGCAGGCGCCGTCTTCCGTCCGAAACAGGGACAGCAGGCTGCGCCGCCCCAGCAGGCTGACGGCCGCCGTCTGTCCGTCGAGGATCTCCGCCGTGCCCCGCCGCGGCCCCATAGGGCTGTGCAGGACGATGTCATAGCGTATCATCAAGGTTCCTCCCTCGTATCTTTTTAAATCTTTCCCAGTATAAAAAGACGCGCTTCGTTTTTCCACAGACAATTTGGCCGATTTGTCTTGATTTCAGACAAAAGTTCAAAATTGTATAACATTTCGGCCCCCTTCGCCTGCTATAGTAAAAGCGAGGTGACCGCCATGGAAGACGCTGTCCGCACCGACAAAACCAAATGGATGCTGACCGAATCGCTCAAAAAACTGATGCTGCAGAAGCCCCTCAACAAGATCTCCATCCGCGAGATCACCGACGGCTGCGGCGTCAACCGCCAGACCTTTTACTACCACTTTGAAGATATCTACGACCAGGTGCGCTGGATGTACCGCCAGGAAGCCCTGCGCCTGCTGGACCTGCGGGAAGGCGTGCTGATCTGGCAGGACGCCCTGCTGCAGCTTTTTCTGTATCTGCAGGACAACCGCGAGCTCTGCCTGTGCACCCTGCATTCCCTGGGCCACGAGCATCTGCGCCGGTTTTTCCAGTCGGATATTTACGACATCATCCACCATGTCATCGACCGGATGAGCGACCAGGCGCAGGCCGGCGCCGCCGAAAAAGACCTGCTGACCCATTTCTATGTCTCGGCCCTCACCGGCATGGCCGAAAGCTGGCTGCTGGGTGAGCTTTCCTACACGCCTGAGGAGCTGGTCGCCTTTGCCGACCAGCTCATCCAGGACCATCACACCGGCGCCATGACCCGCTTTGCCGGCGGGAAAACCGGCCTCTGAGACCTCTTTTTCCCCTTCATACCTATAGAAAAAAGGCAGCTCCGCGGAGCTGCCTTTTGTATTTGATCTGTGTACCGCGGCGGCAGGATCACCGGGCGCGGTAGAACGCCTTATAACCCTGGGCCGTCATGTAAACATCGGCCTTGGAAACGATCTCCACAGGCGCGTGCATGGACAATACCGGCACGCCCACGTCGATGACGTCCATATCGGCGTTGGCCAGAATATAGGCGATGGTGCCGCCGCCGCCCTGGTCGACCTTGCCCAGCTCGCTGGTCTGCCAGACGATGCCGGCCTCATTGAACACCCGGCGCACCCAGCCGATAAACTCGGCGTTGGCGTCGTTGGAGCCGCCCTTGCCACGGGAGCCGGTGTATTTGACCAGCGTGACGCCCTTGCCCAGATAGGCGTTGTTGCGGGGATCGCTGACCGAAGGATAATTGGGATCGAAGGCAGCCGCCACGTCGGAGGAAAGCAGCGCGCTGCGGGCCATGGCACGGTCGATCTCAAAGCCGCTGCAAACGCCGCGCTGCAGCTCGATCATGGTGCCCAGCACGTTAGCGAAATAGCGGGAATGCATGCCGGTATTGCCGTTGCTGCCCACCTCTTCCTTATCGACGAAGAGAGCGACAGACGTTTTGGCGCAGTGCTCGATCTCAAAGAGGGCCGCCATGGAGGTATAGGCGCAGACACGGTCGTCGTGGCCGTAGGCCGCCACCGAACCGCGGTCGAAGCCCACGTCGCGCGCCTTGCCGGCGGGCACAAGCTCCAGCTCGGCCGAAACAAAGTCTTCCTCCACGATGCCGTATTTTTCGTGGAGCAGGGTCAGCACCTGCTTTTTGAAGCGCTGCTCCGCCTTTTCATCCCCCAGCGGCAGGCTGCCGGCCATGGCGTTGAGGTCCTCGCCGGCAATACCCTCGGCCAGCGTCTTCTTGTTCTGGTCGGCTGCCAGATGGGGCAGCAGGTCGCTGATATAAAAGACCGGATCGCCCGGCTCATCGCCGATGGCCAGCTCCACCTTGCTGCCGTCCCGCAGAATGACGACGCCGTAGAGGGCCAGAGGACGGGCCACCCACTGATACTTGCGGATGCCGCCGTAATAGTGGGTCTTGAGCAGCGCCATGCCGTCGGACTCATACAGGGGATTCTGCTTGATGTCCAGCCGAGGCGAATCGATATGGCTGCCGACGATGCGCACGCCGGCGGCTACCTCTTCCTCACCGATCACGGCCAGCACCACATTCTTGCCGCGGCCGACGCTGTAAACGCGGTCGCCAGGCTTCAGGCTATCCACCGTATTGAGATCGACGAAGCCCCGGGCCTGTGCCCGGCGGACGATCTCCTGCGTGCAGGTGCGCTCGGTCTTGCTGGCGTCCATGAACTGCTTATAGTCCTCGCCCATGGCCATGACAGCGCTTTTCTCCGCCTCGTCCAGCGTATCCCAGACCAGGCCGTATTTCACAGTCAGATGATCTTCTGCCATTTTTCTCTCTCCTCAATAATCATAATCATTATTATACGCGGTCCCTGCCATGCCCGGCAGCTCCCACTGTCTTTCACCCGGGCGGCAGAGCCGCGCTCCATGGGTCATTATACAGCATACCACCGCGGATTTCCAGTCCTCGGGATGCCGACTGCAAAACTCCGGCCTCCCCCTGCCCGCGCCCCGGTTTTGTGCTATATTGTGCACAGAAAGAAGATGATCCCATGTCCCTCTATCCGCCGGGCCGCCCTAAGCGCTATGACCCCGTCGCCGGCAAAGGCGCGATGCCGCCCCACGCGACGGGTGAATACCGCATCCGCGACGGCAAAACCAACGCCATTCTCTATATCGGCGAGACCTGCGACCTGCGCCGCCGCATGCAGGAGCATCTCCGCAGCGGAAAGATCCGCCAGTTTCTCGGCCGGTCCCGCCGGCGCACCTGCTGGTTTGAATACAAAGAAGCCAGCGCCGCTTCCGACTCCCGCGCCAGACGCACCCACGAGCAAAAAAAGATCCGGCAGCACGCGCCCGCCCTCAACCGCTCCGGCGGCGGCGAAGGACGCATCGCCGGCAAATAGCATCGTCGTTTTCAGAGATCCTTTGCGCGGTTACAAAGCTCTCTGTTTTCCAAAGCCCCGGCCGGTGTCCGGGGCTCTTTGTTTTTATCCAAAGAAAAAGGCCCGCAGCGCTTCTGCGGGCCTTTCGCACGGTTTTTTTACTTCTTGAGGGCGATGACTTCGATCTCGACGAGACCGTCCTTGGGCAGGCGGGCAACTTCAACGCAGGAACGGGCGGGCAGAATGTCGCCGCAGATGTACTTGGCATAGACCTCGTTGATCTTGCCGAAGTCGTTCATGTCCTTGATGAAAACGGTGGTCTTGATGATGTCGTCCATGGTCAGGCCGCGGGTCTCGAGGATGGCCTTGACGTTTTCCAGCGCCTGGGCGGTCTGGCCCTGAACGCCTTCACCGAAAGCACCGGTGGCGGGGTCGATGCCCAGCTGGCCCGAGGTGTAGACCAGATTGTCGATCTCAACAGCCTGGCTGTAGGGGCCGATGGCGCCGGGGGCCTTCTCTGTGCTGATCACATTTTTCATGTTGCATTCCTCCATAATAAAAAATATTCAAAACCGTTTGTGCGGCCGCCGGACGGCCGCAATTTGATTATCGGCGCACTTTCCAAAAATGTCAATACTCTAATACGCCGTTTATCCGCCGGATCCGGGTCGGCCGGCCGTTATTTGGACATTTCGCGGGACTTATCGATGCAAGCCTGCATGGCCTGCATGACGCTGCCGCGCATGCCGGTCTTTTCCAGCTCGATCACGGCGCGGATGGTGGTGCCCCAGGGGGAGCAGACCATATCCTTCAGATCACCGGGATGGCGGCCGGTCTCCAGCACCATGCGGGCCGAACCCAGCACGGCCTGGGCGGCGAATTTATAGGCCTTTTCCCGGGGCATGCCTTCGGCCACCGCGGCATCGGCCATGGCCTCGATGAACATATAGACATAGGCCGGCGACGAGCCGCTGACACCCACGACGGCGTCGAAAAGATCCTCGGTGATGCGCTCGCACTTGCCGAAGCTGTTGAAGATGGCCTCGACGGCGGCGAATTCCTCGGCTGTGACGTTGCCGTTGGGGCACAGGGCCGACATGCCCTCGCCCACCAGCGCCGGCGTATTGGGCATGGTGCGCACGATCTTGGCGCTCTCGCCCAGCATTTCGGCCATATGGGCCAGTGTCTGACCGGCGGCAATGGTGACCACCACGGTCTCGCGGCTGAGCACCGGCGCGATCTGCCGGGCGATGACGGGATAGATATGGGGCTTGACGGCCAGGAAGAGGATATCGGCTTCCCGGGCGGCTTCCAGATTATCGACGGTGACGCGGATGCCGTATTTCTCCGCAAGGCTCTCCCGGGCCTTATCGGAGGGGTCGGCGGCGATGATGTTCTGCGGCTCCACCAGCCCGGCGCCGACGATCCCGCCGATGATGGCGCCGCCCATATTGCCGCTGCCGATAAAGGCAATGGTCCTGTTCATGTATAAAACACATCCTTTACGTTGATTTTCAGAGCTTTTTTGCATTGGTTTTTGGATTTATTTTATTATACTATAGCATTATACCATAGCAGCGGCTGAAATCCAAGCACGTCTGCCTTCAATACACAGAATATTGCCGATTGGCTATGGCTTTTTCCACCCGTTTGATGTAAACTATATCTTGAAGGAATCTGCCGGCATCGCGCCGCGGCAGAGCTTTCGGTTTTGAATACACGAAATTTCTGGAGGCATCCGAATGTTTGAAATTATAAATGAAAGCACGCTGGCCGAGTTCGAGGCCTTTATCGCCGCCCACCCCAAGGGGCACTTTCTGCAGTCGTCGGCCTGGGGCCGGGTCAAATCGGCCTGGGACTGGCAGGCCATCGCCGTCCGCGACGCCCAGGGCCAGATCAAGGGCGCTCTGTCGGTGCTCATCCGCAAGATGCCCATGGTCCCCTATACGCTGATGTACAGCGGCCGCGGCCCGGTCTGCGATCCCCACGACGAGGAGACCCTGCGGGAGCTGACCGAGGGCCTGCGCCATCTGGCCAAAAAGCACCGTGCCTACGCTCTCAAGATGGACCCCGATATTCTCAGCTCCGACACGGATTTTCTCGCCATCATGGAAAAGCTGGGCTATCAGCGCCACTTCGGCAGCAAAAACTTCGAGGGCGTCCAGCCCAACTATGTTTTCCGCCTCAACGTCCGGGGCAAGACCGAGGAGGAGCTGCTGCAGGCCTTCCATTCCAAGACCCGCTACAATCTGCGCCTGTCGGTGCGCAAGGGCGTGGAAGTGCGCGTCTGCGGCAAGGAAATGCTGGACACTTTTTCCAGCATCATGGACGAGACCGGCACCCGCGACGGCTTCATCGTCCGTCCCCGCGCCTATTTCGAGAGCATCCTGGACAATCTGGGCGAAAACGCCCGCCTTTACATGGCCTTCTGGGAGGGCCGCCCCATCGCCGGCACCCTGGCCATCCATTTCGGCAACAAGGTCTGGTATCTCTACGGCGCCTCCAGCAACCAGTACCGCAACGTCATGCCCAACTACCAGCTTCAGTGGGAAATGATCAAATGGGCGCTGGAGACCGGCTGCGACATCTACGATTTCCGCGGTGTTTCCGGCGATCTGACGCCGGAAAATCCGCTGTACGGCCTCTATCTCTTCAAGAAGGGCTTCTCGGGCGACCTGACCGAGTTCTGCGGCGAGTTTGAAATGGTCTACAAGCCGGCCGTCGACCTGATCCTCAACAAGGGCGTGGCCAAGGCCCGCGAAGTACGCCGCCGGATCATCGTGGGCAAAAAGCGCCGGGCCGCCGAAAAGGAAAACAAGCCGGCCGAGCGCGCCCCGGTCCATACCCAGGACGGGGACAAGCCCGCGCCGGAAGCTGAAGGCGAAAAGAAAGAATAACCGGCAGGCAGCCATCGGTACAGAGAAATATACAGGGGGATCCAGCTATGAAATATCTGCTTGTTGAGACCGACAAGATCATTGCCAACATCGAGAAGATTCGGGAAAAAGCCGGCGGCAGCGAGCTGATCGCCGTGCTCAAGGCCAACGCCTACGGCCTGGGCCTGCAGGAGATCTATCCCATCCTCCGCCAGTGCGGCGTGCGCAAGCTGGCCGTCACCGAACCGGACGACGCCATTACCCTGCGCCAGATCGGCGCCGAGGAGGAAGAGATCCTCATCCTGCGTTCCACAGCCTGTGCAGAAGATATCGAAAAGATCCTGGAAAGCTGCGCCACAGCTTCCATCGGCTCCTATGACGCCGCCGTCGCTCTCAACGGCATGGCCGAGCAGCGCGGCATTTCCTGCGACGTACACATCAAGATCGACACCGGTATGGGCCGCTACGGCTTCGAGCCGGGCGAGCTGGAGCGCATCACGTCGGTATTCAGCTATATGTCCAACCTGCACGTCACCGGCATGTACACCCATTTCCCCTGCGCCTATCTCAACCCTTCCAAAACCAAAGCCCAGCACGAGAAATTCATCGAAGTCACCGAGCAGGTGCGCCGGGCCGGCTTTGACCCCGGCCTGCTCCACGACTGCAACACGGCCGCCCTCTTTACCTGCCCCATCGACCATCTGGACGCCGTGCGCATCGGCTCGGCCATCAGCGGCCGCACGACGGCCAAGGGCGCGTCGGGGCTCAAGCGGGTCGGCGTGCTGTGCAGCGAGATCGCCGAGATCCGCTGGCTGCCCCGGGGCCACGGCATCGGCTACGGCTCGGCCTATGTCACCCGCAAGCCGACCAAGATCGGCATTATCCCCGTGGGCACGGCCGACGGCTTCGGCGTCGAGAAGATCCGCGACACCTTCCGCCTGCGCGACTGCCTGCGCTACGCCCTCAGCGACCTTTCCCGCCTCTTCCGGCGGCGGTATCTCTATGTCACCGTGGACGGCAAGCGTGTCCGTGTGCTGGGCCATATCGGCACGACCCACACCATCGTCGACCTGTCAGAGATCAACTGCAGCGTCGGCGCGCCGGTGCGCATGGAGGTCTCCCCCATCTTCGTCCCCCAGAGCGTCCGGCGGCGCTATGAATAACAACACAGCCTTGCCTTATCCGCCGTTGTGTGCTAAAATATAGATACAGGATCACGGCTTGAAAGCCTATGTCTTTCGGCAATTTTAACGTCTTTTCTGTTTCTTTTGCGCATTATTTATTTTTTCAGTCATAAGATCGGATATACAGAACCGCGGTCCGTATCCGTCTATCTTCAAAAGGAGGTACGCATTATGAAAATGATCATTGCCATTCTGAATGCCGACGACGCCCCCAGCGTCATCCACAGCCTGATGAAGAACGGCTTCTCCATCACCAAGCTGGCCACCACCGGCGGTTTCCTGCGCACCGGCAACGTCACCGTGCTGATCGGCGTTGAAGACGACAAGGTCGACACAGCCATCGGCATCATCAAGGACAATTCCCACAGCCGCAAGCAGATGATCGCCCCCTCGGCCGAACCCGGCCTGAGCTTCTACCCCACCATGCCCATCGAGGTCATCGTGGGCGGCGCCACCATCTTCGTGCTGAACGTCGAACACTTTGAAAAGGTTTGATCTTTCGGGCAACCGCCCGATCAAAGCCGCCGCTGCGGCGGGAGATCTGGGCACGGCAGTGATATTTGACGGTCCTTTCGGTTCCGGCAAAAAAGCTGCGGCGGCTTACGCTGCCGCAGCTCTTTTATGCAGGGCCAAAAACGGACGTCCCTGCGGCATCTGCCCTTCCTGCGCGCAGGCGGCGGCCGGCTCCCATCCGGATATTTTTCTCTTCAACCCCGAGGGCGGAAATATCCTCATCGACCAGGTGCGCGAGCTGCGGCGGCAGAGCTTCATCGCCCCCAACCAGAGCCCCTTTAAGGTCTTTATCATCAACCGGGCCGACCGGATGAATCCCCCGGCGCAGAACGCCCTGCTCAAGGTCCTGGAGGAACCGACCTCCTCGGTGTTCATTCTGCTGACGGAAAATGCCGGCGCCCTGCTGCAGACCGTGCGTTCCCGCTGCCGCATCTACGCCATGGAACCGCTGGCGCCCGACGTCATCGCCGAATGGCTTTCTTCCCACCCCACACCCGGGCAGAAAGCGCCCACTGCCGACGCCATCCGGGAGGCGGCCGGCCGGGCGGACGGCTCCATCGGCCGTGCCCGGCAGCTTTTGGAAAACGGTCTTTCCAGGCCGGCCAGGCTGGCGGAGGAATTCGTTTCCAGCCTGCGCGGCAGCGCCCTGCAGATCATGGAGGCCTGCCTGGCGGCCTCTGCCCTCCCCCGAAACGAATACGGCGATTTTTATACCGAATGCACGGCGCTGCTGGCCGTTGATGCGCTGGCCTATCCCGCAGACGCCGGATATTACATTGCCGTTTATGAATATATACAGCAGCAAAGGGACAAACTGCTGGAGAACAACGGCTCGGTCTTTGCCCTTTCGAGCCAGCTGGCAGCCTTTTGCGGCACCATCTACAGGAGAACATAAAGTATATGACAGAAATCATTGGTGTCCGATTTAAAAAAGTCGGCAAAATCTATTATTTCGACCCGATGGGGCAGGAGATCGCCATGGGGATGCGTGTCATCGTGGAAACCTCCCGCGGCATTGAATGCGGCGAAACGGTCATCCCCAACCGGGAAGTCGACGACAGCCAGATCAACCAGCCGCTGAAAAAGCTGATCCGCATCGCAAACGAAGAAGATCTGGAAGTCCTGCGCAATAACGAGCGTCTGGAACAGGAGGCCTTTTCCATCTGCGAGCAGAAGATCCGCAAGCATGAGCTGGATATGAAGCTGGTGGCCGTGGAATACACCTTCGACCACAGCAAGATCCTCTTCTATTTCAGCGCCGACGGCCGCGTCGATTTCCGCGATCTGGTCAAGGACCTGGCCTCGGTTTTCCGCACCCGCATCGAGCTGCGGCAGATCGGCGTCCGCGACGCCGCCAAAATGGTGGGCGGCCTGGGCATCTGCGGCCATCCCCTTTGCTGCAGCACTTTCCTGGACGACTTCCAGCCGGTATCCATCAATATGGCCAAAGACCAGGGGCTGTCCCTCAACCCCACCAAGATCTCCGGCACCTGCGGCCGCCTGATGTGCTGCCTCAAATATGAAAACGAGGCCTATCAGGAGCTGATCCGCACCTCTCCGACAGCCGATTCCCTGGTGGAGACCCCCAAGGGCAAAGGCACCGTCCTGGACGTTTCCCTGCTCAAGGGCTGCTGCCGTGTCCGTCTGCAGTCCAACCCCGATTCTCCCGAGGTTTTCCCCTGCGCCGACTGCAAGATCCTCCGCCGCGGCAAGGGCAGTCAGAACCAGAACCAGAATCAAAACCAAAACCCGAACGGCGACACTGAAAAGCCCGAGAAAAAGTCTTCCGGCAAACAGAAGAGCTGATCACGGCCCGGCATATGCCGGGCTTTTTCTTTTATTTGACGGCCGGCGCGATCTATGATAATATGATATCGTTATTTATTCCGGCTTCCGCGCCATCGAACAGGCAGGCGCAGCGATACCGGCAGGCATACGGCAAGATCCGCTTTGGGAAAGGAACCCTGCGCGGTGCGCATGACTGCATCAAAGCCGAAAAAGGTCAGCAAAACCATGGATCCTGACCTGAATCCGGATCATACATTCCTGCTGTGCGAAGGGCCGGACGGCGGTATCCTGCGGACGGCACCCTCTGGTATTGAGAATTATACCGAATGATGCGCTTTTTCAGCTGGGGCCGGAAAGACACCTGGGATGGTTTCTGTTACGATTCCACCACAGGCGTCACGCTCTCCTTCGAAGGTTTTGCTTCCACCACCCGTACGAAAAAATGAATATGCGCCCGTGGCGAAAATGGTATACGCAGCAGATTTAGGTTCTGCCTCTTTACGGAATAGGGGTTCAAGTCCCCTCGGGCGCACCAAGACAGCATCCTGGATGGGATGCTGTCTTTTTTGTTGGCCTTTTAGAGAATTACTGGTTTTAGGCGCATCTATATGCTACAATAAAACAAAAAAGAGAAATTTGTCTTATGATGGCACGGGTATTTTGCGGACGAGCATACACTACACAAGAAATATTACTTCCGGAGAACCTCTGCGAAAGCAGATGTGGAGTTAGTGGATACCCGCCTGACCCAAATGAACATCACCGGCAGAAAATTCTGACGGCAGATAAGGTGCCCCTGCGCATCAACTTTGTCCGCAGCTATCGCGTCACCGACTACGTCAAGATTCTGACCGGGATCAATGTTTTTGCAGAACAAATGCATGTGGCTGCACAGCCGGTCCTGCGTAAGTATGTCGGCAAACATAAGCCGAACGAGATCCTGGAAAACAAAAGGAGTTGGCGTGTGTGGAGCGCATTTGCGAGAATATTGGCAACATTTCTCTGAATGGCGACGGGAACATTCTTTCCCAGCTTACAGCAATTCTGAACGGAAACAACGTCTGATCCCGATACGATCGGGCGCGTTGCTGCCGCACATCATAAATTAATGCCCGACCGTAACATAGGAAAGGAGAATGACATGATTGAGATTATAGGAAACTTTAATACCGCCCGCGTATTTGCGACCACCCTTGAGAATGAGGCGCGAGAGCAAATCAAAACAGTATGCGATACAGAGGCCTTTGCCTCTTCGAAGATCAGAATCATGCCCGATGTTCACGCAGGCAAGGGCTGTACCATTGGTACCACCATGACCGTCACCGACAAGATCGTTCCCTCAATGGTCGGTGTGGATATCGGCTGCGGCATGTACACCGTATACCTTGGCAGCATTGATATCGATTTTGAGAAGGTTGACGAGGCAGCACACTGCATCCCTTGCGGCAGAAATGTTTGGGAGAGCAGACAGGAGGGATTTGACCTGACACAGCTGCGTTGCTGCCGATCCCTCCGGGATACTGAGCGTCTTGAGCGCTCCTTGGGAACCCTTGGCGGCGGCAATCACTTCATAGAGATCGATGAAGATGCCGATGGCGGCAAGTACCTGGTGATTCACTCCGGAAGCCGCAATCTCGGTACGCAGGTCGCCGAATTTTATCAGCAGCAGGCTGTCGATTTGAATGTAGGCAAGGAGGCGTATTTGCGCCAGCGCGAGGAGATCATCCGTACCTACAAGGAGCAGGATAGGCGATCTGAGATCCAGGCAACGCTCACGGCGCTGGATAAGGAGTTCCAGACCAAGAAGCCTACGCTCTCTCGTGACCTTTGCTTCCTCTACGGTTCCTTTATGGAGGACTACCTCCACGATGTGGATATCTGCCAGAAGTTCGCAGAGAGAAACCGTGCAAAGATGGCCCAGATCATTCTTGACCGCTGCGGCTGGACCGATTTGGAGACCTTCCAGACCATTCATAACTACATCGATGTGAACGAGATGGTGCTCCGCAAGGGCGCTGTTTCGGCTAAGGCTGGTGAGAAACTCCTGGTTCCCATCAATATGCGTGACGGCTCCCTTATCTGCATTGGCAAGGGTAACGCGGATTGGAACTGCTCCGCACCTCATGGTGCCGGACGGCTGATGTCCCGTTCTGCTGCCTTCGAGCGGCTGACAATGGCAGAGTATGAGGCGGAGATGGCAGGTATCTACTCCACCTGCGTTGTCCCCGATACCCTCGACGAGTCCCCCATGGTTTACAAGAGCATGGATGAGATCGTTGAGAATATTGAGCCTACAGCAGAGATCCTTTGCAGAATCAAGCCTATTTATAACTTTAAGGCGGCGGAATAATTTTAACGGATGTCCTTTGGCCATACTGACCGGAATGTGTGTGTTTCCGCCGGCATTTTAATACTTATTAATCAAGTCCGTTATGAACACCCGTACCAATCAAAACGCCACGACGTACGTCGTGGCGTTTTATGCATACAGAACAAGAAAGAGGCGGCAAGAATATATATTCTTGCCGCCTCTGTTACTTTCGCCGTTGTTTGTCAGCGGCTAAGTCTTTTTTTGTTCTTCCCGTTATTCAGCCAGGCAGCGATACAGGAAGGTCACGATCTGGGCACGTGTGCAGTTGTCAGCGGGGCTGAACGTGGTGGAGGAAGTACCGTTGGTGATAC
>CAMEZQ010000024.1 GCA_945947915.1 uncultured Clostridia bacterium | reverse complement strand
GTGCGAACAACGATAAAAGCCAAGCTGCATTTTGCAGCTTGGCTTTAACTGTTTTACGAACACCGCCCAAAAGGGATGGGGGTTTTTCATTGTCCGTTTGACAGGCAGCAGTTCATTTGCCCTGCCTCTGATTTTTATCGCAAACAAATGGTGATTTGTTCGCCGCACCGATTACACTTCTGCGGCATCTCCTGATTGAATTTTCCGCGAGACAACAGTATCATACTAAGCCATTCGTTTGTAATGAGTCCGTCCGCGTGAGATACTTTCCAGAGTAAGTGCGGCACGGACAAACACATAACAGCTATTCCGCCGTAATATAACCACGCGGCGATGCGTAAAGCGCTTTTTTAATCTGTACTGTCATCATTCATTCATCTCCACAATTGGGGGCTGTACCAAAATCGTTTGCGGCCTACGCCAAACTGGGTAGGGATAAAACGACGCATGTTAGCCTCCAATCCTTTTCAGTGCTATGCAAACATACGATCTTCCATACGCATTATGGCATATATTTTTGAAACGCCAATGGCTTGCCGGCTTTTTCAATTCAGCAGATATTCGTTTGTATAGCTCAGCGGCTCGCCGTCGTTGCCCATCTGCACGACGCTGACCACGTCGCCCGGTTCGGCATCGTCGCCGGCGACGAACAGGGTATCCCGGTCGATGCGCTGGGTCTCGCCAAAGGGCTTGCCATTGAGAAAGACATAGCTTGCGTCGGTAATATTGTCACAGTAGACATACAGGCCGTCCGACCGCAGCACCGCCGACCGGATGGTGATGGGATCGACCCCCATCTGCATGTCGGTCGCCGCGTAGGGCATACTGCCGCCCAGGGCCGTCTGGTCGCCGTAGAGCAGGTCGTATTCCAGCAGCTCCAGCTGCTCCTGGTAGTCGGCATCGCCGCGGGCCGTCTGGTGCAGCGCGGGCAGCACGCCGCCCGGCAGGCCGGCCATCTCCAGCGCTGCCGCCGAGAGCTGATAGGCCTCGATATCCCCGCCCGGCGCCGTGAGGCCGGTGTTGGTGCAGATGACATATTCCGTCTGGAAAAGATCGCCTGCCAGCAGATCTTCTTCCTGAATGTCCAGGCTGGGCAGATGGTCGCCGTAAAAGACGCAGATATACGGCTCGCCCCGGCTGTCCAGCGCCTGGATCAGCGCGCCCACAAAGGCGTCGGTCCCATAAAGCTGGCTGACGTAATATTCCCACTGGTTGGTCTCCGCCTGGGTCTCCAGCCCCGACACGCGGATGGCGTAGCCGCCCTCCTCTTCGGTATAATAGGCCGTCTGGGGATAGCGGCCGTGGGGCTGCACCGATACGGTATAGACGAAATCGCTGCCCGGGCTGTTGTCCAGACACTTGAGGATCTGTTCGGTCAGGATGGAATCCTTCGACCAGCCCAGGACATTTTCGCGGATATTGTCCATATACTCCACCGGCAGAAAGTAGTCAAACCCCAGGTTGGGATAGACCTTGTGGCGGTCGTAGAAGGTGCCGTTGTTGTTGTGGATGGCGTAATCGGTATAGCCGGCCTCGTCCAGATCGTAGCAAAGCGAGGGGCAGACCGACTCCCGCAGAATGGTCTTGTAGGGGTATTCGCCGGTGCCGAAATATTCCAGGCTCATGCCGGTCAGCACTTCAAATTCCGTATTGACCGTGCCGGCGCCGATGGAGGGAACGCTGAGAAATCCCGAGGGGTTTTCGGCCGCCAGCCGCGTGAAATTGGGCAGGGGCTGGCTGGAAAAGGTCAGACCGGCCATGCGGTTGACGTTGAAAAAGGACTCCAGCTGGACGATGATGATGTTGGGATGCTCCAGCACGGCTGCCGGCGGCTCCGGCTCGGCCTCCTCCAGGTCTTCAACGATATCGTCGATGCGGGCGTCGCTGTAGCTGTCGGGCCGGTCTACCCCCTGGTCAAAGATGCTTTTGGCAAAACAGTAGACGAAGCCGTATTCTTTATAGGCATCGGCCAGATTGCCGAATTCCTCCGAAACACGGCCGCTGCGGATGCTCCAGCCGCCGAAGCCGGCGCAGATCAGACATCCGGCGGCCAGGCAGGCCGCACCCTGCACCCAGCGCGCCCGGAACCGGGGCGATTTGACATACAGAAGCACCAGCAGCAGGATGCAAAGGACGGCGGCAGCCGCGCAGAGGGCGATCTGCCAGGGCGTCATATAAATATCAATAATATCCAGCGCCGCCTCGATGTTGCGAAAATCGGTGAAGCCGAAAGGCGTGACGCGCATGCTGAGCAGCACGCCGTTGACCACGCCGCACCACAGCCACAAAACGGCGGTCAGCAGGATGGTGAACAGGCGCTTGGGAAAGATGGCGGCGGCCAGCAGGGTCACCAGGATCATCAGGCTGCCCAGCATAAAAGAGACCGGATGCTGCAGCAAATATGCCGCGCCCTGCAGCGGCGAGTGGCGGCTGATGCTCTCGATGAGCAGGTTGAGCAGCGGCGCCAGAAGCAGGCAGAGCAGCAGGCTCCGCGTTTCGGCCATGGCGGCCAGCCAGCGAGCCGGCAAAGCCAGGCGCCGGCGCAGATCGGGATTCTTGGTTTTCATGGCATCACGCTCCTGTAATCCAATCGAACAGAAAGAAGCAGGCACATCCTCCCGTCTATCCGGGAAAAGGCATGCCGGCACGGCGGTCTTGATACGATCTTGATCTGTTCATCATTTGGATTATATATCAATATCCCGGCAAATCAATAAAAAATCTATTAATTTTTCGGCTTTTTTCACTTTTTCGGGCTCTGTCCGCGCCTTGATTGCCAAATGGAGCCGAACTGTGTATAATAAATTATACTGATTATTGAATAAAGGAGTGACCTCCCCATGTATGACCTGCTGATCAAAAACGGAACGCTGATCGACGGCACCGGCGCGCCCCGCTTCGCCGCCGACCTGGCCGTTCAGGACGGCCGCATCGCCCGCATCGCGCCCCAGATCACCGAGCCGGCCCGGCGCGTGATCGACGCCCGGGGGCTGATGGTCTCCCCCGGCTTTATCGACACCCACACCCACTCCGACGGCACCATTCTCGACCCCGGATCCACCGGCTACAACCATCTGGAGGACGGCGCCACCACCGAGCTTGCCGGCCAGTGCGGTTCGCTGGCTGCGCCCTATTACGGCGAATACAGCCCCGACTGCGGCGTCAGCGAAGAAACCTATAAAGAGATCTGCCAAAGCTATACCTCCTTCTTCGCCTATGCCGACAGCATCCCCCACGGCGCCAATCTGGCCTTTTTCGCCGGCCAGGGCCCCATCCGCGGCAAGGTCATGGGCCTGGGCGCCGGCAAGCCCAACGAAGCCCAGCTGGAGGAGATGCGCGCCCTGATGCGCGAGGCCATGGAATGTGGCTGCCTGGGCTTCTCCACCGGCCTGGTCTACACCCCCTCGGTCTTTGCCGGCACCGAGGAACTCATCGAGATCGCCAAGGTGGCCCACGCCTACGGCGGCGTCTATACCACCCACATCCGCGGCGAGGGCAACCAGCTCAAGGATTCCATTGAGGAAGCTCTGGTCATCGGCCGCGCCAGCGGCATCCCGGTCAATATTTCCCACATCAAAGTCATCGGCCACCACAACGAGGGCGCCAGCCGGGAGATCATCGACTATATCGAAGAAAACCAGAAGGCCGGCATGGCCATCACGGCCGACCAGTATCCCTTCACCGGCGGTTCGGCCCCCCTCATCAGCCAGATCCCGCCCAAATACCTCACCGAGGGCAAGGAGACCGGTCTGCGGCGGCTGGTGGAAAGCGCCGAGCTGCGGCGGCAGGCCGAATGGTCCATCTTCCACGAAACCGACGAATTCGAGAGCAACATCTATTCGGCCGGCTACGCGGGCTGCCTCATCGCCGGCGCCTACAAAACGACCGAGCATGTGGGCAAGACCCTTGCCCAGCTGGCCGAGGAGACCGGCAAAGCCCCCTTCGACGCCGCCATCGACCTGCTGGCCGCCAACGAGGGCATCGTCCAGGGCATCTATTTCTCCCAGAACCAGAGCGACCTGCTGCGGTTTCTGTCCCAGCCCTGGGTCATGGCCGGCAGCGACTGGTCCGACTACGCCGCGCCCGTCGACCCCGCCACCCGCGCCGGCGGTCATCCCCGCGCCGTATCCACGATGGTGCACCGCCTGGAGCTGATCCGCGACAACGGCCTCTGGAGCCTGGAGGACGCCGTCCACCGTCTGACCGGCATGCCTGCCGCGGTCTACGGCCTGCCCACCATCGGCCGCCTGAAGGAAGGCCTGGCCGCCGACATCACCATCTTCGACTACGCCGCCCTTCACACCGAAGCCGATTACGACCATCCCTTCCGCCGCAACCGCGGCATCGAATACGTCATCGTCAACGGCGGCATCGCCGTCGAGCATGGCGCCTTCACCGGCCTGAAAAACGGCAAAGTCCTGCGCATGTCCCGTTAAGTCTTTCCCCCGCGCCGGCGCTGTCCCGGCGCGGGGCTGTTTTTCACCCGGGACGACCCTTCACCATCTCATAAAGGAGGCTTCTCCATGGCCAAATCGACGGGCCAAAAGCTCAAGCTGCTCTATCTCCGGGATTATCTGCTGCGGTACAGCGACGAGGACCATCCGGTCTCGGTCAGCGACATGATCGCCCATCTGGCCCAGCACGGCATCGCCGCCGAACGCAAGAGCCTGTATGACGATATCGACGCCCTGCGGGAATACGGGCTGGATATCCAGACGGTCAAGCACAAATCCACCGGCTATTTCGTGGCCGACCGGGATTTCCAGCTGCCCGAGGTCAAGCTGCTGGTCGACGCCGTGCAGTCCTCCCGCTTCATCACCCACAGCAAGACCCTCTCCCTCATCGGCAAGATCGAGGGCCTAGCCAGCATCCACGAGGGCCGCACCCTCCACCGGCAGGTGGTGGTGCAGAACCGGGTGAAATCCATGAACGAAAGCGTCTATTACAACGTCGACCTGATCTCCGAAGCCATCACGCTGGGCGTCCGGCTGCGTTTCCGCTATTTTGAATACGACCGCAGCAAGGAGCGGCGCTATCGCCGGGGCGGCGATGAATATTCCGTCAGCCCGGCCTTCATGGTGTGGGACGACGAGAATTACTATCTGGTGGCCCGACCCGACGACACCGGCGACACCCGTCACTACCGCATCGACAAGATGAGCCGCATCACCGTCACCGACCAGCCAGCCGTCCACACCGGCATCGACCCGGCCGAATACACCAATACCCTCTTCGGCATGTACGCCGGCGAGCGCCGCAGCATCCGCCTGCGCTTTGCCGACAGCATGGCCGGCGTCGTCATCGACCGTTTCGGCAAAGACGCCATTCTGATCCCCGACGGCGCCGACCATTTCACCGTCCGGGTGGATGTGTCGGTCAGCCCCCAGTTTCTGGCCTGGGTCTTCGGCCTGGGCGCCAACGCCGAGATCCTCGACCCGCCCGACGTGCGGTCCCGGATGCGGGCACATCTGGCCGAAATACAGAAAATTTATGAATAATAAATAATAAATTTACATTTGAATTGCATTTGGCCTGTCAAAAGTATATAATTTAATTACTGCGTTCAGGCAGTCATTCTATTTTTCTCCGGAGGTCCCCCATGGAAGCCAAATCCATTTCCCAAAAACAAGCGCTGACCGTTGCCCTGTTCGCCATCGTCGTCAATTCCTTTATTTCCACCTTTTTGTCCATGATCCTCAGGACCGGCATGGATTCCTCGGTCGTCACCTTTTACCGTCTGATGCTGGTCTCGCTGGTCATGCTGCCCTGGGCCTTTTCCAAAAAAGAATACCGGGAAAATATGCGTTCCATCTCCCCCGGCCTCTGGAAACTTTTCGGCATCTACTGTCTGACCAAGGTGGGCGGCTTCGTCCTGTGGGCCGAGGGCCTGCGCCTGGGCGCGCCGGCCTTCACCATGTCGACCCTTTCCAACATGCAGCCCATCTTCGTTGTCGTCTTCGTCTATCTGATCTTTAAGGAAAAAACCTCCCTGCGCTCTCTGGGCGGCATTTTCGTCTGCCTGCTGGGCGTCACCATCATCGGCGCCGACAACGTCTCCGAGCTGGGCAGCCCCATCGCCCTCATCGTCATCGTCATCTGCTGCTGCTGCAACGCCCTCAACAACGTCTTCGGCCGCCGGGTGCGTCAGAATATGGATCTGATTCCCATGATGGGCATTTCCTATTTCGTGGCCGGCCTGCTGTCGGGCCTGTACGCGCTGTCCCGCGGCGCCAGCTTCGCCATTCCCCGGGCCGCCATCCTGCCCCTGCTGGGCGTCAGCCTGGGCTGCACGCTGCTGGGCCACTCCATGAATATGTGGTCGCTCAAGTATATCAAGTCGGTCACCATGTCCATCCTCAGCCTGCTCAGCCCCTTCTGCACGGCGGTTTCGGCCTACTTCCTGCTGGATGAAGTGCCCCAGCCCATCGTTTTCGTCGGCGCCTTCTTCATGATCGCCGGTCTGCTCATCTATCAACGCGCCGAGCATCAGGCCCATTCGGCCGAAGTGCCCGGGGCTGCCGGCACCACCGCCAAATGACTGCGCCTTCTGAACAGATGATAAAAACAGCGCCGCCCGGGACATTCGGTCCCGGGCGGCGTTTTCTTTATTTGCGGTTGCGTTCCTGCTCCGACAGATCCTCCTCCGCGTCGGGCGCTTCGGCCGGCGGGGCTTCGTAGGCAAAAATAATATGCCCGCCCACCTCGGCCGCCGCCTGACAGAAGGTATCGGCGATGCGGTCGGCGTAGCTGCCGCTCAGCAGCGCGCGGCTGTTTTCAAAAAGGATCTCCAGCGTGCCGTCCACAGCCGTCAGGCAATCGTACAAAGCGTCGAGGTTGGCGCCGTAATAGGCCGGGAGATCCAGCATCTCCTTGAGATAGGCGTGAGCCTGCTCGTGGGACTGGGCCAGCCGGGTACAGTCAAGAATGGCTTTTTTCATCTTTCCTCTTCTTCCTCTCCGTAAAGCAGCGTGAAGCTTTCGTAATGATCTTCCGTATAATAGATCCGGCTGACGTCGCTGGTATAGACCAGCCGTTTGGCGCCCCGCTGCCCGGCGCCCAGGGTGTCGATATCACATTCCCGGTAATCGCCCGGCGGCAGGCATCCCTCCCGGTTGCCAAAGGTATCGCCGCCGATGCATTTGCCGGGGGCATAGGGCTCCAGCGAGCCGCCCTCCCAGCCCAGATCACGGGCCTGGCGCTTGGTGATGAAATTCTGCGGCAGCTCTCCAAACGTCCAAAGATAGGCGGCCACATCCTCCTTGGAGGTAAAGACGCCGTCGGCGTCGATCTCGTCAAACTCGTCGATCTCATCGAGTTCATCTGCCGGGTCGCCCGGATCGGGCGACGCATCTTCTGCCGATCGCTCCGCGCTGTCGTCGGCGTAATGCTCATCTACCGGGCCGGAGCCCTCCTCGATCTGCCCCGACGGCAGCTCGTCCGGCGCCGGCGCCGTAGGCGCGCAGCCGGCGAAGAGGGCAAAGGACATGGCCGCCGCCAGCAGCAGGCAAAGCAGGCTGGGCAGCCGCGCCGTGATGGTTTTCCTTTTCATCATCTATCTCCCATCTCTCAGGCGAAAAAATACGCCGTGCGCTCCAGCAGGGTCTGGATGCCCTCGGGCGTGGCAATGCGGTGGTCGGCGCCAGGGATCAGATTGATGCGGCAGCCGGCGGCAGCGGCGTAAGCCCGGGCCGCAGCCGGATCGACCACATCGTCGCTGAGTCCATGGATCATCTCCAGCCGCGCGTCCGGAGGCAGGGGCAGGTCAAAGACCGAGCGTCCCCGCAGGCTCTCAAAAAAGGCGCCCGACAGCCGGAGCTGCGGCCCATAGCCGGTATCATACAGGGCATATCCCAGCTGCCGCAGCTGGCAGCCGATGGTCTCAGCCTGGTGGTCAAAGGCATGATCCATATCGACGGCGGCACACCGCAGAAAAGCGCGGCGTCCGGCGCCGGGATCGGTGCAAAGATGCAGGATGGTGATATACGCGCCGAAGCTGGACCCGAAATAACAGACCTCCGCCTCCGATGCCCGGGTGCGGGCAAAGGCCTCCACCTGCCGCAGATCGGCCAGGCAGGCGTCCACGGTCAGCTGCTGCCAGGGCGCGCTGCTCTCACCGTGGCAGGGAAAATCAAAGGCAAAGGCGCCCAGCCCCAGCTTTTCCAGATGATCCAGCATCATCTGGGCCGTGGCGCTCTCCTTGGAGCTGGCAAAGCCGTGGGCAATGATGCAGACCCGCCGCGCGTCCGCCGGCAGGCGGTATTCCACGGGGATCTGGCGGCCTCTCTCCGAGGCCAGATCGATATGCGGCATAATTCTTCCTCCTTCAGCGGCTCCTTCGGGCCGGTTTGCAGAGTATAGCTTACCACAAACCCTGTCAGCAGGCAAGTCCGCAAAAGCGCAGCAGCAGACGGCGCAGCAGAGGCTCCGGCCTTTCGGGCGGCACATCGCCATCCAGCGATTCCGCAATGACCCAGGCGGCGGCCCGGTTGCCGGCCCGACGGGCACGCTGCAGTCCCTCCAGCCGGGTGGTCCGGCTCACATGGGCGCAAAGTTCGATCAGCAGCGGCTCGTCAAAGACCCGCGCGCCGGCCAGGCGCAACAGCAGTACGGCCCGGGCGCGCCGGCTGAGAAAATGACAGTGATCGAGCAGGACAGACCGGAACTCCCCCGTCAGCGGGATGATCTGCATCATATCCGGGTCCAGCCGCTCCCGCTGAAACAGAATCAGTTCGCGCAGAGACTGGGGCGTCAGCGTCCAGGTGCGCATGGTCTGTGTAAAAACCGGCGCTTCTGTATGCGCCAGCTTGGCGGCGGTATTCGTCATTTTCCATCACTCCTTTTTTCTGCAGTCATTATATCAGAACATCTGTACGATTTTCTACCCTCTTTTTTCAAATTTCCAAAAAATTTTTCTGATGTGGTATCATCATCTCACAACGCCGATCCTGTCATTTCCCGAAAGGAGCTGCCTATGCGCACCTGTTTCCTGCAAACGCCCCATCTGTATTTTTCCCATTGGACCCAGGCCGACCTGCCGCTGGCCCGCAGCCTGTGGGGCGACCCGGCTGTGGCCCGGTATATCTGCGCCCGGGGCGTCTTTACCGAAGAAGAGATCCGCGCCCGCCTGGAACTGGAGATCGCCAACCAGCAGGACCGCGGCGTACAGTATTGGCCGGTCTTTTCCCGGCCGGAAGAAGCCTTTGTCGGCTGCTGCGGCCTGCGTCCCGCCGGCGAGGCCGGCGTTTACGAATTGGGCTTCCATCTGCGTCCGCCCTTCTGGGGGCAGGGCCTGGCCGCCGAGGCCGCCCGCGCCGTCATGGCCTACGCCCGCGAGGTGCTGCAGGCCCGGGCTCTGGAATCCGGCCACAATCCCGACAATCTCCCTTCCTGCCGCGTGCTCACCCACAAGCTGGGCTTCATCCGCACGGGCGAGGCCTATTATCCGCCCACCGGACGTATGCATCCCACCTACCGCCTGCCGCTGTGATCTATCAATATAAAGGCCGGCCCAGAGATCTCCTCCGGGCCGGCCTTTTTTATGCTGGACACGGCCGCTTTATTCCACCGCCGCCAGCTGATAGATCCACTGTCCGCCGCTCCGCACCCGCCGGGCCAGGCCGGAAAGCACCATGGCGTCGGCTTCGGCCTGAGTGTATGTGCCCGGCAGGCCGTAGACCCGCACGTCGCCTGCATCGTCGGTCTTTGCCGCCTCCGGCGTTTCTTCGGCCGGGCGTACAGATACCGCCGCACTGCGGCCGGTATTGGTGGATCTGACCGCCTGCGCGGCCGCATACCGGGCGTCGGCCAGGGCATCCCGCGCCAGACCGTACTGCCATTCGGTCTCGTAGCGCTGGTCGGCCAGCGCGTCCCTGGACCGTTCGTATGCCTGCTGCTCGTCGGCACGGGCACGGGCCAGCAGATCGCTGTATTTCTCATAGTCCAGGGCCGCCTGCTTCTGCAGATCCTCTACCTGGTCGCGGTAGCGCTGGTATTCCTGCTGCTCCATGCCGCGCAGCTGCTCCAGCTGGCTCATCTGCGCCTCCCCCTCGTCGAGATAGACCGTATAGGCCAGCTTATACAGCTCGGGGATGACTCCGGCCTGCCGGGCGCTGTAAACGCTGCCGGCCTGCTGTGCCGCCGCCGCTGCATAGCTGGAGGCGTATCCGCCGGTATTCTGCGCCGCCTGGCCCAGCGCGTCGGCGGCGGCGCGCCGGCCCTCCTGCCGGTAGACGCCGGCATAGGCCTGATAGAGGGGGTCGCTTTCGTAATCATAGCTGAAGGCCTCCCGCGCCAGCAGCTTGTCCAGCAGCGCCGAGATCTGGCCGCTGTAGCTGCTCTCATACTGGGGCAGCCCCGGCTGGGCCGTCAGATACGCCATGGCCTCGTCGTAAATATCGTCCCTGACCCACTGCGACATGCCGGCCGTCGAGCCGGCCTTGTCCATACGCTTGCCCAGCAGGTCGGCCACCTCGTCCTTGCTGCCGCCGCCGGCAATGGCCGCCCGGATCTGTTTGCCGTAATCGTTGCTGTCCAGCCATCCGGCATAGTCGCTGGTCTGCCCGTAATCCAGCCCCTCCTGCCGGATCTTCTCGTTGCGCTGCGCCTCCAGCCGGGCTGCCGTCCGGTAATCCCCGGCGGCCGCCGCCTGCTCGATCAGCGCCTGATAATCGGTTTCTTTTTTATAATTTGCCATATTGCTCCTTTCCTGTATTCAGGCTCAGTCCCATGTGCCGCAGTCCAGCTGGATCCGGGCCTGGCTGCCCACGACGACGGTGCCGCTGCTGTCCAGATAAATGGCCGGCTGGCCGCCCCGCCCGGCGATCTGCAGCTGAAAAACGCCGTCCCGGCCGCCCATCACGATCTTTTCTCCCTGCCGGCCGTACAGCGACAGCCCCTCGCCGGAAATATGGATGCCGCCGTCCGACGAAACGATGTCGGTGATGTTGGTATCCAGCTCGGTCACGTTGGTGCTGTCCAGGTTATACAGCGTATATTCCAGCTGCTCCTGCAGGCTGCGGATGTGATTTTCCATCACACGCAGGCTGCCGGCCACATCGCTGACGTCCAGACGGCGCATGACGCTGCCGAAGATCATTCTTCCGCACCTCCCACCGAAAGGCGGCGCTCCACCGCCCGGATCCGGCAGTCGCCGCAGCCGCGCAGCCGCAGACGCAGGCCGCTGCCCCGGTTGGGCGGCAGACGCACGGTGCGCAGGCCCTGCCGTCGGCCGTCAAAGAGGGCCGCCTGCTGCCAGGCTCCCTCACGGGCCGCCCAGTCCAGGGCAAACCACGCGCCGGGCGACGCCTGGGCGTCGATGACCACCGACGTACACCGGCTGCTGCGGCCCGTGCCGTCCCGGAAGGGCCGAAGCTCGGCCGACCATTCCTCGCCGCCGCTGCCGGCATCCAGCAGAAGCAGCCGGCCGTCCCGGGTCAGCAGCCTCATCTGTCCGCCGGTCTCGCCAAAGCCCACAGCCTGGGTATCGTTTTCCCAGGGCAGCCACACCCGGCGGCGGATATCGTAGGTGCAGATGCCCGGCCGGCCGCCTACGACGGCCGACAGATAATACCGTCCCATCCACACGCACCCGCAGGCGGCGCTTCCCTCTATGGGCCCCAGCCGGTCCGAAAGCAGCTCGGGCACACCGCCCGCGTAGGCATACAGTCCCATGGCGCCCAGGTAATACAAGTCCTCGCTGTCGTTCCACAGGGTGCCGGCACATCCCCGGCGCACCCCCGGGATGCGGACGGTCATCAGCTGATAGTTGGCCGGCCGGGTGCCGTACAGCTTACAGGCCATATTCTCCTTGAAAAAGACGATATGGGACGAATAGGGGGCGCATCCGGTAAAGGCGCCGCCGCCGGCCGTCTCCAGGGCGTAGCTGTCGGTGGAAAGCCCGTCGTAGACGAAAAAGTTGAGCGGATCGCCCAGGCGGGAGCCGTAGATGGTATTGCCTGCGCAGCCCCACAGGCGGTTGCCGCTTTCACACACCACCTCCAGGTCAGGCACCCTGCGTTGCAGCGTCACCGGCCCCGGCTCCGTGCCCGCGTCAAAGACGCCATCGTCAAACCAGAGGCCGTTTTCATCAACGTTTCGTATAATCAGAGTCTGATTATTCTGCTCGTATTCGCTGCAGCCGGTGATGGTCACGCCGTCCCCCACGGCAAACGGCCAATCGACCCCGGCCCGGGCGATGCCGCCGCTTTCAAAAACGGCGCCGCTCAGGGTGATCGCAGCCTCCATGTCCCCCATCTGCCCCGTGACCGTATCGATATATTTTTTGTCGGGAAAGATCACCACGCAGGTCCCCACCGCCGCCATCTGCTTGGGCCCGGCCGACACCGTGCCCACGGGCGCGCCGTTGTAAAAGAGCTGTCCGCCGGCGGCCACCACCAGGCCGCTGCCGGCCCAGAGCGCCTGCGGCGCGTCATACTGCCCCTCCGTCAGCGGCGGGACGCGCGGACACAGCCCGGGGCTGCCGTCGGTGCTCAGCCGGTCGCCGCCGGCCAGCTCGCCGTTTCTCCATTCCCCGGTCAGGCACAGGCCGCCCAGATGCTCGGTGCGCACCACCGCGCGGCGGCCGGCATACAGATAGGGCAGCTTCATTCCCGTGCCCCCCAGAGATGCCTGTATCCCTGCGCCGGGGGAAGATGACTGCGCAGATACTGCTTTTTATAGCCGTCGGCCAGCGTATTGAAGACCTGCGCCGTCTGGTCGTAGCTCTCGTATTCCCCCAGCGCCAGGTCGATCATGGCGCAGAGGTAGAGCACATAGAGCATGCTGTATTCCTCCTCGATGCCCAGCTGTCCGTCGCTCTCCTTTCCAAAGTCCGGGACCGGCGCGCCCACCTCCCGGGCCGTCCGCCGCTCCAGATCCTGCACCCAGCCCACCTTCTGCGGCTCGGGCAGGGGATTGGGCCGCAGGGCGTCGGCCTGGGCGATGGCCTGCTGTATGGTCATAGGTCATTTCTCCTTTCAAACAGATAATACGGCGGATTCCGGTTGGCGCTGTCACGCACTGCCACCTCCCCGGCGCAGCACAGCAGCTCCCCCGCACGCTGCACGGCCCGGCGGCCGCTTTTTTCATATTTCCCGGCATAATCCCCGGGGTCGGCGATATACACCTGCTGCCCCTGCCGGGCCAGCAGCACGATATAATGCCCGCCCGTGCTGAAGACGCCGGTATAGCCGGCCCGGTCGCCGCCCGTATTGACCACGGCTATACCCTCCCGGTCCAGCACATCGGTCAGCGCCGCCCACGACGACGTATAGGTCATTTTCATGGGATAGCGGCCGCACAGCACCTGCCCCAGCCGCCGCAGATCGGTGCCGCCCGGCACCCGTGCGCCGCAGTCCAGCGCGATGCGCGCGCAAGCTGCGGGGTCCAGCATGCCCAGCACCAGGTTTTCCACCACCATGGCCATGGCCGTCACGCCGCAGCCGCTGCTGCGCACCGTTGCCCCGGCATAGCCCGGCGCCGGGTAAGCCACACCCCCATACCGGTTCTGGTTATAGATCCGCCAGCCCGGCGCCAGCCCTTCCTTCCCGCGCAGCCAGGCGCTGCGGGTGCCGCTTCTGGTGGGATAGACCACCGGATACAGCCCGTTTTCCGCGCGTTCCCCCACCAGGCAGATATCTCCGGCGTCGATCCGCCGGCCGGCCTCCGGACGTCCTTCCCGGTCAAGGACAGCCGTGCTGCGCCCGCAGCGCAGACGCACCATCTTACCCATCCAAGCCGCCCTTCTGCCGCACGGAATAGACGGCGGCTTCGATCAGCGCGTCGGTCTCCTCGGGCGTGCAGCCCTCCGTTCTGCCCGCCAGCAGCTTCTGCGCATAGGCTTTTTTCTCGCTCCCGCGGCCGGCGCCGGCAAAGACCTGCTCGGCCGCCTGCACGGCGATCTCCGCCCAGCGGATCAGCCGGTCGGCGCGCTGGCTGCCCAGCTTTGCACGGGCCAGCGGGACCAGCACATAGGCGGCCACAGCGGCCAGCGCCGCCGCCAGATATGCCATCAGTTCGTCTGTCATTTTTCCCTTCCTTTCTCCAGTGCGCCGATGCGGCGCTCGTGATTTTCCAGCTGCCGGTCCTGCGTCTCATTTTTCTCCCACAAACGGGCGTGACTCTCGCTGTTCTTGCTGCTGAGCAGGCGCAGATCCTCCCGCAACTGCTCGGCCAGCAGATTGAGCTTGGTGATCGACCCGTTGAGGGAGAGCATGGGCCGGACCAGCGTTGCCACCAGTCCGGCCAGGGCGATGACGACGCCCACGACCCCCCATTCCGTCATGCGGCATACGCCTCGCCGGTGATCTCTGTGTACTGCTCCTTTGTGATGATGCCCTTGCGGACGGCCATCTTGACCATCTGCTTGGTCCACAGGCGTCTGTCATAGTTGCGCTTGACCGTTTCAAAGTTCATGTCTACACCTCCTTGACCGCCGTTTCATCGGGCAGGCTGGCCATCACCTGATATTCCAGCGCCGCCGCGATGCGTTCTTCCGCGCTGGGTTCGTCCGAGGGCGTGTTCAGCGCGTCCTCAAAGGCTTCGATGACTGCCAGCTTGTCCTCCGGCGTCTGGCAGGCCGAAAAGTCGGCCCCCTGCTCGCCGTAGATCTGCTCCAGCTGCCCCAGCGTGCCGAAAAAGCCGCCGTTGATCTCGCCTGCGGCACAGACGACGGTGATGGACGGCACCCCGGCCACGGGATAGCGCTTGATCCACTGCTCCGCCGTCAGCACCTCGCCGACGGGTGTGATGATGGGGTCTGATTTATTCCATATCGCGTATCTGCTCATGTTCTGTCCTCCGTTCATTCAAAATCATAGGCGTCGGCCGCGGCTTTGACCGCGCCGCCGGCGGTACCGCCGGCAAACAGGATATATGCCCCGGCTGCGGCCGCCGCCAGATAATAGCGGCCCGTTTTCAGGCCGGGTGCCGGCGTGCAGGTCAGCGAATCATCGATCAGCTCGGCCGCGGCCGTAGCGACGGAATTCACACCCATAAACCCGCCGGCCACCAGCGCACAGTCGCCGAAGGAGGCCGCCGCCGCGTTGGCATGCGCCACGGTCAGCACCCCGCCCAGGGTTCTGGTCAGATGCTCGTCGTAGGCCTCCACGGCTTTGGAGCCGCCATTGGCCCCGCTGGTGATATAACCGCCGCACAGAATGGCAAACCGCCCGGCCCGGGTGCCGCCCGCGTTGGATTTTCCCTCGCTCATGGCCGCTGCCGCCGTCCGGGTGCCGGCAGCGTCGTAGGCGTCCACCGCCGGCACATAGCCGACCGTCGACCCGCCATAGCCGCCGCAGATCAGCATATACGCGTCGTTGCCCGTTCCCGCCGCGTCATACCGCTTGACGCCAAGCGCCGTCAGCGCCGTACGCACCAGGCTTCTGTCATAGCTGTCCACAGTGCCGAGCGCGGCGCCGTCATCGTCCTGTCCGCCGGCAAAACAGAGGCGCTGCCCCAGGGAAGCGCCGCAGAGCTTATACCGCGCCGTGCTCAGCGCCTGGACGCCGGCACGGGTCAGCGTGCTGTCAAAGGCCGTCACCGTGGTGCTGGAAATATATTCGTCGTCGCAGCCGCCGGCAAAAACGGCCCGGACGCTCTCTGCCGAGGCCGCCCCCTGATGCATGCGCGCCGACGGCAGGCCGCTGCTCAGCAGCGTGCGGGTCAGGTCGGCCGCATAGCAGTCGACGTTCTTGAAAGCCGCGCCGCTGTCGCTGCATCCGCCGGCAAACAGCGCGCTGGTCCCTGCTCTGGCCCCGCGCAGATATTTCCGCGCCGCGCTCAGCCCCGTGACCCCGTCGACCTTTTTGGCTTCGCCGCTGACGAAAAACGGAACGGCCACGCCGCCCACGCCGATATAGCCTCTTCTGACCTTGCGGGCGGTGCCGTCCACACCGACATACATCTTCCGGATCTTCCTTGCCGCACCGTCTACGCCGATATATGCCGCCTTTGCCATGTCCTACGCCTCCTCATATACCAGATACAGCGTGCCGGTGGCCAGTGTGCTGGTCCCGGCCGTCAGGTCTTCCGGCCCGGCTTTGATGTTCCGCACCTGCGCCGCGGTCAGCTCCTGCTGGGCCGCCGCGTTGGCCTCCACCTTGCCTGCCAGCGTGCCGGCCGTCACGTCCGACGCCGCGTGTCCGTGGCCCGACCCGGCCGCGCCGATGTCCTCCGGCGTCAGCGTGATATCCTGGCCAAGCGCTTTTTGGTTGACCTTCCGTTCCACAGGCACGGCGCCCACCTGCGCCGCCGTGTAATCCCCGGCGGCCGGCAATACCGCGCCGCTGCGCCCGTTAAAGGAACGCACGCCGCCGCCGGCAGCCAGATGGGCCTGTTCGGCCCAGTATCTGGCATTGTCGGTGTCCTCGCCCGCCCGCAGGCCGGTGCCGCCCACCGCCCAGCTCTCACTGCGGCCGGCCTCCTCCATGGCCGTCTGGGCCGCCTGGGCTGCCGCGCTTCCGTAAACACCGGCCGCCGCACTGGCCTCGATGGCGTCGGCGGCCTCCGCCGCGGCCGTCTGGGCTGCGGCCTGGGCCTGGGTACAGCTCTCCCGGGCCGCCCGGGCGCTTTCCTGCACCGTCCCGATCATGCCGTCGATCTCATGCTGGAGCTGCAGCGCCTGCGAGACCGTCGGCTCGGCCGGCTGCCCATAGCCGCCGGCAAGCACCTCCAGCCGGTCCTCCGCCGTCAGCGCCGCCGTCACCGTCCCGTCCTCCTGCTCGGTATAGCCCTCGATGGCAAAACAGCACCAGCCGGCCACCGCCAGCGGTTCGGGCGGAATGGATACGGTATAATCCAGCGGCGTATTCTCCCCGGTCATCTGATCGACGCCCAGCACCACCGCCGTGGGACAGAGGCCCCGGGCGTCCCGCCAGACGATCCGCTTGGCATAGCCGCTCCAGCTGTCGTCCAGCCGGATGCGCATCCGGCTGGCGTTGCCCTCTCCCTGCACGCCGCCCAGCTTGCTGCTTTTATAGACGAACTGGCCGCGCACCTCCACCTGTATCTCTCTCAATCGCTCACCTCCATCACATTTCCCGTTTTCAGCGCCTCCAGCAGGGCGTTATACGCCCCGATCAGCGCCGCCAGATCGGCCGAGGCCGCCAGCGCCGGCACCGACGGCGCCCGAAAGGCCAGCCGGCGCGCCCTGCCGTTTTCCATAAACACCGGCGCCCCCTGGGCGCTCACCCCCATCTGGCCGTCCTCCAGCGCCGCGCCGGGCGTCAGGGTCAGCCGGTCAAACTGTCCCTGGGCGCCCCGCCCCGAAGCCAGCAGCAGGTTGCCCGCGCCGGTGCCGATAAACAGCTCCTGCGTATCGACGCACCAGCCGGGCGCCCGTTCGGCCAGCCGGGGCATGGATGCCCGGCTGCCGCCGTAAAGGCGGATGCTGCCGCTCATTTAAAACTGCCTCTCCTGCCGCGCCGCTTCCTCGGCCTGGGCCTCCATCAGTCCGGCGGTGTAAAGATCCTGCCGGTCCGACTGCGCCAGCACCTCGGCAAACTTGCGCCGGATCCACACCGTCTCGCCGCGGCGGATCAGGCAGCCCTCGCCGTTGACGGCCACGAAAACGTCGTCGTTATACTTCTCCTTGTCTTTAAACAGACGCACGGGGACATATTCTTCCAGTTCGTTCATCGCTTTACCTCCCGTTCATTCAGTTGGCCTCGCCGTCAAAGGTCGAGGTCGTTTCGATGCGCACCATAAAAGATTCCACCAGACGCTCGGCTGTGCGCGTGGCCTTCCAGCCGCAGCTGCCTCTCTGGTCCAGGGGATCGGCCGTGCCCGACGAGCCCAGCTGCTTGACGATGTGGCGCAGGCCGCCGCCCTCGATCTCGGTGACGCCGTAGGCGTTGTCGCCCAGCACCAGGGTCGAATAGACGGCGCGGCCCTCGGCGCCGCCCTCGCCGGGATAGACCTTGTCTTCCTTGGCCTGCACGGCAGGCGTCTCCAGCAGCAGGGTGGCTGCGCCGCCGGTGCCGGCACTGGCCGAAGCCACCCTGTACTTTTTGCCCTGGATCAGCACATCGCGTCCCGCCAGCGCCGCTGCGTCGGCCTCGGTCAGAGTCTCCTTGACCGAAACCACGGTGCTGCCGGAGGCCGCGGCGATGGCAACGGTCAGGGCAGAGGCGCCCTGCGACAGCGGCGCGCCCTTGAAGATCTTGGCCTCGGTGGTCTCCACGAAGCGCACGCCGGCCAGGCGGCCGATCTCACCGGCATACATGTCCTTGGGATCGCAGTAGGTCTTGACGTTCTGCCACTGGGGGTCGTTCATCAGATCATAGGCGATGTCGGGATGGATGATGGCCACATAGCTGTCGCCGATCTTTTCGGCGTTCTGGGTCTTGAGGTAACGGGCAGCGCGCCGGATGGCGTCCACGGTCATATAGTGGTTGCCCTCGCTCTTGCCGCCCGTCAGCAGATGGCGGGCCGCCACCTGGCCTTCGGCAAACTGCACGTTGGTGCCGCCGTTGAGGACCTCCCTCGTGATGGTGTCCAGGGTGGCGCCGGCCTGGTTGCCCAGCAGCTTGGTGGCCTGCAGGATGTTGTTGTCGACGGCCGTCAGCTGCAGCATGTCGCTCATCTCGATATAGCGGCCGTACTGGCGCACGGTGGCCTCCACGGTGCTGACGCTCAGCTTCTGGCCGTCGGGGGTGACGCCCTCGGTCAGCGGCGTCAGTGCCTTGGGCAGCGGACTGTATTTGCGGAACTGAATGGTCTTGCCGCCGCCCTTGGGGATGGGATGCTTCTGGCCGAACTGGTCGTGCACCATCCTGGGCGCGGCATTGTCGATCAGATAGGCGCTGTAAAACGTGCGCATCTCATTGGAAAGCTCCGCGTCGGTGGTTTTGTTGATATTGCTGTTCATTCTCGCACTCCTTTTTTATTTGATTTACAGGCGGATCTCCTCGCCGCGCAGCACGCGGCGGACGATCTCCTCCCGGTCGCTCTTGCTCATCTGCCCGGCGCCGGCGGCAAAGGGCGACGCCTTGGCCGCGGCGATGCCGTTTTCTTTGGCGCGGCCGGCGTTGACGGCCATGCGGTCGACCATCTCCTGTTCGGCGCGGGCGGCGATCTGCGCGCGGATCTCCTCCAGATTGGCCGCCTCGAAGGCCGTCCGGAAATCGACGCCGGCACGCAGCAGGGTGCGCACGGCCGGCTTCTGCAGGCCGGCCTGCACGTCGATGCCGGGATACTCCCGTTCCATTTCCAGCAGCGCCTGCTGCCACTGCTCGGCCTGGCCGGCCGCCTCCCGGGCGCGCAGCAGCCGCGCCAGATCGGCCCTGCCCAGGCCCTTATTTTCCTTATTCCCGTTGTTCAAGCTTCTGCTCCTCTCTTTGCTGTACTTCCAGTTGTTTGTTCAGATAGGTCCGCACCGCCGCCTTTCCTTCAAAATCCATCAGCTCCAGAGCCCCCAGCGCCTGTCCGGCCAGCTCGGGCCGGAAAAAGCCCAGCTTATAAAGCTCCTTGGCCAGCTCGTTCTGGCTGACGCGGGCGAAGGGGTTCTTGCGCTGTGCCGTGATGCGGATGTCAAAGACCGGCCGCCGCGCGCCCCGGATGCCCTGTCCCGAATAGCTGACGAAATCGCCGCCCCCTTCTCCGGTCACCCGGAAATACCGCGTGCCCACATAAAACTGCCGGATCAGTTCCAGACACAGCGTATTGATCTGGGCATAGGCCCGGTAGGCGGCGGCGATCATGTCCCGGCTGGTCTTGTTGCCGGCCTCCTGCAGCGCCGCGATGGCCGAGGCCGCCGTGACGCCGGCCCGGGTGCTGCCCGCCGAAAAATCCCGGTTGGAGGCCGTTTCCTTCAGCTCGTCGATCTTCATCTGCTGCACCTGGATATAGGCCGGGCTCAGCGGATAGGGGGTGATGGGCCGCAGCCGTTCTTCGCTGATGGCCCCCTCCACGTGGACGATGGGGCGGCTCCAGTCGAGGAACTCCTCCTCGTTGATGCCGCAGGCCCGTCCGGCGAAATACCGGGGCCGCGACGCCATCAGCGAAGTTTCCAGGATATTCCGCCCCAGCTTGTCGATATAGCCCTGGGGATCCTTGGTGACGGCGATATAGCCAAACCCCACCGGCTGCCCCTCAATGGGAAAGAGGGTGTCAAAGACCACAGGATACTGCCCGTGGGCATACCAGCCCCGCTCCTGATAGCTGGGATCGCACTCGCTGGCATACAGCACCTGCCGGCCGGCAAATTTACAGAAATGCAGAAGGCCGTCTTTCCGGTAATACCAGTCGATGACGGTCACCTTTTCCCCCGCTCCCGCCCGGCGCTCGGTCAGCACGTCGATCAGATCAACGGCGCCGCCCCGCAGCACGGGATAATGCTCCTCCAGCAGATCCCGGTCCCATTTGTGGGCAATAAAGAGGTTGCGGCTCTGCTGGATGTCCCGCACCCCGGGCTCCCAGAAGATATTGCGCAGATCGATGCGCGCGATGTCGATATCTCCCAGCCCCTGCTCCAGCTCGTTGTCCCAAAAGACGCCGTACACCGCCGTGCCGTGCTTGAGCTTATACCACCAGGCGTCGCTGTAGGTCTGCTCAAAGCCGCAGCGCTCCATGATCACCGGCAGGATGCGGCTGAGCTGCTCGGCGTCCTTCCGGTCGCCCGGTTCCCGGGGCAGCACGGCCGGCTCGGGATAATTGTCCATGGCGTCGGCGTGCTTGTTGGCGATGTTGTTGAAGAGCCAGGCCGAAGTCGGCGCGTTCTCATCCTCCGCCCCGCCGCTGCCGATCACCTCCCAGTGGCGCAGCTGCCACCAGAGCTCCTCCTCCTCCAGCCGCGCCTCCAGCGGCGCCTTGGCCTGCTTATAGTCCCGCAGGCAGCCGATGGCGTATTCCAGCCGTTCCGCGGGGAACTGCTTGTCCATGGATCTCACTCCTTTTCTCTCGTGATTTATACAATGCCGAAAACGCTCCGGTCATACCGCCCGTACTCCAGCGGCCCGCCGGACACCCGCGCCCGTGCCGGTGCCGCCGGCGGCGCGATGGGATGCTCCATCAATACATACCGGCATTCGTCGTAAATATGGTCCTCTCCCGCCGTGTCCACGTCCTCCACATCGGCGCTGTCATAGACCAGCGCCGGCAGGGTGCGGATGAAGTTGCGGCAGGTGGAAAAGACATAGAGCATGGGCACGCCTTTTTCGTCAAAGGCCAGCCGGTGATGCAGCTGCATCTTGCCGGCCAGGCGGCTGTTGTCGCCCCGGTCGAAATAGACGCCGCTTCGGGCCATCATGGCGGCAATGCTCTCGCCCCGGCTCTCGTCAAAGATGGAAGGGTCGGCGATCCCCCGCACCGGCCGCCCCCGCAGGTTGGGATCCTCCGTCTCGATGCGGCGGATCTCGGCGGCGATGCGCCCCGGCTCCCACCGCACCCCCTCATTGGGCGTGCCGGTGCAGCCATACAGCTCCCGGATGCGGTAGATGCGCCTGTCCGGGTCGACGGCGTACCAGCCCACCGAAAAGGGTCGGGTATAGCCAAAGTCGAAGCCGCGGTAAAGCCCCCAGCCGTCGGGCACCCGAAAGGGTTCGATGACGTGGCTGCCCCGCCGGGTAATATAGCCGCCCGGGTCGTTGCGCCATTCCAGAAAGACCTGCCCCGAAAAGCTGTCCCAGTCGCCGTAGAGCAGCGCCCGCTGCTCGGCCTGGGGCAGCAGGGTCAGCCGCGCCGCATAGCCGGGATCTCTTTCCAGCAGGATGGGGTTGTCAAAGACCGTCGAGGGGATGAACACCCGGCTCTGCCGCGTTTCCCGCAAACGGCCGTCAGGCAGCCGCAGGCGGCTCTCCTCCCAGATGGTCGTCCCCGGCGGCGCCGCCGAAACGAAGCGCTGCTTGACCCACCCGTGGCCCCGGCCGCCCGGATTGGCGCTGGCCCGGATATAACACCGGCTGCCCGCCCCGCCCGGACGGCATCGGGAAAACATATAGCTGTATTCCTCCCAGGAAAACTGGGTCAGCTCGTCAAAGGCGATGTAATCAAAACGCTTGCCCTGATAATCCACCCGGTCGGCTGTGTGCTGCATCGACCCGAACCAGATCTGCGCCCCCGAGGGAAACTGCCAGAAATGCCGGGTCTGATGATAAACGGCCGCCGGGCAGGCCGCCCTGTAAAGCTCCATGCTGCGGTCGATGAGCTGGGCCAGCTGGGGATAGGTCTTGCGCAGGATCAGCCCCCGATAGTGAGGCAAGCCGATCTGCCGCAGCCCCTCGGCCAGCAGGGCGTCGCTTTTGCCGCCGCCGGCCGCGCCGCCGTAAAGCGCCTCAAACTCCCGCCGCCGCAGGAATTCCCGCTGGCGGGGCTGGGGCGACCAGAAGACCTGCCCGCTCACGCCTCCTTCCCGTCCTCCTCCGGCAGCATGGGCAGGATGACCAGCCCGCCGGTCTCTCCCACGCCGCCGGAACCGCCGCCGGACACCGACCGCTTCAGCTCCTCCAGCGCCTTGATGGTGCGCACGGTCTCGCCGATGGCCTTGATGTCCACCTTGTCAAAAAGACGTTCCTCAGTCACGGCCTCGCTGCCCCGCTTGTCGGTGACAATATACCGGCGGAACTGATCCTTGTCCCGCAGGGCCGCCACCAGCGCGTCACCGAGCAGCTCGGCCGCCCGCAGCTCTTTTTTCAAACTGCCCTTTGGCATATCCGCCGCCACCGTCCTTTCCCGGCTGCTTTATTCTGCCCCGGCAGGCCATGCAGCCGTCACACAGCCGGCCTCCGTATTTGCAGTAAAGTGCCAATTCTCCTCCTTCCTGTCCGTATTTTCGGACAATGATTTTTTTATAATGGGAAGTATATCTTTGTGCCCGTTTTCTGCTGCTGCATTTACCGTCTGCACGACCTGCACAAATTTCCCACAGACTTCCTTCGGACGAGGGATTGCCATTTGCTTCGGCTTTGTTGTATAATAGATTTATCCCATTTCCTACCCAACACGTCCGAAGCATATACAATTGATTTCCGAAGTAAGTGTATTGAATATACCACGTTTTTCTTTAGTAGTCAAGCGTTTTTTGCTTCATTTTTCCGAACTCTTTTCTTTTTGTGAAAGGTGAACAAAATCATGTATGAAATTTTTGCGAAACTGATGGCCGAACGTGGCCTGACAGCCTACCGCGTATCCATGGACACCGGCGTTTCCCAGGCCACCCTCAGCGACTGGAAGCGCGGCCGCAGCACGCCAAAGCTGCCCAAGCTGCAGAAGCTGGCCGATTATTTCGGCGTTTCCCTCGAATATCTGATGGGAGCCGACCCCAACGGCCGTCCCGAGCCCATGGCGCCGCCCAGCGACGCCGATATCAAGTTCGCCCTGTTCGGCGACCGCGACATCGATGACGAAGTCCTGGAGGAAGTCAAGGCCTTCGCCAAATTTGCACAGGAAAGAATGAAAAACCGAAAATGACGATCCTCGACGAGCTCTATGCCCTTGCCGACGCAGAGGACATCCAGGTGCTGTGCTGGGATCTGCCCGCCGCCCGCTGCCTGGCCGTCCAGCACGACGGGGGCGGCTGCTCCATCGGCATCGACCCCATGTATATCGACAGCTACGAAGAAGAAGCCGAGCTGCTGGCCCACGAGCTGGGCCACTGCATAACCGGCAGCTTCTATAACCGCGCCTCTCCCCTGGACGTGCGCCAGAAACACGAAAATCATGCCGACTACTGGATGATCACCCACCTGGCGCCGGCCGACAAGCTGGCCCGCCTGATGGACCAGGGCCAGACCGAAGCCTGGCAGCTGGCCGAATCCCTGGGCGTTTCCCAGTCCCTGGTCGAAAAAGCCCTGCGTCTCTACGCTTCCAAAAGCATGCTGTGACCCCGCGCGCTCCGCGTCCGTGCCTCCGTATCAGGGCTGGCGTATGCAGATGCCCGATGGCAAACAAAAAGAGCAAGGTGTATTTCAGCCTTGCTCTCATCAAAGAATACGCGCGGTCCGGCCAGAATACCGGCCGATACGCAAAAAGGCTGCGCCCCCTTGGGGCGCAGCCTTGCTTTTGTTTTTACTGTTTTTCAGAACCCGGAGATCATTCCTCGTCCTGGTTCTCGTCCTCATCCTCGCAGAGGCCCGAAAGGTCGAATTCCAGATCCTCGCCGCAGGCATGGCACTTCATCTCGCCCATGCCCAGGGTCGTCTCGTCAATGATGATCTCTTCGCCGCAGGTGGGGCAAACCAGCTCATAGAGCTGCTCTTCGTCCTCATCCTCGTTGTCCTCCGCATCTTCCGCATCGGCACAGCAGCAGTCGTGGTGATGGCGGTGATGGGCATGGCGGTGATGTCCGCAGCAGCAGTCATCCTCATCCTCATCCTCTTCGTCCTCGCCGCAGCAGCAGTCGCAGTCGCAGTCACAATCGCAATCGCAATCGCAGTCGCAGCAGCAGCACTCGTCCTCGTCGACCAGCTCCTCGATCAGATCACACAGGCCGTCGATATCGTCGTTCATCTCGTCGACGGTATCCTCCAGCTCTTCCAGCTCCTCGTCATGTCCCTCAACGGCATCTTCCAGATCCTCAACGACCTCCTCGATGTCCTCGATCTCGGCGTCGATCTCATCCAGATGGGTGTCGATGTCGTCAATGGCCAGGGCCACTTCGTCCAGCGTATCGACGATAACGGACAGCAGCTTGCCGGTATCCTCTTCTGTATTGATCTTCAGGCCTTCCATCAGGCCCTTGAGATAAGCGGTCTTTTCTGTGATAGTCATGGTTTACCAGTCTCCTTTCAATAATGGGTACGGGTGGGACTCAACAAACCGTCAAATCCGGCTTACTCCTTGGAGCGGCCCAGATATTCGCCGGTGCGTGTATCGATCTGGATCTTCTCGCCGACATCGATGAACAGCGGGACCTTGACTTCGGCGCCGGTCTCCAGAATGGCGGGCTTGGTGACGTTGGTGGCTGTGTCGCCGCGGAAGCCGGGATCGGTCTCGGTGACGACCAGGTCGACGAACATGGGAGGCTCCAGGCCAAAGACGTTGCCCTTATAGGACAGGACCTTGACGATGGTGTTCTCCTTGACGAACTTGAAGGCATCCGACAGCTTGTCGGCGTTCAGCGGCATCTGCTCGTATGTCTCGGTATCCATGAAGTAATAGAGCTCGCCGTCGTTATAGAGATATTCCATCTCTCTGCGCTCGATGAAAGCGTTCTCGAACTTATCGGTGGGGTTGAAGGAGCGCTCGACCACAGCGCCCGTAATGACGTTGCGATACTTGGTGCGGACGAAAGCCGCGCCCTTGCCGGGCTTGACGTGCTGGAACTCGATGACCTGCATGACCTGGCCATCCATCTCAAAGGTAACGCCGTTTCTGAAATCGCCAGCGGAAATAACCATATAGATAATCCTCCTGAATTGTGAGTATAACAGTTGTATTGTAGTATATCGCACGGGAAAAAGCAAGTTCATTTTGCCGTTTCCCGGCTGTTTCTGCGCTTTTTTTCGCAGTTTTTCCTCTTTCGGTGTGTTTTTTACCCGGCTTTTACAAAATCACCAGTTCTTTGGGGAAGGCCGTCAGGTTGCGCTTGCCCTCGGGCGCCAGATAGACCATATCCTCGATGCGCACGCCGCCCTTGCCCGGGATGTAGATGCCCGGCTCGATGGTGATGACGTTGCCCGTCTTGAAGGCGCCCATATAGGTGCGGCTGGCCCGGGGGTTCTCGTGGATATTGAGGCCCAGCGAATGACCCAGCCCGTGGCCGAAATACTTGCCGTAGCCGGCCTGTTCAATGACCTCTCTGGCCGCCAGATCGACCTCCCAGCCGGCCTTGCCCACTTCCAGAGCCTCGATGCCGGCCAGCTGCGCCTCCAGCACGATCTGATAGATCTTCTTCATCTCCTCGGTGGCGTGGCCCACGGCAAAGGTGCGGGTCATATCCGAGCCGTAGCCGTCCTTCTTGGCGCCGAAGTCGATGGTGACAAAGTCGCCGTCCTCGATCCTCCGGTGGGTAGGCACGCCGTGGGGCAGCGACGAATTGGGGCCGGACACCAGAATGGTGGAAAAGCTGACGGCCTCCGAGCCGTTCTTCTTCATCAGATATTCCAGTTCGGCAGCCAGCTCGTCCTCATAGGTGCCCACACGGATGCTGGGCAGCAGCGCCTCCAGCGACTTTTCCGCGATGCGCTGGGCGGCTGTCAGACTGGCGATCTCGCCCTCGTCCTTGACCTCGCGCATCACCTCAAAGGCGTTGCCCAGGGGCACCAGCCTGGCCGAAAGAACCTTTTTATAGATCTCATAGTCGTAAACCGGCATCAGCAGGTCTTCAAACGCCATGGTGTGGATACCGCACCGGTCAATGACCTCCTGGGGTGTTTCATACCGGGGATAGGAGCCCTCCGGCTCGACCACGGTATAGCCCCGGGGCGCCATCACGCGGGTGGCCGCCTCGATATAGCGGGAATCGGTGTAGCAATACCCCTCCCCCTTGCTGGTGATGACGGCAAAACCCTCCAGATGGGGAAAGCCGGTGGCATACTGCAGATTCTCCTGGCCGGTCAGGAAGACGGCGTCAACGCCCATCCCGGCAGCCAGGGCCGCGATCTTTTCAAGTCTGCTCATAAGTTACTCCTCCTTCTATCATGCGCATGTTTCCGTTCAAATATTTATCCGATCCGGGTCAAAGACCGCAGATAGCTTTCTTTCATCGTCCGCGCGTCAGCGTCCTGGGTGCCGGCCGATTCGCAGATGATACGCGGCGCCCAGCCCCGCCGGGCCAGAAGCTGCCCCAGCGGCGCAAACTCCGGGCCGTAAACCGTGTCGGCAAAGGTCAGGTGGCGCACCTCGCCGCCCTTGGAATATTCGATCTTGCTGAAATGGCCGTGAAACACCCGGGCGCGGTCCTCGCCCAGCGCCTCCGCCATCCGGGTCAGGATCTCGTCAAAGGCCGCCGCGCCGTTTATGCTGCCGCCCGTGCGGCAGTTGAGATGGCCGAAGTCGATACAGGGCACCAGCCGCCCGTCGCGCCGGCAGATCTCCAGCACCTCGTCCAGGTCGCCCAGCACGTTGATCTTACCCATAGTCTCGATGCACAGCGAGATCCCTTCCAGCCCCTCGCCGGCCAGCCGGTCCAGCACCGCCGCCAGCGACGCGCAGGTATTGGCCATGGCCTCCTGCCGGGTCATTTTGGAAAGGCCGCCGCAGTGTACGACGATCCGGTCGCCGCCCATCCAGCTGCAGGCCCTTGCCGCCTGCAGGATATACTCCGCGTTCTTTTCCACGCGCTCGGGGTCGGGGCTGGAAAGATTGATGAAGTAGGGCGCGTGCAGCGACATCCGGATGCCGTGCAGCGCCGCCTCGGCCCCCAGCTTTCCGGCTGTTTCCCGGCCGATATTGACGCCCCGGCCGCACTGGTATTCAAAGCAGTCCAGGCCCATCTGCGCCAGATATGCGGGCATCTCCACCGAGCTTTTGTGGGATGCCGAAAAGGCGTCGCTGCTGCCGGCCGGGCCAAAGAGCGCCCGGCTCATCCCGCCCTCCGTTCCCGCCGGAAGGGCAGCTCGGCCAGCCGCCGCAGGGGGAAATACCACAGGTAGGTGTCGGTCGACTGCACCATCAGCGTATGCATGCCGGCCCGCATGCCCCCCAGCACGTCGGTATAGATCTGGTCGCCCACGATGGCCAGCTCCCGGGGCGCCAGCCCCAGCTCCCGGGCCGCCGCCGCAAAGCCCTTCCGCCCCGGTTTGTGCGACCGGTGCCGCCAGCCGCAGCCGATGCGCTCGGCAAAGGCGCGGGTGCGTTCGGGGCTCTTGTTGTTGGAAAGGATATACAGGGCGACGCCGCTGCGCCGCATCTCCGCAAGCCAGGCGTCCACCGCCGGCGAGGGTTCCGGCTGCCGGGTCTGGGCCAGCGTGCCGTCGATGTCCAGCAGCAGGCCGCGGATGCCCGCCTGCCGCAGGAATTCCGGCCGGATGCAGGTCACGTCATCGAAAATTTTATCGGGAAAGGGAAAAAACATGGCTTCTCCTCAAAATGCGCAGAATAGCCGGCGCGGCCGGCGCATACAGATCTGTTAGGTTTCCATGCGCGGCGCGCGGAAAGGCGCGGCGTGCTCTTATCTGTATTTTATCACATTGCACACACGGGGGGCAAGGCAAATGACAGGCAATATGAAAACTTTTACAGTCACCATCGGGCGGGATATCCCCCAGGCGTCGGCGCTGGGCTATCCCTGCGCCTGGCTGGTCTGCACGGCCGACAGCGGCCAGCTGCGCATGCGCGCCCAGCCGGCCGGAAGGGGCGGCCTCTTGGGCCTTTATACCGAATCGGGCCTGCCAGCCGATTTCGACGGCCAGAAGCTGGCCCGGGAGCTGCAGGGGCAGATGCGCCGATTCGGCTGCGGCGGCCTGCTGCTCGACCTGCCCTCCGATCCCGCCGGCCGGGCCTTCACCGCCCGGCTGGCGCCCCAGCTGGCCGCGCTGGGACTGGTCCACTATGTGCCCGTAGAGCTGGCCGGCCAGGCGCCCCAGGCCAAGCTCATCCTGCCCTCGGCCATCAGCGGAGGCAGCTTTGAGGGCATGCTGCGCCACTTCACCTCCCTCTATCCGCCCAGCCAGCTCTGCCTCGAACTGATCCGCACCCGCAACGATTTCCTCATGCCCTCACCCGACGCCGACGGCACGCCTCTTTCGGCCGAGCGGTTCGCCGAGCTGCAGGCCCGGGCCGGCGGCAGCTATTACGCCCGGGAGCTGTGCTGCCGCTATTTCACCTATCTCGACGACGAGCGCCGTCCCCATTTCGTCATGTTCGACGACGCCGCCACCGCCCAGGCCAAGGCGCTCCAGGCAGCCCAGGCTGGCCTGTTCGCCTGCTTCGCCCTCTATGCCGAATGGGGCGGCGACATCCGCACCATTTTTGCCTGACGGCCATACGGAAACAGGACCCCGGTCTCCCGGGGTCCTGTTTCTGGTTATGGACTTTGCGCGGTTCAGCAGCAGCAGTTGTTGAAGCAGGGATTGCAGCAGTTGCTGCCGCAGTTGTTATTGCCGCAGCAGCAGTTGTCCCCGCAGTCGTTGCCGCAGCAGCAGCCGTTGTTGTTCTGGCCGGGAACGCTCCACGCTGCGTAATGTACCCAAATGATGACGACGGCGATGACCACAATGATCCAGAAGGCCTGATAGTTCTGGAAGAAACCGCCGGCGAAACCTCTGTTGTTGTTATTGTTGCAACACATAGAAGACTTAACCTCCTTGAAAGATTTCTCAATCCATATTACGCCGGAGGGTCCCCGTATGTGCCGCCTTTTTTAAAGAAAAATTCTTCTGCCTCAGGGCAGGCTGTAATAATCGTCCCAGGAGATGACGCCGGCCATGGCCAGCCGTTCGCCCAGGGTCATGGAGCCGTCCTTGAGCCGGGCGCGCAGGGCGCCCCGGGAGATGAGGGCGGCGTGGTCGCGGTAGAAGCCGCTGGCCTTCATCTCCTCCAGCTGGGCCCGGGTCAGCAGGCCCACCTCCACGGCCAGACTGTCGGAGGTGGTGTTCCAGACGAAATCCCCCGCCCGGTCGCTGTAGCCCAGCGCCCGCAGCACATAGGTCAGATAAACGTGCCGATCGGCTGCGCCGTACTGGTTGAAGGTGTCGGCCGTCACGCCGTTGGTATAGCCCATATGGGCGCCATAGGCCACATACCGCTTTCCGTCGGACCAGCCGGTCAGATCGGCAAAGGGAGCCGGCCGGTCAAAAGCCAGCGCCGCCTCCTCCTCGCCCAGCAGACGGATGAGCAGGATCAACGCCTCCTGCCGGGTGGGGGCGCGCTCCAGTTCAAATCCCTTATCCGAGCCGCGGAAAATACCCATCTCACAAAGCTGCCGTGCCGCCGCTTCATACTGTGCCCGGTAGCTCTCTTTGGTGAACGCGCCGTCCAGCAGCCGCAGGGTGGCCGTTTCCGAAGTGACCGTCAGGCCGCAGCCGTTGTCGATGCCCACCATGTAATAGCTGCCCGCCTGCGCCTGTGCCCCCGGCACGGCCGCCGAGCCCGCCGTGATGTCGATCAGGTCGTTGCCGGTAAAGCTGTCCACGGCCGCCGTCCCCGATTCCAGCACCATGCCGCCGCCCAGCGGACCGGTCACGCGCTGCCCCCGTTCCAGCGTCACGACGCGGCTGCCGCCGGATGCCATCGCGGCCGCCGCCTGCCGGGCCAGCGCGTCCATCTGCGCCTGGGTCATGGCCTGCCCGGCCAGTTTTTCCTCCGCCGCCGCCAGCACCTCCCGCTCCAGCCCATCCAGGGCCTGGGTCTGTACCGCCCGCGCCCACCCGGTCAGATTCTGGTCCAGCCAGGCGCGGGTGACCAGCGTATCACTGCCGCCGGCCCGTGCGGCTGCCGTCACCGCCATGGCAGCCAGCAGCGCCGCGGCTGCTTTCCCGTATTCCCGTTTTTTCACAAGGCATACCCCCTTCCGGCCCCCGTTTTCTTCAGTATAGCCTATGCCCGCTCACTGGGCAAGCAAAATCGCCGCTTGCCAACAGATGCCCGCCGTGGTACAATCAAGAAAAAGCAAAGGAGCCCTGTCTTATGTTCCGTCCCATGCGCCGCAGCCGCCAGCAGTTATCCCAGGCCGAAGCCGAAGCCGTGATGGCACGCGGAAAAAGCGGCGTCCTGGCCGTGCTGGGCGACGGCGGTTATCCCTACGCCGTGCCCCTCAGCTATCTCTGGCAGGAGGGCCGGATCTATTTCCACTGCGCCCCGGAGGGCCACAAGCTGGACGCCATCCGGGCCTGCGGCCGGGTCTCCTTCTGCGTCATCGATCAGGACGAGATCCTGCCCGAGCGCTTCACCACCTGTTTCCGCAGCGCCATCGCCTTCGGCCGCGCCCGCATCGTCGAATCCGATGAAGAGCGCCGCACGGCCATCGATCGCCTGGCCGAAAAATATTCCCCCAATATGCCCGAAGCCAAAGCCGCCGAGATCGGCTCCGCCTGGAACCATCTCTGCATGGTCTGCATCGACGTCGAGCATCTCACCGGCAAGGAAGCCATCGAGCTGGCGGCCGCCCGGCCGTCTGAAAACCAATAAACCGGCCGCCTAAAAAAAATTTCAAAAACCCCTTTACAAACTGCCGAAAACTGTGTATAATAAACGAGCGCTCAAACGAAGGGGTATAGCTCAGTTGGTAGAGCAGCGGTCTCCAAAACCGCGTGCCGAGGGT
>CAMEZQ010000023.1 GCA_945947915.1 uncultured Clostridia bacterium | reverse complement strand
CCGCCAGAACAGGCAAGACCAATATGTTCTCCGGTCTCGTCCGCTGTGCCGATTGCGGTGAGAAATTGTACTACTGTACCAGCAACAGTTTTGAAACCAGACAAGACCACTTCGTATGCTCCACTTCCCGTAAAAAGGGCAAGGAAGTCTGCGACACCCACTTCATCCGTGCCGTGGTACTGGAAGAAGGTACGCTCCAACACATGAGGTTGGTAATCCAATGTGTTGCCGATTATGAGGATGCGTTCCGCAGAGCATTGGGTGCAAAGCGAAGTGAGGAAGCAAAGAAAGAGCTTTCTGCCAAGAAGCGAACCTTGCAGAAATCCGAAAACCGTCTGGCTGAACTGGACAGATTGTTCAAGCGTATTTATGAGGATATGGTCAACGGAAAACTGTCCGAAGCTCGTTTTCAGATGTTGTCTGACGATTATGAGCAGGAGCAGGCAGACTTGAGAGCCAAGATTGAAATGCTTGAAAACGAAATACAGAATCAAGAAGATCAAGCGGAGAATGTTGATAGGTTTATCCGACAGGCAAAGAAGTACCTGTACTTGGAGAAGCTGACACCCACTATTCTGAACGATATGGTCAACGCCGTATATGTTCACGCACCGGATAAGTCCAGCGGACACCGAGTGCAGGATGTGACGATCAGCTACAACTATATCGGCATACTCCCCGCCAATTTACTCTATGACGTTATGAACGGAAAAGCGGCATGATTACTCATGCCGCCTTCCCTAAAACATTATTATACTGTTTTATTGGACCGCCCCGAAGGGCATCTTCTTTTTATGTTTATATGTTTATATGATTGTGTATGGGAGCACGGTCAGAGGCCCAGCATGGCGGTGGCGATGGTCAGATAAATGAACAGGGACAATGCGTCGACGATGGTGGAGATGAAGGGATTGGCCATGACGGCGGGGTCGAAGCCCAGCTTTTTGGCCAGAATGGGCAGGGTGCAGCCCACCAGCTTGGCCACGAAAACGGTGGCAAACAGGGTGAGGCAGATGACGGCGGCGATGGGCACGGTCAGCCGGTCAAAGACAAGCAGCTTGAGGAAATTTGCGCCCGACAGCACGGCGCCGCAGAGCAGCGCCACCCGGGATTCCTTCCACACGATGGCCGGCAGGTCGGAAAAGACCACGTCGCCCAGAGAGAGGGCGCGGATGACGGTGGCCGAAGCCTGGCTGCCCGAGTTGCCGCCGGTGGACATGAGCATGGGCACATAGGCCGTCAGCACCACGCAGGAGGCCAGTGCCGATTCAAAAGAGGTCAAGATCATGCTGGTGAAGGTGGCCGACAGCATGAGCACCAGCAGCCAGACGATGCGGGAGCGGAAGGTCTCGAAAATGCCGGTCTTGAGATAGGGCTTGTCGGTGGGCGTGACGGCCGACATCATGGCGATGTCTTCGGTGGCCGCGTCTTCCATAACGTCCAGGGCGTCGTCGAAGGTGATGATGCCCACCAGGCGCTTTTCCTTATCGACCACCGGCAGCACCGAGAAGCCGTATTTGCTCAGGGTCTGGACGGCCGATTCCTTGTCTTCCATGGTGTCGACCGAGATGAGGTTGGTCTCCATGATATCGCCGATGACAGCGTCCCGGTCGGCCAGCAGCAGGGCACGGACGGTGATCAGGCCCAGCAGCAGGCGGCGCTCGTCGGTGACATAGCAGGTGTAGATGGTCTCCTTGTCAGCGCCGGTCTGGCGGATGCGGGTGAAGGCCTGGTCGACGGTCATTTCCTTCTGCAGACGGACGTATTCGGTGGTCATGATGCTGCCCGCCGAATTTTCGGGATAATTGAGGATCTGGTTGATGACCTTGCGCGTTTCGGGGTCGGTATTGCGCAGGATGCGCTTGACGACGCCGGCCGGCATTTCTTCGATCAGGTCGACGGCGTCGTCGACGAAAAGCTGATCGAGGACTTCTTTCAGTTCGTTATCGGTAAAGGCGTGGATGAGCAGCTCCTGGCTGTCGCCGTCCATTTCGATAAAAGCATCAGCGGCCAGCTCCTTGGGCAGGATGCGGAACAGGAGGGGGAGATTCTCCTCGGGCAGCTCCTGCAGGATAAGGGCCACGTCGGGCGGATTGAGCACGACCAGGAGGTTTTTCAGATCGGCAAACCGCCTGGCCCGGAGCAGCTCCAGTGCCTTTTCCGTCATATTGATTTCCATATTTGATTCCTCCGGACAGAAGCGACCGTGAAGGCCGGAAGCAGGCCGCGGAGGCGTGGGAGAGCCTGTGGATGCACGATCCGGTCACAGACGGGCGGGAGGAGCGCCGGATCTGCCGGCACGGCTCCGCCGCGGCGTCTGACCTGGCCCGGGGCCCGCGCCGCTGCTGTTTCCGACCTCCATATCGTTCACCTCACAATAAAATAAAAGCCAGGAAGATCTGTTGTAAAAAAACACTTGCTGACTGCTTTTAGTGTACGGTCGCTTTTTCGTTTTGTCAAGGAAAAATCTAACTGTCCAGCAGCATGGCGCCCAGCGTTCGGGCAAAGATGCGGGCCGAAATGAGCGCCTCTTCCAGCGTGTTGCCCGAGGTGCCCACTTCCAGCAGCATGCTGCCGGCAGTCACATGCTGATTAAAGCGCGCGGCGCGGAGGTCCAGGGGGCGCATGATGCCGGGATAGGCCGTGTTGAGCCGCTGCTGTACCTGGAGCTGAAAGGAGAGGTTGTCCCGCCAGCCGTCATGGACCAGGCCGCCGGCGTCGGTACCGCAGACCAGCATGAGCTGGGCGGCCTGCTGGCCTTCGATCTCGGCCACCGTTTTGTATTTTTTGCCGCTGGCCGTCACCATGGCGTCCCGGTGGACGTCGATGACCAGCTTGATGGACGGGTTTTCTTTCATATAAGCAGATATATCCTCCAGCGCCCGGGTATAGGAACCGGAATAGGCGGGGCTGTCGTTGAGGGTCTCGGAATGTACGGTGGGGATGCCCATGCCGTTGAGCACGTCACAAATCTCCTGTCCCACCCGCACCACATTATACCGGCAGTCGGTGGTGCGGTCGGTGTCGGTGGGGGTATAGCTGTTGGCGGCGGTGGGGGTATAGGCCTCGGTGCCGTGGGTGTGCATGACCAGCACCTGCACCCGGTCGCCCGAAAGGCGGACCTTGCCGGGCGCCGACAGCAGCGCCGGGATATCTATGCCGTAATCGGTCTCGTTTTTGATGTAGACGGCGCCGCTGCCGTCGTAATTGCCCGACGAACCGTCGATCTGCACCGGTACGGGCGTCGGGCCGTCCTGCGCGGCCGCCGCCGGCAGGGCAGGCGCGCAGCTTTCCCACACCAGCTGGCCGCAGTCGGCGCCGGGATCGCCTGCCGGGTCGGCAGCCCCATCGTTCACCGGGCTGCCATCTCTGCCGGAAGCGGTCGAAAGGACCTGCTCAAAACGGCTGCCGGCCGACGTCACGGTGGCCTCTATCCACGGCCCGGCGCCGGTGCGCGCCAGGCCTACCGTCACCAGTGCCACCAGCAGGGCGCGGCGGGGGATGCGAGCGTAATCTTTTTTCTGTCTTCTTTTTTTCTGATATCCTGGCCGCATAGTGACTCCTTCCATCTGTGCTTCTGCCTGTAAACCGCGATGGATCCGTTTGACTCTGTAAAAATATCTATGCGGCGCTGGAAAAACTATGCCAGAAGCTGTTCCATATCGCTGACCGGCATGTTGCCGTGAAGGGCCAGATTGACGCCGTAGCCCACGGCCTTGGCGCTTTTGGCGGCCAGAAGGTCAATGTCGCCCGGCGTGACGAGAAAACCCTCCCGGATCTTTTCCGGCGGTGCTTCCAGTCCCAGAAGATCGCAGGCCAGGGTGGCAGCGTCGGTCACCGTGGGCACGCCGATGGCCAGCACAGGCACGCCCAGTGTCTTCCGGTCGAGGGCCAGGCGGCGGCTGCGGGCGCCTTCGCCGGGAATGATGCCGCAGGTGGAGATCTGAAAGCTGCATCCCAGCCGGTCGAGGGAAGCGGCGGCCAGGGCGTCGATGGCCAATACGGCGGCCGGATGCAGGCGGTCGACGGCGCCGGCGATGATCTCCAGCGGTTCCATGCCGGTGCGCCCCATGACGCCGGGCGCGATGGCCGCCACTGGGCGCAGGTCGTCGAACAGGCCGGGCAGCTGCTTCTGCAGATGGCGGGTGACGATGATCTTTTCCAGCGCCAGAGGGCCCAGAGCGTCGGCTGTCACCAGGCGGTTGCCCAGGCCGACGGCCAGAATACCGCCGCTTTCCGGCACCAGCGGCCGCAGGGCGCGGGCCAGCTTATGGGCAACGCTGAGCACCAGATCGTCATCCTGCTGCCAGCTCTGCTCCAGGTCCAGGGTGATATAGGTCCCCTCGGGCTTGCCGATGGCATGGGCGGCCGCCGGCGTCGTGACATCGATCTGTGTGATGCGGACGCCATCCTCCGTGCGGGCCTCCACATCCAGGCCGGGCAGGGCGCGAGGCAGATTTTTTAAACGGGCGTGGCGCTCCAGCGCCAGATCGGTACGGCAGGAATACATGACACGGCACCTCCTTTCTGACTATTTTCCGAAGCCGGGCGAAAAATATGCGAAAATAATTCTTGATTTTTGGCGGGAGAGGTGCTAATATATATGTACTGTAAATTTGTCTGAAGGAGGTTGTGATTTTGCCTAACATCAAGTCTGCGAAGAAGCGTGTTCTCGTCAGCAAGATGCAGAACGAGAAGAATCGTGCTGCCAAGTCTGCGCTGAAGACTCAGCTGAAGAAGTTCGACGCTGCGCTGGAAGTCGGCGGCGAGGCTGCGAAGGAAGCTTTCAACGCTACCAATAAGGCCATCGATAAGGCTGCTGCGCAGGGCGTCCTGCATAAGAACACCGCTGCCCGCAAGAAGAGCCAGGTTGCCGGTAAGTTCAACTCCGCTCAGTAAGCTCCGAATAGATCACAAATTAAAAGCCGACCGGGATGACCGGCCGGCTTTTTTGCTGTGTTCCACAGGCTGTGGAAAAGCTTACGCCCGCTTTTTGGCTTCCTCGATCAGGTTGAGGACGTCTTCCTTGGGATGCAGGCCGATCATCTTGACGATGGCCTTGCCGTCTTTGAAGGCAACCATGGTGGGGACGCTCATGACGCCGTATTTGCGGGCCAGAGGGACGTTCTGGTCGATGTCCAGCTTGGCGAAGACCACCTCTTCGGCGTTGACTTCTTCCGAGACTTCTTCAAGGATGGGGGCCAGGGCCTTGCAGGGGCCGCACCAGGTGGCAAAGAAATCGACGATGACGATCTTGCCGCAGCCGATGGTTTCTTCAAAGGTATTCTGGTCGATGATTGTAATTGCCATGTTCAAAACCTCCGTATTTATTTTGGACAGCAACAGTATAGCATAAAAGGCGGGAAAAATATACAGTCCTTTTAAAAAATAGCATGCTGTACGGAAATTTGCCTGTCTGCCGCCAGGTATGCTATAATAATAAAATCATGCCGGCGGCCGGGGAGACCCACGGTGCACCGCGCGGCAGAGGGATCGGATATCAGAAATAAGAATAACAGGGTGATCCATTTGGAATTGTTCAGAGAAAATATGACGCCGGCCCAGGTGCTGGCCTATCCCACGCTGACGCTTGCCCATGTGGGCGACTGCGTTTACGAGCTGCTGGCGCGCAGCCACGTCGTCCATCAGGGGGCCTTTCCGGCCCATGAGACCCACCGGCGCACGGTGGCGCTGGTCAGCGCCGAAGCCCAGTGCCGCGCGGCCAGGGCGCTGCTGCCGCTGCTGGAGGCGGACGAAAAGGCCGTTTTCGGCCGCGGACGCAACGCCAAGCCCAAGACGATCCCCAAGCATGCCGGCGCCGAAGCCTATGCCTACGCCACCGGGCTGGAGGCGCTGTTTGGGTATCTTTACCTGCTGGGCCGGAACGGGCGCATCCGGGAGCTGTGGCAGGCGGTGTTGGCCGCCGGGGAAGAGGCGTAGCCCGTGGCCGGAAATCGGAGAAAACACTTTATCCGCAGGCTGTGCGGCCTGCTGCTTGCCTGTCTGTGCCTGGCCGGCGGCCTGTGGCTGTATATGACCCGCGTCGAGCCCAACTGGGTGGAGGTCACCGGGCTGGAGATGGAAGGGGAGATCGACGGCGTCTTCCGCGCCGTGGCTTTTGGCGACACCCACATCGGCATGGCCAAGGACATCGAGGACCTCCGGACATTGGTGGCGCAGATCAACAGCCTGGCGCCCGACGCCGTGTTGTTTCTGGGCGATCTTTACGACGATTACAGCACATATGCCGGCGATGCTGAAGCCGATATGGCCGTGCTGGCCGGCCTGGAAGCCGCGTATAAATTCGCTGTGCGGGGCAACCACGACGTGGGCGGCGGCGCCGAGTTTGTCTATCCCGGGTTGATGGAAAAGGCCGGCTTCACGCTGCTGGAGAATCAGGCCGTCACCCTGCCCTGCGGCATGCGGGTGGTCGGCGCGGCCGATTATATTTATCACAGCCCCAATGTGGCGGCGCTGCTGACCGACGGTTTCGACCTGCTGCTGGCCCACGAACCCGATCTGGCTGACGCGGTGACAGGCGCCGAACTGCAGCTTTCGGGCCATTCCCACGGCGGACAGGTCTTTCTGCCCTTTTTGCTGGACCGGATCCTGCCTGCCGGCGCCGAGGTCTATTACCGGGGCGAATATCGGAAAACCGACGGCGGTGTGGTCTATGTCAACCGCGGTCTGGGGATGTCTTTGCTGCCGGTGCGGCTTTTTTCAAGGCCGGAGATCACGGTGGTGACTGTGCGCGGCACCGGCAGATGAGCGAGGAGGAAACATGCGATGATGCGATTGGATAAGCTGATATCCCAGGCGGCAGCTATGAGCCGCACGGAGGCCCAGGCAGCCATCCGGAAGGGGAGGGTCTGTGTCGACGGGCAGGTCTGCCGCCAGCCCGACCGGAAAACCGCGCCGCAGGCGGCGCTGCTGCTGGACGGGCAGCCGCTGGTATTTGAAGAATATGTCTATCTGATGCTCAACAAGCCGGCCGGCTGGGTGTCAGCCACGGAAGATACGCGGGACCCGGCCGTTATTGATCTGCTGCCCGAGGCGCTGCGGCGGCGGGCGCTGGGCGTCGTTGGCCGGCTGGACAAGGACGCCACCGGCCTTTTGCTGCTGACCGACAACGGCCAGCTCAACCATCGGCTGACCTCGCCGCGCTACCATATGGATAAAGTTTACCGGGTGGTTCTCGACCGTCCGGCAGAACCGGAGGATATCGAGGCATTTGCCGCCGGCATCGGGCTGGGAGATTTTACCGCCATGCCGGCCCGGCTGGAGATCGACGGGGAGGATCCCTGCCGCTGCCGCGTCACCATTGCCGAAGGCAAGTTCCACCAGGTCAAGCGGATGTTTGCCGCCTGTGGCAAAACGGTGGCCGCCCTCCACCGGGAATCCATCGGCGGCGTGCGGCTGGACGGCGGTCTGGCGCCGGGAGAATGGCGCCGGCTGACCCGGCAGGAAGCCGATTTTTTGCTGCAGAGCTGCGGATGCGCAGAGTAGTCCAAAAAATACAAAATTTTTTTATTGAAAATTGTTGAAAAAAGCAAAAGCATACAGTAAAATAGACATGTTAGAGCCTCAATATTTATGTAAATGTTACAAAGGGTGAATAAAGTATGGCAGCGAGGTTATTTCAGAGCATCCTGCTCGAGATCAAAGAAAAGGTTCCCTTCGTGGTCGGCGTTGTCGACCAGCCGGGCAATATCATCTCCTGCACGGAGATCAAGCTGATCGGCGATACCATTGAAAGCGCTGCGGCCTTTTTTGCCAGCGGCAAGGAGGCGGGCGAATTCGGCGGCTATACGTTCCAGCTGCTCAAGGGCTATGAGAACGGCATCGAATACGCCGCTTTCTGCGCCAGCCGGGGTGAGATGGCCGATACGGTCTGTGCGCTGACGGCCGTGGCCATTTCCAACAGCAAATCGCTGTATGACGAAAAGCACGACAAGTCAGCCTTTATCAAACGCATCATTCTCTCAAATATCCTGACCGGCGATATCTATATCAAATCCCGTGAAATGCATTTTCAGAATGAGGCAAAGCGGGTCGTTTACCTGATTCGTCTGACCGAGGCGCAGGACGCTCAGGTGGTCGAGGCGCTGGGCCGCATGTTCCCCGACCGGCAGAAGGACTTCCCCATCACCATCAACGAGAATGAGGTGGTGCTGGTCAAGGAGCTCAAGACTGGCGACAGCAAGGAGATCGCCCGCATCGGCAAGCAGATCGACGCTGGCATCGGCGAGGAGCTGGGGCTGCCCCACGTGATCGGCATGGGCACGGTGGCCAATCAGCTCAAGGATATCGCCCGCTCCTTCAAAGAGGCGCAGATGGCTGTCGACATCGGCCAGGTCTTCAGTTCCGACCAGACGGTCATCAGCTTTGAAAATCTGGGCATCGGCCGTCTGATCTACCAGCTGCCGACGCCGCTGTGCGAGATGTTCCTTTCGGAAGTCTTCAAGAAAGGTTCTATCGAGGCACTGGACGAGGAGACACTTTTCACCATCCAGAAGTTTTTTGAAAACAACCTGAACGTATCGGAAACATCCAGAAAACTGTTTGTCCACCGCAACACGCTGGTCTACCGCCTGGAAAAGATCAAAAAGCTGACCGGGCTGGATCTGCGCGAGTTCGACAACGCCATCGTGCTCAAAACGGCGCTGATGGTCAAGCAGTACCTCAAATCCAGGGAGAACTATTAAGCAACAATGATCGAATTACAGGACGTCTACAAGGTCTACGACAATACGACCCGGGCGCTCAACGGCGTTTCTCTCCGGATCGAAGACGGTGAATTCGTCTTTGTCGTGGGGCCTTCGGGGTCGGGCAAGTCGACCCTGATCAAGCTGCTCTCGGCCGAGCTTAAGCCGACCGAGGGACGTGTGCTGGTCAACGGCTTCGACATCGGCGCTCTGCGGCAGAAGGATATCCCCTATCTGCGGCGGACCATCGGCGTCGTATTTCAGGATTTTCGCCTGATCGACAATAAAAGCGTGTACGAAAACGTCGCTTTCGTCATGCGGGCGGTGGGCGCGCCGGTACGAGTCATCAAAAAACGGGTGCCCTATGTGCTGGAGCTGGTGGGCCTCAAGAACAAATCCCGCCGGCTGCCCCATCAGCTTTCCGGGGGCGAGCAGCAGCGCGTGGCTATTGCCCGGGCGCTGGTCAACAATCCCGACGTCATCATCGCCGACGAGCCGACGGGCAATCTCGACCCGTCCCGCTCGGTGGAGCTGATGCTGCTGCTGGAAAAGATCAACAAGCTGGGGACGACCGTTCTGGTGGTCACCCACGAGAAGGAGCTGGTCGACCAGCTGGAAAAACGCGTCATTGCCATCGAGCGCGGCTCGGTGATCAGTGACAGGACCGGTGGATATTACACGGATGAACGGAATGAAGAATAAAACCAAGCCCGATTTCGGGTATTTTATCAAAGAGGGCCTGATGGGCATCAAGCTCCACGGGCTGATGAGCTTTGCGGCAGTCACCGTGATCGCCGCCTGTCTGCTGATCATTTCCACTTTTGGTCTGGTGGCCTACAACATCGACCTGCTCATCGACGGGCTGGCGTCCCAGAACGAGATCGCCGTGTTCGTTGACGAAACGCTCACGCGAGAGCAGGCTGTGGCCATGCAGGCAGCCATCGAGGCCATCGACAATGTGGAGGACGTGACCTTCGTGCCGAAGGAAGAGGCCTTTGAAAATTATCTGGAGACCATGGGCGAGGACGCCTATATCATGGAAGACCTGCGGGAAGACAATCCGCTGCGGGATGAATACCGGGTCGTGATGAAAGACGTTTCCCGCCACGACGAGACCGTGGAGGCCATTCGCGGCCTGGAAGGCGTGGGCGGCACCAACAGCGAAAAAGAGATCTCCGATCGCCTGATCCAGATCCGGTCGGTGGTCAACGCTGTTTCCTACGCGCTGATGGCGCTTTTGGGCGCCGTGTCCGTTTTTATTATTGCCAATACGGTCAAGCTGGCCATGTTCGCCCGCCGCGAGGAGATCTCCATTATGAAAATGGTTGGCGCCACCAACGGCTTTATCCGGGCCCCCTTCGTCATCGAGGGCACAGCGCTGGGGCTGATGGGCGGTCTGCTGGCCTTTTTTGCCGAGTGGGGCGTGTATAATTACATCACCGAAAAGCTGGTGGCCAGCTCGGGCATTTTTACGATGGTTGGATTTGAACAGATCTGGGCGGGGCTTCTGCCCATCCTGGTCGTGACCGCCATGATCATCGGCGTCATCGGCAGTACGTGGACCATACGCAAATTCCTCAAGGTTTAGCCTTTTGCTGACTTGCGGAGACGGAAAACAGGATTTGAAACAATGGCAAAAAAACATACGAATTACGCGAAACGGCAGACGATGATGCGGCGCGGCGCGGCTTTCATCGCTGGATTTCTCGCCGTTCTGATGATCGGATCCATTCTGCTCAGCGCGCTTTCGGCTTCGGCCGCCGTCACCCAGTCGACGGTCAACGGGCTGAAGGACAAGCTGTCCAGTCTGACCGACAAGAAAAAGCAGGCCAAGCAGGAGCTGGCCGCGCTGCAGAGCCGGAAAAGCTCCATTCTGGAGGAGATCGGCAAGCTGGACGCCGCCATTGAGGCGGCCGAGGCCGAGCTGGAGGTCCAGGAGGAGCTGATCGCCCAGCTGGACGGTCTGATCGTCATCAAGGAAGCCGAGCTGGCCGAGAGCCAGCGCAAAGAGGCCGAGCAGTATGACAAGCTCAAGGACCGCGTGCGCTTCATGCACGAAAACGGCAGCATGAGTTATCTTTCCATTCTGCTTTCCAGCGACGATTTTTCCGATTTTCTGTCGCGCTACGAGATCGTTTCCCAGATCTCCAAATACGACAAGAAGCTGTTTGAAGAGCTCAAGGCGCTGAAAGAGCAGATTGCCGAGCAGAAGGCTTCGCTGGAGGCCGACCGCGCCGACGCGGTGGAGGTCAAGGCTTCCATGGAAGCCAACAAGCAGGAGCTGGAGGCCACCTATAACGACCGGAATGCCCAGATGAAGCAGATCGAAGCGGCCGAGGGCGACGCCAAGGCCCAGTATCTGGAGATCGAGGCCGAGGAGGACCGCCTGTCGGAGGAGATCAAGAAAGCCGTCAACGAGCTGGCCAAGAGCCAGGCGTCGGCCACCTATGTGGGCGGCAGCTTCATGTGGCCCCTGCCGGCGGCCAACAATGTGGTCACCTGCAAATACGGCATGCGCACCCATCCCATCACCGGCGTCTATAAGCTGCATACCGGCGTCGACCTGCGGGCCTCTTCGGGCACCAAGATCTACGCCGCCAACAGCGGCACCGTGACGACGGCGGCCTACAGCACGGCCTACGGCTATTACGTCGTCATCAATCACGGCGGCGGCGTGGCTACCCTGTATGCCCATATGTCCAAGATGGCCGTTTCCAAGGGGCAGAAGGTCAGCCAGGGCGCCGTGATCGGCTATGTGGGCTCCACGGGCTATTCCACCGGCCCCCATCTCCACTTTGAGATCATCAAAAACGGCAATTATGTCGACCCGATCAGCCAGTATCCCGGCTTTAAGGTCATCTACGCGTAAAAGCGCAAATTCCCATATCCCGAGGGGTGTTTTCCAATGAAAAAGAAGAGAACCGTGCGCATCGGCACCTGTCTGATGCTCATCTTTCTGGCCGTCGTGACGACAGCCAATATCTGTGTTTTCGGCATGACCGAGCTCTACAACCAAAAACTGGGCGACCTGCAGGCGACCGAGGCCAATTACAGGCGCCTCAAGGAACTGGTCGCGGTGGTCGATAAATACTATGTGGGCGAATACGACTACGACGAGGCCATGGACGCCACGCTGGCCGGCTTTATCGACGGCATCGGCGACAAATGGTCCTATTATTGCAGCCAGGAGGAATACGAGGCCCTTCTGGAAGCCAACGAGAACAGCTATGTGGGCATCGGCGTGACCATTTCCACCGAATACGACGGCGGCTATACCGTCACAGAGGTCACTTCCGGCTCCCCGGCGGAAACGGCCGGCGTGCGCGCCTTTGACGTCATCGTGGAAGTCGACGGCGTTTCGGCCGATACCTTTGGCGATTATACCGACCTGGTCGCCATGGTGCGCGGCGAAGCCGGCACCAACGTTTCCGTCGGCGTCCGGCGCGGTGAGGAGACGCTGCACTTTGACATCACCCGCGCCGCCGTTTTCAATCCCGGCGTTGAGGCGCGCATGATCGGGGAGATCGGCTATCTGGCCATCGACGGGTTCGACAAAAACGTCGACGTGGAGTTTGAGGAAAAGCTCAATGGTCTGCTGGCCCAGCAGCCCAAGGGTTTGGTCTTTGACGTGCGGTTCAACGGCGGCGGCTATGTGGACGTTATGAGCAATATGCTCGACCTGCTGCTGCCCGAGGGCACCATCATCACCATGAGCGATAATCAGGGTGAGACAACCGAATACCGCTCCGACGCTGATCGTGTGGAACTGCCCATGGTAGTGCTGACCAATGAATATTCCATCAGCGCCGCCGAGTTTTTTGCCGCCGTGCTGCAGGAATACGGCGTGGCGCAGGTGGTGGGCGACGCCACCACGGGCAAGGGGTATGCCCAGACGCTGATCCCGCTCAGCGAGGGCGCCGTCAACCTCTCGACGCTCAAATACTATACCCCCAAGGGCGTCAGCCTGGCCGGCACCGGCATCCAGCCGGATGTGCAGATCTCCCTGTCGGAGGAAGATTTTTATAATTTCTACACGCTGACCGATGCGCAGGATACCCAGCTGCAGAAGGCGCTGGAGCTGCTGGGCGCCGCGGCGCCCGACGTTGCCGGAGATACGGCGCAGCCCTGAGGCATAATCGGGCCGGTGCGGCATATACTGGGTCCCGAAAGGGGAAGGATGCGTATGCCGGCCATTCTGACACAGCGGATCTTGCCCGCGCCGGGCACCTCTGCCTGGCAGCGCCGGCTTTTTGGCCGGTGCGGGCTGGAAATCAAGCACCTGCAGACAGGCAGGGCCGAGGTCGTTCAGGTCGACCTGGCCCTGCCTTTTGGACTTTCCGGGCGGGCGCGCCGGAAAGCTTATGCCCGGGCACTCGCGCGGATGATCGACCTGGGGATGCGGGAGGCCGTGCTGCCCGGGCCGCTGGAGGCCGAGGGACTGCGGCTGGGGCTGCGGCCCTGCGACGATCTGCCGGCCCTGCGCCGACTGGCCGCCCGGGCCGTTCTTGACGTCATGGGCAGGCAGGCGCCGTTGGGGCAGGTCCGGATCTTTGCGCGCGCCGCCGACCGGGATGTGCTTTCCTGCGTGGAAGCGCTGGCGGAGAAGTGCCGTTATCTGCACCTTTGCGGCGGGGCATGGGCCGAGCCTGCGCAGGCTGGGCTTCTGGATCATTTCGGGATGGCTGCTCCGGGGGAAGATATGGGAGCCTGCCGTGCCGCCGTGGCCTTTGACGACGGCTTTGCGTACCGCGGCGAGGACGTGGTGATCGACCTGACCCGGAAGGGGATGGACTGTCCATGGGCGGTGCGGCCGGAACTGATCCTGCGGGACGGTGACGGCTGGCTGCCGGAGACGGCGCGCTACGGCCGCTCCCGGCTGTTGGGCAGTCTGCTGCTGTCGGGCAGCCTGCCCTGGCCGCGTGCGGAAGTTTGGTGGGGCCGGGCGCTTGACAGATACGGCCCAATTCGGATATAATGTACTGAAATATGCAGACAGGATCGAGTTGCAATAAAATCAAGACAGGAGCGAACAGATATGCAGAAAGTAGAGAGAATGACCCAGGCCAAGTATGATGAGCTGAAGGCCCAGCTGGATGAGCTGAAGACCGTGCGCAGCGACGAGGTGGCCGAGCAGATCAAGATCGCCCGCGGCTACGGCGACCTTTCGGAAAACGCTGAATACGACGAGGCCAAGAACGAGCAGGGCAAACTCTATTCCCAGATCGCCGAGCTGGAATATATCCTCGCCAACGCCGAGATCATCGAGGAGCCGGTGGGTGCGTCCGATGAGGTCAAATACGGCAGCCATATCGTTGTTCGGTTTGAGGACGACGATGAGCCGGAGGAATACACCATCGTCGGCACACGAGAGGTCAATCTCAAGGAGAACAAGATCTCCGATGAGTCGCCCGTGGGCAAGGCCGTCATGCACCATCGCGCCGGGGAGACCGTCACGGTGGAAGCGCCTGCCGGCCATTATAAATGCACCATCCTTTCGGTCACACGGTGATCGCGGCAGACAGTGCTGCACAGCTGCCGAAGCCATCTGAATAGATAAAGGAGAAAAAGAATGAGCACAGAAGTCGAAAGAGACGAAGAACAGCAGGAGCTGTCCGGCGAGGAGCTGGGCGAGCTGCTGCAGATCCGGCGCGACAAGCTCTCCCGGCTGCAGAGCGAGGGCCGCGATCCCTTCACCGTTACCAAATATGATGTCACCGCCTACAGCCAGACGGTCAAGGATCATTTTGAAGCCATGGAAAACCAGACGGTCTCCATGGCCGGCCGTGTCATGTCCATGCGCGACATGGGCAAGGCCTCTTTCTGCGATCTGCAGGACAAAGAGGGCCGCATCCAGCTTTATGTCAAGATCAACGAAGTAGGCGAGGAAGCCTACGAGCAGTTCAAGAAGCTGGACATTGGCGATATCATCGGCATCAGGGGCTTTGTTTTCCGCACCCGCCGCGGAGAGATCTCTGTTCATGTGCAGTCGTTCATGCTGCTGAGCAAGTCGCTGCGCCCGCTGCCGGAGAAATTCCACGGCCTGACCAACGTGGATATGCGCTACCGCCAGCGCTATGTCGATCTGATCATGAATCCCGAAAGCCGCGAGACCTTCATCAAGCGTTCCCGCATCATTTCCTGCATCCGCCGCTTCCTGGATGACAAGGGCTTTCTGGAGGTGGAGACCCCCATGCTGGTCTCCAACGCCGGCGGCGCCGCCGCCCGTCCGTTCGTCACGCATTTCAACGCCCTCAACGAAGACCGCAAGCTGCGTATCTCGCTGGAGCTGCCCCTCAAGCGTCTGATCGTCGGCGGGCTCGACCGGGTGTATGAGATCGGCCGCGTTTTCCGCAACGAGGGCGTTGATACCCGCCACAACCCCGAGTTCACGCTGATGGAGCTTTACCAGGCCTTTACCGATTACCACGGCATGATGGATCTGACCGAGGAGATGTACCGCCATGTGGCCCAGGAGGTTCTGGGCACCACCACCATCACCTTCAACGGCATTGAGATGGATCTGGGCAAGCCCTTTGCCCGCATCACCATGGTGGACGCCGTCAAGCAGTATTCGGGCGTCGATTTCAACGAGATCCACACGCTGGAGGAGGCACGCGCCGCCGCCGACGCCCATCATGTGGAATACGAGCCGCGCCACCAGAAGGGCGACATCCTCAACCTGTTCTTTGAAGAGTTCGTCGAAGAACATCTCATCCAGCCTACCTTTGTTATGGATCACCCCGTTGAGATCTCCCCGCTGACCAAGCGCAAGCCCGACGCGCCTGATTACGTCGAGCGTTTTGAGTTCTTTATGAACGGCTGGGAAATGGCCAACGCCTATTCCGAGCTCAACGACCCCATCGACCAGCGCGCCCGCTTTGCCGCACAGGAGGAGCAGTTCGCCCAGGGCGACGACGAGGCCAACCACACCGACGAGGACTTCCTCAACGCGCTGGAGATCGGCATGCCTCCCACGGGCGGCATAGGCTACGGCATCGACCGTATGTGCATGCTCTTCACCGATTCCCAGGCTATACGCGACGTCCTGCTCTTCCCGACGATGAAAACTTTGGGCGGAACGGAGAGCGTCAGAAAGGCCGAAGCGGCTGCTGAAAGCGCTCCGGAAGCCGAAGCGGAGGAAGAAAAGCCGGCGGAAAAGATCGATTTTTCCCATGTGAAGGTCGAGCCTTTGTTTGAAGAAGCGGTGGATTTTGAAACCTTCTCCAAGTCGGATTTCCGCGCCGTCAAGATCCTGGCCTGCGAGGCCGTACCCAAGAGCAAGAAGCTCTTGAAGTTCACGCTGGATGACGGCGTGCGCAAGGACCGCGTGATCCTCAGCGGCATTCACGAATATTACGAGCCCCAGGAGCTGGTGGGCAAAACGGCCATCGCCATCGTCAATCTGCCGCCGCGGAAGATGATGGGCATCGACTCCGAAGGCATGCTGATCTCAGCCGTACACGAGGAGGACGGCAAGGAAGGCCTGAACCTCCTGATGGTGGACGAGCATATCCCGGCAGGCGCCAAGCTTTATTAAGCGTCTGCCTGTCGGAAAAAAACACGACAGATCGATCCCAAACGGGCAGCTCCGCACAGGGCTGCCCGTTTGTTGTATGTAGTTGTATGTAAAAGAAGCAAGTGCGATCAAGCGGGCCGCCGCTTTGCGGAGTAAACTGTGTACAAGGCAGGAAAGAGAGGCGAGAGGATGAAGACGTGGTATAAAAGCATACAAATCATCATCGGCGAGATCGACCAGTGCATCAAAAGCCGCGGAGACGAGGCGGTCACCCTGCGCCGGCTGGCCGCCAGGCTGGGTTATTCCGAATACTATGTGTCGCGGAAGTTCCGGGAGATCTCTGGCATGCAGCTGCGGGAGTATCTGCATTACCGCCGGCTGGCCTTCGCCCTGCGGGCGCTGCGCGACACGGAGGACGGTATTCTGGATATCGCGCTGGAATACGGATTTTCTTCCCACGAGGCATTTACCCGCGCCTTCAAAAAGGCTTACGGCATGACGCCCAGCGCCTACCGGAAGGCGCCGGCGCCGGTGGTGCTGCGCACCGTCCTCCGGCCGTTCGACTGCTATTTATTAGGAATCGGAGGAACAGGTATGGCAAAATCTACGGAGAATATCAAGATCTATTTCGTGACCATTCCCGCCCACAGGTTTCTGCACATCCGCAATTACGAAAGCATCGGCTATTGGGATTTCTGGCAGAAGCAAAGCGCCGTGCCCGGACAGGACTGCGAGACCATCTGCGGCCTGCTGGACAGCGTCGGGGGCAAGCTGGACGACGTGGGCGGCGACCAGCCCGACAGCGGCAGCGGACAGCTGATGGCCTTTATCAACGCGCCCACCGGCAGGATCTGCAGCTGGGGGATCCCTCTGGCCGAGGCCTACGGCGTCCGCCTGCCGGCCGATTACGACGGCCCGGTGCCCCCGCAGATGCAGATCATGGACGTCCCCGAGGGCGAGTATATCGTCTTTGAGCACGGTCCCTTCGACTTTGAGACGGAAAACCAGACGGTCGAGGCGGAGATCGAACAGGCCATGCGGGAATTTGATTATGAAAAAAGCGGGTACCGCCTGGATACCACGCCCGACAGAGTCTTTTATTTCTACCACGACTGCAAGCGGTTCTGGAAATACGTCCGTCCGGTGGTCAAGGCCGCCCGGTAAAAACATCCCTATGAAAAAAACTCCCTGCCGAGAGACAGGGAGTTTTTGCTTTTCGCGCTTACGGGAGATAGGCTTCCCGGATCAGGCTTCCGTAGGGTCCGTCGCGATAGCACAGGATGCGGCTGCCCCGGCATTCCAGTGTCATGCCGGGATGGTTGGCGCTGCGCCAGACACTGCCGTCGCTGGTCATGCGGTAGGCGCGGACGGTGCATTTGACCACATGGCTGCGCAGCCAGCTCCAGGGGATGTCGCAGACCTCGTATTCCAGGGGGGCCCGGTCCTGGCCGAAGGTGCATTGACAGACCAGGTAGCTGGCCGCGGGAGACCGGCTGACATAGGGGCCGAAGGTGTATTCCGGCGTCTGCTCCAGCGTCTGCGCCGTGACGGCCGCGGCACCGGCATCCAGCGTCATCGGCACATCGGAGGCGGCCAGACGGCCGAATCCGGTCAGCGCCGCCGCGGCCAGCAGGAAGGGCATCATCAGCAGCAGGGTGAAGAGCTGCTTGACGCCGTATTTGTTGTCTTTGAATTTTTTGGCCGCCAGGTGGGAAGCCTGCACCAGAGCGACGAAGAAGAGGGCGGCCAGCGGGATCAGACGCCGGGGACGCAGGGCGCCGGGACCGACGCAGTAGGCGCCCAGGGTGACGGCGCCCAGCCCGTAGAGCAGCGCCAGCAGCACCCGGCGCAGCGGTCCGCCGCATGGGGGGATGGGCCGGCCGGCTTCGGCGGCGGCTTTGGCCCGGCCGCGCCAGTGCAGATACCACAGGCACTCGCCGGCTTTATAAAAGAGGGTCAGAAAGGCCAGCAGAAGCAGCAGGCAGAAGTCTGTGCGCGCCATGTTCTGCATCATGTAATAGCCGGGCAGCAGAAACTCCAGCAGGGGCACCAGCAGAAAGACGGCAAAGCGCGGGCTGCCGCACAGATGGCGGCGCAGCATGGCGTTGACCGAAAGAAATTCCAGCCGGGGATCCGGCTCGATGGGCGGCGCCGCGGCGTCGGCTGTCGAAAAGATCTGCAGCGGCCGGTAGGGGTCGTCCCAGACCAGTTCCCAGCCGTTCTGCCGGGCGCGCTCGATGGGGAAGCGCTTTTGCGAGATGAGCACGTCGCCGGCCGATGGATCGGAGAAAAAGGTCACGGCATAGCGCAGGTCGGCGGGCTCGGCCTTCTGATAGGTCAGCAGAAAGCCGCCGTATTTCCGCAGGCGCCAGCCCCGCCGCGCCATTTTTTCCAGATGGGCGGCCAGCGCCCGGTGTTCGGCCAGTGGATAGAGGTTGAGACGGTAGCTGTGGCGTGTCATGATCAAAACTCCTTTTTCTTTATTATCGCAGTAAAAGGGAAAAATGTCAATCTGATCTAAAATGCGCATATCAAAAAGATATGAAAAGGCATGGGGTCGCTTTTTGCGCCGAAGTATGGTATAATGCAAAGAAAAGAACCAATCAGAAAGGATGTGTTTTTATGAAAAAAGCCTATATTTCCGCCGACATCGAGGGCATGGAGGGCAATGTTTCCCGCCTGCAGTCCAACCGCGGCAACATGGATTATCCCATTGCCCGCAAGCGTCTGGCTGAGGACGTCAACGCCGCCGTCCGCGCCTGCTTCGACGCCGGCTACGACGAAGTCTACGTCTGCGACGGTCACGGCGACATGGAGAATCTCATTATTGAAGACATGGACCCCCGGTGTAAGCTGCTTTCAGGCGCCATGCGCAGCAGCCTGCAAATGGAGGGCATGGACGCCAGCTTCGACGCCTACATCTCCTTCGGCCACGCCGGCGCCGGCCTGACGCTGGGCGGCGTTATTGATCACTGCTATAACGGCGGCAAGGTCTATAACCTGCGCTTCAACGGCGTCACCATGAACACCGAAACGGTGGCCAACGGCCTGGTGGCCGGTTTTTACGGTGTGCCGCTGGTGGCCTGCATCGGCGACGCCGCGCTGGCGGAGGAGTGCCGCGCCTTCGTGCCCAACATCGAAGCCATCGTCGTCAAGGAAGGCCGCAGCCGCTTCTCGGCCGTATCCATCCATCCTACCGTGGCGCGGGAAAAGATCTATAACGGCGTCCGGGCCGCGCTGGCGCGCAGGGAGGAGATCCGGCCCATGGTCTGCGGCGATCCGCTGACCATGGAGATCGACTTCAAGGATTCCAACATGGCCGACACGGCTTCGCTGGTGCCCGGCGTTGTCCGCCTGTCGCCCCGTACCGTTTCTTTCACATCGGATCCCGAGACGGTCTTCAAGGTCCACGAGCTGCTCATCTACCGGGTCGTGGACGCCGTCGTATAAGTCGCCGCCCGCGGGTTCTTTCCCGCGGGCGTCCTGCTGCCTGCGGGCGGCTTGCAACTTGGTTTTCCCTATGCTATACTGAGGATTACGATCGACGCGGCGCCCGGAGGCCCGTTTGTCCGGGCCTTCCGGGGCAAAAAGCTCCGGTCTGCGGGCCGCCGCGGACGTTTTTGGATGGAAAATGGAAAGCCCTGCCGCAAGGCGGATTTCCGGCAAGGTGAGGCCCGGCGCGGCGCGTCGGGTCTTTATGTGGTATAAGACCGGGGAAGAAATATGGTATTTAAAAATGATACGAGCCGGCGGCGGTTCCGCAGCAAAAGCCGCATACGCACCATTACCGGGGCCTTTCTGGCCGCCATTGCCGTGGGCACACTGGTGCTTATGCTGCCCTTCTGCCGGTCGGGCGCCGGGCGGGCCGACCTGCTGACGGCCCTTTTCACAGCCACGTCGGCCACCTGTGTCACCGGCCTGTCGGTGGTCGATACGGCCACCTACTGGAGCGCTGCCGGCCGTCTGGTCATCCTCTGCCTGATCCAGGTGGGCGGCCTGGGCATCATGATGCTTGGCGCCAGCGTGGCGCTGGCCGTCCGGCGGCGCATCACCATCGGCCAGCGGCTGCTCATCAGTACCTCGCTCAATCTGGAGGGGGCGGCCGGTATCGTGCGGCTGGCCCGGATGATCCTGCGGGGCACCCTGCTCTTCGAGGGCGCGGGCGCCGTGGCGCTGACCCTTTTCTTCCTGCCGGACTTCGGCTTTTGGGGTGCGCTGGAGCGGGGCGTCTTCTTGTCGGTATCGGCCTTCTGCAACGCCGGCTTTGACAATCTGGGCGTGGGCGGGCGATTTGCCTCCATCACGCCCTACGGCGACCACGTCGGGGTGCTGCTGACCCTCTCGGTGCTCATCATCGTGGGCGGCATCGGATTCTATGTCTGGAACGAGATGCTGGAGGTGCTGCGGGGCAAGCGCCGGCTGCGCCGCCTGACGCTGCACACCAGGATGGTGCTGACGGCTACCGCCGTCCTGCTGCTTGCGGGCATGGCAGGCTTTTTCATCGCGGAAGCCGGCAATACCGGCGCCGGCGCGAGCGGCGGACTGCGCTTGCTGCAGGCCTTTTTCCAGTCGGTCACCTGCCGCACGGCCGGCTTTGACCATCTGGGGCAGGGGAATCTCTCCTCGGCCTCCATCGCCCTGTCGGACATTCTGATGTTCATCGGCGGCTCCCCCGGCTCGGTGGCCGGCGGCATCAAGACGACCACCGTTTCGGTGCTCGTCCTTTCGGCGTGGAGCACCCTGCGGGGCAAAAAGCGCACCGAGGCCTTTGGCCGCACCATTCCCCAAAAGAGCATTTTCGACGCCATGATGCTCTTTTTCCTGGCCTTTTCGGCGGCGCTGCTGGGCGGGCTGATCATCTCCATCGGGGAGGGCGCCGCCTTTGAAGCCGCCTTTTACGAGTGTATTTCGGCCATTGCCACGGTGGGGCTGAGCACCGGTCTGACGCCGGCGCTGGGCACCGGCTCCCGCCTGCTGCTGATCCTGCTCATGTTCCTGGGCCGCGTCGGCATCATCACGGTGGGCATGGCGGCGCTGACGCGGGAAAGCCCCGACGACAGCGTCCGGCTGCCCGAGGGCAGGATCCTGATCGGCTGACGGCCGCTTTTGATATGGATATGGAACGACTGCGCAGACAGTCATGGGAGAAGAGGAGAACATGAAAACATTTGTTGTCATCGGCCTCGGCCGGTTCGGAACGGCCCTGGCCCGGGAGCTTTCGGCGCTGGACCACGAGGTCATCGCCATCGACCGCGACGAGGCGCGGGTCAATGCCATTGCCGACGAGGTCACCCACGCCATGGCGGCCGATATTCACGACGAAAACGTCCTGCGCCGCCTGGGCGTCGCCGAGTGCGACTGCGCCATCGTGGCTTTCGCCAGCGATCTGCAGGACAATATTCTGGTGACGCTGCTGCTCAAGGAGCTGGGGGTCCGCCGGGTCATCGCCAAGGCACAGAGCGACCTGCATGTGCGCGTGCTGCAGAAGGTGGGCGCCGACCAGATCGTTTTTCCCGAAGACGATATGGGGGTGCGGCTGGCCCGCATCCTTTCTTCCGGCCGGGTCATCGATTATATCGACATCGGCGGCGAATACAAGGTGGCCGAGATGCACGCGCCCCGGAGCTGGCAGGGCCGCAGCCTGCGGCAGCTGGATCTGCGCCGCAGCAGCACCATCAATGTGCTTCTGATCAAAACGCAGAACGCCCGGGGGCCGCTGGTCAGCCCCACAGCCGACTATGTCTTTCAGCCCGACGACGTGGTGGTCGTCATGGGCCTGGACGGCGACGTGACGGAGATCAGCGATGCGGAATAAGATCACGGCGCGGGATAACCCGCTGGTCAAACAGACGGCCCGGCTGCTCAAGAGCCGGGAGGCCCGGCAGACCGAGGGCCTGTTTCTCTGCGAGGGCGGCGTTATGCTGGAGGAGGCCCTGCGCAGCGGCGCCGCCATTGACAAAGTCTTTGCCCGGGAGGGGACGGCGCTGCCCCAGCTGCCGTCCGGCGTGGGGGTGTACGAGGTCTCGGAAGGGGTGCTGGAAAAGCTCAGCGACGTCAAGACGCCCCAGGGCATCGTCTTTACCTGCGGTATCCCCTCGGGCCGCCGCCTGCGCGGCCCCCATGTCCTGGCCCTGGAAAATGTGCAGGACCCCGGCAACGTGGGCACGGTCATCCGCACGGCCGAAGCCTTCGGCATCGATTCGGTGGCCCTGCTGGGCGCCTGCGCCGACGTTTACACCCCCAAGACGGTGCGCTCGACCATGGGGTCCATCTTCCGGCTGCACATCTGCACCGGCGGAACGGAGGACTTTTTTGCTCAGACGGCGGCGCTGGGGCTGCCGGTCTATGCCGCCGCCCTGACCCGGGAGGCCGTGCCCATCCGCGCGGTGGATCTGGCGAAAGCCGCCGTTATGATCGGCAACGAAGCGAACGGACTTTCGGAAAAAACCCTTGACTTGTGCGATAAACATGTTATTATACCAATATCTGGCATACAATCCTTGAATGCTGCCGTTGCCGCGTCGATCTTTATGTATGAGATGGCGCGGAAGGAATAAAAGGGATGTGGCGTAATGTGTGAATACGGCATATGGCTCAGCCAGTGCAAGATCCTTTCCAAACGTAAAAAAGCCCTGCTGCTGGACGCTTTCGGCAGTGCCCAGGCCGTTTATGAGGCGTCCAGGACGGATCTGGCCGGCGCGCTGCCCGGACTGACGGCCGCGGAACTGGACAGCCTGTGGAATAAGGACCTGCGTCCTGCCGGGCAGATCGCCCGGGCCTGCCAGGTGTGCGGTGCCCGGGTGATCGACCTGCTGGATCCGGAATATCCGGCACTGCTGAAGGAGATCCACGACCCGCCCACCGTGCTTTATGTCCGCGGCAGCCTGCCCGATTGCCGCGGGCGGCTGTCGGTGGCTGTGGTGGGCCAGCGCAAGGCCTCGGCCGCCGGGCTCAAGCACGCTTCCGGCATTGCCTACGCCCTGTCGCGCAGCGGCGTCATCATCGTCTCCGGCATGGCAGCCGGCATCGACGGCGCCGCCCACAGGGGCGCGCTGGACGGCGGTACGCCCACCGTGGCCGTGCTCGGCACGCCCATCGACAAATGCTATCCGGCCAACCACGCCGGCCTCATGCGGGAGATCCTGAGCCAGGGCGCCGTCATTTCGGAATACTATCCGGGCGCGCCCACCTACCCGGGGAATTTTCTCAGCCGCAACCGCATCGTTTCGGGCATGAGCCGGGGCGTGCTGGTGGTGGAGGCGGGCGCCCGCAGCGGCGCGCTGGAAACGGCCGGACGGGCTTTGGAGCAGAACCGGGACGTTTTTGCCGTGCCCGGGCCCATCGACAGCGACGATTATGTGGGCACCAACAATCTGATCAAGGCGGGCGCGGCCGCCGTCACCGGCGCAGAGGATATTCTGACGGCCTACGGCGCCGTACCGGTATCCGGGCCGCAGCGGCATATCAGGCGGGAAAGAGCGCAGAAGGCCGCGGAGGCGCCTTTGCCGGCGTTCCCGGAGGCGGCAGAGGGCGGCGCTGTGTTTGCCGCCGACGATCCGCAGGGCGCCGTGCTGGCCGCCATGGGGCGCAGCGCCCATATGGACGAGATCATTGAACGAACCGGGCTGCCGGCCGACATCGTGCTGGCCGCCCTGACCATGCTGGAGCTGCAGGGGCTGATCGCCCAGCGGCCGGGCAATTATTATGAGAAGCAGAGGTAACGGAGGAAAAATGTCTAAGCTACTCATTGTGGAATCGCCGGCAAAGGCGAAAACCATCACAAAATATCTGGGCGACGGCTACAGTGTCGAGGCTTCGATGGGCCATCTGCGCGACCTGCCCAAAAAGGAGCTGGGCGTTGACGTCGACAATAATTTTCAGGTGACATATATCCCCATCGAGGGTAAAGATAAAATCATCAAAAAGCTCCGGGCAGCGGCCGACAAGGCCGATATGGTCTATCTGGCCACCGACCCCGACCGCGAGGGAGAGGCCATTTCCTGGCACCTCAAGGAGCTGCTGGAGCTGGACGACAGCAAGACCTGCCGCATCACCTTCAACGAGATCACCAAACCGGCCGTGACGGCCGCCGTCCAGGCCCCCCGGGACCTGGACATGAACCTGGTGGATGCCCAGCAGGCCCGGCGTATCCTCGACCGCATCGTGGGCTATAAGCTTTCGCCCTTTCTGTGGCGCAAGGTGCGCACCGGCCTTTCGGCCGGCCGCGTCCAGTCGGCCGTCACCCGCATGGTGGTCGACCGCGAACGGGAGATCCGCGCCTTCGTCCCCAAGGAATACTGGAGCATCGAGGTCACGCTGGAGAAAGACGGCGTGCGGTTCCTCTCGGTTTTCCAGGGCGACCGGGAGGGCAAGATCGAGCTGGGCAGCGCCGAGGACACCCAGAAGATCCTGGCGCGCATCGAGGGCAATCCCTATGTGGTGGACGCCGTCAAGACCGGCAAAAAAAAGCGCCAGCCGGCGCCGCCCTTCATCACCTCCACCCTGCAGCAGGAGGCTTCGCGCAAGCTGTCCATGACGGCCCGCCGCACCATGTCGGTGGCGCAGGAGCTGTATGAGGGCGTCGAGCTGGGCGAGCGCGGCGTCACCGGTCTGATCACCTACATGCGCACCGATTCGCTGCGCGTTTCCGACCAGGCCCTCAGCCAGGCCCGCGCCTATATCGAACAGCGCTACGGCAAAGAATACAAGCCGGAGAAGGCGCGCACCTTCAAAACCAAGAAGGGGGCGCAGGATGCCCACGAGGCCATCCGCCCCTCCGATCCCCAGCTGGATCCCGAATCGGTGCGGGATTATCTGACGCCCGACCAGTATAAGCTCTACCGGCTGATCTGGTCCCGCTTTATCGCTAGCCAGATGAGCGAAGCCATTCTGAACACCGTTTCGGTGGATATCGAAAACAGCGGCTGTCTCTTCCGCACCACGGGCCAGACGGTGGCCTTCCGGGGCTTTTTGGCCCTGTACGAGGAGAGCGTCGATGACGCCGCATCGTCTGAAACCGACGGCACGGCCCCGCTGCCCGAGCTGCAGGCCGGCGACCGGCCGGCCCATATCCAGACCGAGCCCAAGCAGCACTTCACCCAGCCGCCGGCCCGCTATACCGAAGCCTCCCTCATCAAGGCCATGGAGGAAAAGGGCATCGGCCGCCCCAGCACCTACGCGCCCACCATTTCGGTGGTCCTCGACCGTGAATATGTGGTCAAGGAGGGCAAGGCTTTGCGTTCAACCATGCTGGGCGAAGCCGTGACCGATCTGATGATCGATAAATTTTCCGATATCGTCGACCTCAAGTTCACTGCCCAGATGGAGGATACACTGGACGATGTGGAAAGCGGCAAGACCGATTATCACGAGGTTCTGGCCAAGTATTACGATAATTTCTCCAAAGAGCTGGCCCAGGCCGAGATCGATCTGGACAAAAAGCGCATCAAGGTCAAGGACGAGGAGACCGACATCGTCTGCGAGCTGTGCGGCCGCAAAATGGTCATCAAATCGGGACGTTTTGGCAAATTCCTGGCCTGCCCCGGCTATCCGGAGTGCAAGAACACCAAGCCCATCGCCCAGGATACCGGCGTGCCCTGTCCGCTGTGCGGCGCCAAGCTGCTCAAGAAGAAGTCCAAAAGCGGCTATTATTATTACGGCTGTGAGCACAATCCCGAATGCAGCTTCATGACCTGGGACAAGCCCACCAAGCGGATCTGTCCCCAGTGCGGTTCGGTGATCTATCAGAAATATACGCGGGAAGAGAAGAAGTACCTCTGCTATAAGCCGGGCTGCGGCTTTGAAGAGCTGATGCCCGAGCGCAAAACGCGCAAGAAGGCCGAGCCGGCCGAGGGCGCGGCAGAGGAGACGCCCAAGAAGACCACCCGCGGCCGCAAGAAGGCCGAACCGGCCGAGGGCGCGGCGGAGGAGACGCCCAAGAAGACGACCCGCGGCCGCAAGAAGACCGAGCCGGCCGAGGGCGCGGCAGAGGAAGCCCCCAAGAAGACGACCCGCGGCCGCAAGAAGGCGGAGCCGGCCGAGGGCGCGGCAGAGGAAGCCCCCAAGAAGACGACCCGCGGCCGCAAGAAGGCCGAGCCGGCCGAGAACGCGGCGGAGGAAACGCCCAAGAAGACGACCCGCGGCCGCAAGAAGGCCGAGCCGGCCGAGGGCGCGGCAGAGGAAGCCCCCAAGAAGACCACCCGTGGAAGGAAGAAAACGAGCGATGCAGCAGAAGGTTAAGATCATCGGCGCCGGCCTGGCCGGCTGCGAGGCCGCGTGGCAGCTGGCCATCCGCGGCTTTGCCGTCGAGCTTTACGAGATGAAGCCCCGGGAGATGTCACCGGCCCACAGCAAGCCCTATTACGCCGAGCTGGTCTGCTCCAACTCCCTGCGGGGAGCCAGTCTCACAAACGCGCCCGGCCTGCTCAAGGAAGAGCTGCGCCGCTGCGGCTCCCTCATCATGGAGAGCGCCGACCGCCATCAGACGCCGGCCGGCGGCGCGCTGGCCGTCGACCGCGACCGGTTTTCCCAATACATTACCCAAAAGATCCAGGGCCATCCCAACATCACTGTCATCGAAGAACGGGTCGACCGCATCCCCGAGGGGCCGGTCATCGTGGCCAGCGGTCCGCTGACCGACGGCGCGCTGTTTGACGATATCGCCCGCCTGTTCGGCGGCGACCGGACGCTGCATTTCTACGACGCGGCAGCGCCCATCGTCAGCTTTGCATCGATCGATCTGGACAAAGCCTTCTACGCCTCCCGCTACGACAAGGGCGAGGCTGATTATATCAACTGTCCCATGGACAAGGCGCAGTATCAGGCCTTTGTGCAGGCGCTGCGCACGGCCGAGGAGGCGCCCGTCAAGGGCTTTGAAGACAAGGCTGTTTTCGAGGGCTGCATGCCGGTGGAGGTCATGGCCCGCCGGGGTGAGGATACCCTGCGCTACGGCCCCATGAAGCCCAGAGGCATTCTCGATCCCCGCACCGGCAAGGAGCCTTACGCCGTCGTTCAGCTGCGGGCCGATAACGCCGAAAGGACCATGTATAACATTGTCGGCTTTCAGACCCATCTGAAGTTCCCCGAGCAGAAGCGGGTCTTTTCCATGATCCCCGGCCTGGAGCAGGCGGAGATCCTGCGCTATGGTGTGATGCACCGCAACAGCTTTCTCTCGTCCCCCGGCCGTCTGGACGGCTTCTACCGGGTCATCGGCCGGGAGGAGATCTTCTTTGCCGGCCAGATCACCGGCGTTGAGGGCTATGTCGAATCGACGGCCTCCGGCCTGTGCTGCGGCATCCAGATGGCCCGTATGCTGGCCGGCCGTCCCCTCGTCGATCTCACCGGCAAAACGGCCCTGGGCGCGCTGGCCCGCCACGTCAGCGGTTATGTGGGCGGCAATTTCCAGCCCATGAACATCAATTTCGGCCTGATCGACACGCTGGACGAACGGGTCAAGGGCAAGCAGGCAAAATATCAAAAGGTCTCCGAGCGCGCTCTTGAAACACTGGAGGGTCTGCTTCCGACCATCAAGGAGGATATCGTTTTATGAGGATCATCATCGATGTCATGGGCAGCGACAACGGTCCCGACGCCCTGGTCGCCGGCGCCGTGCGCGCTTTAAACGACCATGAAGGGCTGTCGGTGACGCTGGTGGGCGACGAGGGACAGATCCGGCAGGTGCTGGCCCGCGAAAAGGCGCTGGAAGACCAGCGCATCCGGGTCGTCCATACCACCGAGGTCATTGATATGCATGACAGTCCCACGCTGGCTTTCCACCGCAAGAAGGATTCGTCCCTGTCGGTGGCGCTCAATCTGCTGGCGCAGGGCGAGGGCGACGCCGCCCTTTCGGCCGGCAATACCGGCGCCGTTCTGGCCGGCAGCACCTTCGTGCTCAAGCGCATCAAGGGCATCCGCCGTCCGGCCCTGGCGCCCTGCCTGCCCACCAAATCGGGCTATTCGCTGCTCATCGACTGCGGCGCCAACGTGGTCTGCAATCCCGAGGACATGGTGCAGTTCGCCTTTATGGGTTCGCAGTATGTGGAAAAGCTGCTGGGTGTGAAAAATCCCAGAGTGGGCCTGATCAACAACGGCGCCGAAGACACGAAGGGTACCCCCATGCATGTGGAGGCCTATCAGCTGCTGAAGCAGGCCGATCAGGAGGGCCTGATCCGGTTCGTGGGCAACGTGGAGGGCCGCGACATCGCGCTGGGCGCAGCCGACGTGCTGGTCACCGACGGCTTTACTGGCAACGTGGTCCTCAAGACCTACGAGGGCCTGGGCCTCTATCTGGTCGGCATCCTCAAGGGGATGTTCAAGAAGAATATCCTGACCATGCTGGCGGCGCTGCTGGTCAAGGGGGGCCTCAACGACCTCAAGCAGACCATGGATTACAAAAAGGTGGGCGGCGCGCCCCTGCTGGGTATTTCCCGGCCGGTCATCAAGGCCCACGGCTCCAGCGATCCCGAGGCCACTCGCAGCGCCGTCGCGCAGGCCTGCCGCTATGTGCAGTCGGGTATCCTTGAGGAGATCGCCGACAAGGCGCCCGCGCTGGCGGCTTTCCGTCCGGCCCGGAAAGAAGAAACAGCCGGCGAGTAAAATATCCCAAAAACCTGTTTACAATAGCTGAAAGCTTTGCTATAATCCAAAATTGTAATCTTGGTCCGGCGCTGCCGGGCAGGGGAAAAAGATGTATTTTCATTTTGATCCATTTTTAATATAACGGAGGAATATATCATGGTTTTTGAAAAGCTGGCAAACCTGATTGCGGAGCATTTCAGCGTTGATGCAGAAGACATTACGATGGATACGCATTTTATCAACGACCTCAATGCCGACTCGATCGACGTCGTCGATCTGATGCTGGAAGTGGAAGACGAGTTCGATCTGGGCGAGATCGAAGAGGACGTTCTGGAAAACGTGCGCACCGTTGGGGATGTCGTCAATTACATTTCCGACCGCCTGTAATGAACAAATCTCCGTCGGGGCCGGAAACGGCCCCGACGTTTCTTTACGGGGACAGAAAGAATGAAAGGAGTCAGAACATGATCGAAGAAATCAAGGGCTATCATTTCCGGGATCCCGCGCTGCTGTCCAACGCGCTGTGCCACAGCTCCTACGCCAACGAGCACCGGGCCCACCATGTCAAGAGCAACGAACGGCTGGAATATCTGGGCGACGCCGTGCTGGGCATGATCTCGGCCGAGTATATCTACAATACCTACACCGAACTGCCCGAGGGCGAGATGACCAAGCTGCGGGCCTCCATCGTCTGCGAACAGTCGCTTTATGAGTTCGCCCAGGAGATCGATCTGGGCAGGTATCTGCTGCTGGGCAAGGGCGAGATAAATGGCGGAGGAAACAAGCGGCCCTCGGTGCTGTCCGACGCGGTCGAAGCTGTTTTGGCGGCCATTTACCTCGACGGCGGCATAGAAGCGGCCAAGGGCTTTATCCTGGAATTCCTCATCCGCAAGGCCGGCACCATCGCCGAGGGCCATAAGCTCATCGACTATAAGACCACCCTGCAGGAGATCGTCCAGAAAAACCACCAGGAGACCCTTTCCTATCATCTCAAATCGGAGAGCGGTCCGGCTCACGACAAGACCTTTGTCATCGAGGTCCATATCAATTCCAATCCCATCGCCGTCGGCAGCGGCCACAGCAAAAAGCAGGCCGAGCAGGCGGCGGCCCGGGCGGCGCTGGAACTGATGGGGCAGGAATAACCTGTGAAGCGTTCTATCCTTCCCGTGTTCATTCCCCATCTGGGCTGCCCCCACAACTGCGTTTTCTGCGACCAGAAGCAGATCGCCGCACGTCAGGCACCGACGCCGGCACAGGCGGCGGCGCTGGTGGAAGCAGGCCTGGAGCGGGCGTGTCGGCCCCAGATCGCCTTTTACGGCGGCAGCTTCACGGCCATCGGCCGGGAGGCCATGATGGCCTATCTGGAGGCCGTGCAGCCTTTCCTGCGGGACGGAAGCTGCACGGGTATCCGCATCTCCACCCGGCCCGACGCCGTTGACGACGGGGTATTGGACCTGCTGGCCCGGTACGGCGTCGACACCATCGAGCTGGGGGCCCAGTCCATGTCCGACGAGGTGCTGCGTGAAGCGGGCAGAGGCCATCGGGCCGCCGACACAGCGGAGGCCGCCCGCAGGGTGAAGGCACATGGCTTTGAACTCATTTTGCAGATGATGGTCGGGCTGCCGGGCAGTACGGCCGAGGACGAGCGGCAGACGGCGCGGCAGCTGGCCGCGCTGGGGCCCGACGGCGTGCGCATCTATCCCACCTGCGTGCTGTCGCATACGCCGCTGTATGACCTCTACCGCCGGGGGCTTTACCGTCCCCTCACCGTCGACGGGGCTGTAGAGATCTGCGCCGACCTGCTGGATATTTTTGAGGAAAGATCGGTCCCGGTCATCCGTCTGGGGCTCAATCCCACCGAAGAGCTTTCGGGCGGCGCCGTCAAGGCCGGAGCCTATCATCCGGCTTTGGGCGAGCTGGTTTTCAGCGAGCGTTTTTACCGTCGGATGCTGCCGCTGCTGCCCCGGGGCGTTCCGTGTACCGTAATGGTCCCAGAAAAAATGCTGTCTATCGCCATAGGACAGAAAAAACGCAATCTGGAGCGCTTTCGGCAGGCGGGATGCATCATTTCCATCCGGGGTGAAAAAGACTGTCTGCGCCCGGAAATCCGCCCTTTATGAGGGCCTGTACCCGGCGCGGCAAAATGGCAGTAGAGCTTCGGCGCGCGGATGGTGTCTGCCGCCGGAGCTTGTTTTTTTACAGGATCATACCGGACATAAAAAGACGGCGCGGCCTTTCTGGGGCCGCGCCGTTTCGTCTGATGCGCCGTGATTGGGGTATGTTTACTTGATGGGCTGGGGCTTGATGCCCTTGGGGATGGGGCAGATGTAGCCTTCGGGGCCGACCTTCTCGGCGTGTTCGGCCTTGGCGGCGGCCAGCATTTCGGGATCGTTCATCAGATCGATGACGGTGGCAGCCATGACTTCGCCGGCATAGAGCATACCCTTATGGGCGATGGAGGATTTGCCCTGGGCAACGATCTGCCAGGAGTGGCCGGGGGTGTTGGCAGCCAGGGTGACGGCGTTGATCTGGGCAGTCGGGCAGACCCAGCTGACATCGCCCACGTCGGTGGAGCCGCCCATGGCCTTGCCCGAGGGGAAGTAGGGCATGATGAAGTTGTTGAGGGGGCCGCCCTGATGCTCCTTGATGAACTTGACGACTTCGGGGCCGCCGGCCGAATACTTCTCAGCCAGATCGGCGTCGTCGGCGGCGGTTGTGTCTTTATAAGCCTGGGCTGTTTCCAGCTCTTCGGCAGTGTATTCGGGCAGGGGAACGGCATGCAGGTTCTTATCGAGAGCGCGTTCCAGGGTGACGTTGTTGACGACGTTGGAGCAGGCCTTGATGAACTCGTATGTCATGGTGGTCTCGGTCATCAGCGCGGCGCCGTTGGCGATCTTCATTACGCGGTCGTAAAGCTTCTTGACCTGGGCGTTTTTGGGCGCGCGGATCAGGTAGAGGACTTCGGCGTGGGGCTGGACGACGTTGGGGGAGAAGCCGCCGGCGTCGGTGATGGCGTAATGGATACGGGCTTCGGGGATCATGTGCTCGCGCAGGAACTGCACGCCGATGTTGAGCAGCTCCACGGCGTCGAGGGCGCTGCGGCCGTTCTGGGGGTCGCCGGCGGCGTGGGCGCTGATGCCGTCATATTTGAACTTGACCTGGATGTTGGCCAGGGAGCTGTTGTTGGAAGCCATGTTGACCGAGCCGGGATGCCAGGTGATGGCGGCGTCGAGGCCGTCGAAGACGCCCTCTCTGGCCATGAAGGCCTTGCCGGAACCGCCCTCTTCACCGGGGGTGCCGAAATAGACGACGGTGCCCGAAGCGCCGGTCTCCTTCAGATATTCCTTGACGGCGATGGCGGCAGCCAGCGAGCCGATGCCGAACAGATTGTGGCCGCAGCCGTGGCCGGGGCAGCCTTCCTTGAAGGATTCCTTATGTGTGGCGCCTGCCACCTGGTTGAGGTTATCCAGCGCGTCGAACTCGCCCAGGATGCCGATGACCGGCTTGCCGGTGCCGTAGGTGCCCGAGAAAGCCGTCTCGACGTCGCCGATGCCCTTTTCGACCTTGAAGCCTTCAGCTTCCAGGATGGCGCAGATCTCATTCATCGATTTGTGTTCACGGAAGGCCATTTCGGCGTATTCCCAGATGTTGTCGCTGGCCTGGGTCAGCATATCGGCCTTGGCGTTGATACACTCGACGATCTTTTCGATACTCATAGCTATCATCCTTTACAAATAAATTTTAGTTTTTTTGGCAATGTTCCACAAAACAAAATGGCACAAAGACACACACTCGTGGAAATCATCTAAATTATAGCATATTGGCGCGGGGAGGTAAAGCAAAAAAACCCGGTTTTTTGCGGGGAGCCGGGAGCGCTGTTTGTAAGGCGGCGGCGCAGAACGGGTATCGGCGCAAAAAAAGACGCCCGGACCGTTGACGCGATCCGGGCTTATCGATTGGTCGGAGTGATGCGACTTGAACGCACGGCCGCGGCGCACGCTGTGCTTGTGGCCGAGGGCCAAGGATGGAATAAACAAGAGGCCGTGCGTTGCGGTGTAAAAAAGAAGCCCGGACCGTTGACGCGATCCGGGCTGAATAAATGGTCGGAGTGATGCGACTTGAACGCACGGCCGCGGCGCACGCTGTGCTTGCGGCCGAGGGCCGAGGATGGAATAAACAAGAGGCCGTGCGTTGCGGTGTAAAAAAGAAGCCCGGACCGTTGACGCGATCCGGGCTGAATGATTGGTCGGAGTGATGCGACTTGAACGCACGGCCTCTTGGTCCCGAACCAAGCGCTCTGCCAGCTGAGCTACACCCCGTTTTTCATAGCTAATATAGTATACTGCATAATCACGCGAAATGTCAACAGTTTTTTTGCCCGGCGGCAGGGAGGCGCCGCTTATGTCATGAGGCCGCAAAAGTTCATGTCCGCTACACAAGAAGCTGAACAGATTTTCCGAAAAGGCTTGACAATACAAAAACTGTGTGTTAGTATATCATCTGCCGACCGGGTGTAGCGCAGTTTGGTAGCGCGCTTGAATGGGGTTCAAGAGGCC
>CAMEZQ010000022.1 GCA_945947915.1 uncultured Clostridia bacterium | reverse complement strand
ATCAAGAACACCGACCTGCCTTCGGCCCGCCCGAAGGAGGCCAAGGGCGAGATCGAGAACATCATCGGTCTGCCGGCCATGGACGCGCCTGAGGTATCGGCCAAAGCCGGCATCAACATCCGGGACGTGCTGGAGGACATCGTCCGAAATATCCCGGCGCCGGCCCCTGGCCGGGACGACTGCGCCCGCGCCCTGATCTTCGACAGCCAGTATGATCCCTATAAGGGAGTCATCGTCTTCGTCCGCGTTTTCGACGGCAGCTTCCATCCGGGCATGAAGATCCGCATGATGGCCACCGGCGCCGAGTTCCAGATCGTCGAGGTGGGCTATCTGCGCTCGCTGGGCATGGAGCCCTGCAGCGGCCTGCAGGCCGGCGAGGTCGGCTATATCACGGCCAGCATCAAAACGGTCAGCGATACCACCGTCGGCGATACGGTCACCGATGCCCAAAACCCGGCCGATGAGCCCCTCAAGGGCTACCGCAAGGTACAGCCCATGGTCTTTTCCGGTCTTTATCCGGCCGACGGCAAGAAATACCCCGACCTGCGCGACGCGCTGGAAAAGCTGCAGCTCAACGACGCCAGCCTGACCTACGAGCCGGAAAGCTCGGCGGCACTGGGCTTCGGCTTCCGCTGCGGTTTTCTGGGGCTGCTCCATCTGGAGATCATCCAGGAGCGTCTGGAACGCGAATACGGCCTGGACCTCATCACCACGGCGCCCAGCGTCGTTTATAAGATCAAGCTGACCAGCGGGGAAGAGGTCATGATCGACAACCCCCTCAATTACCCCTCGCCCACCGAGATCGAATATGCCGAGGAGCCCATCGTCAAGGCCAGCATCATCACGCCTTCCGAATATGTGGGCAATCTGATGGAACTCTGCCAGGACCGCCGCGGCGTTTTCAAAGACATGAAGTATCTCGATACCAACCGCGTCGAGCTGCACTACGAGCTGCCTCTCAACGAGATCATTTACGATTTCTTCGACGCTCTCAAATCGCGCACCCGCGGCTACGCGTCGCTGGACTATGAGCTGATGGGGTATCAGCGCTCCAATCTGGTCAAGCTGGATATCCTGCTCAACGGCGATGTGGTCGACGCCCTCAGCTTTATCGTCCATGCCGACAAGGCCTACGGCCGCGGCCGCAAGATCGTGGAAAAGCTCAAGGAGAACATCCCCCGGCAGCTCTTCGAGATCCCCGTGCAGGCGGCCATCGGCGGCAAGATCATCGCCCGCGAGACGGTCAAGGCCATGCGCAAGGACGTGCTGGCCAAGTGCTACGGCGGCGACATCACCCGAAAGAAAAAGCTGCTGGAAAAGCAGAAGGAGGGCAAAAAGCGCATGCGCTCCCTCGGCTCGGTGGAAGTGCCTCAGGAGGCCTTTATGGCCGTTCTGCGGCTGGATGAGGATTAAGCCATGCATACGTTTCCCGCGGGCGGCACGGCGCCGCTGGGGATCTACATCCATATTCCCTTCTGTAAGCGCAAGTGCGACTACTGCGATTTTTATTCCGTCTGCAAATACGACGACAAGCTGATGGACCGCTATCTGGCCGCCCTCACCGGCCAGCTGGCCGATTATTTCAAATATGCCCACCCCAAGGTCGATACCGTCTATATCGGCGGCGGCACCCCCTCGGTCTTCGGCGGCCGGCGCATCGAAAAGCTGCTGCGGGAGATCGGCCGGCGGGTCGAGCTGACCCGGGACGCCGAGATCACCGTGGAGGTCAATCCGGAAAGCGTCGATGAAAAGCTGCTGAAAAAGCTGCGGGCCGCCGGTGTCAACCGCCTCTCCATGGGCATCCAGTCGGCCGACGACAGCGAGCTTGCCGCCCTGGGCCGGCTGCATACCTTTGAACAGGCGGCCCGGGCCTGCCGCCTGGCCAAAAAGTATATCGACAATATTTCGGTCGATCTGATCTACGCGCTGGAAGGCCAGCGCATGGAGGGTTGGATGGACACGCTGGAAAAGACGGCGGCGCTGGCGCCCAGCCACATCTCCTGCTACTGCCTCAAGGTCGAGCCGGGCACGCCGCTGGCCGCCCGGGGCTGCGAGCAGCCGGAGGAAGACCTGCAGGCCGATATGTATCTGGCCGCCGTCGATTTCCTGGCCCAAAAGGGCTACCGGCAGTATGAGATCTCCAATTTTGCCCGGGACGGCAGGATCTCCCGCCACAACAGCAAATATTGGGATCTTTCGGAATACCTCGGCCTGGGCTGCGCCGCCCACAGCTTTTACGGCGGCCGGCGCTTTTCCTTCCGTCCCGATGTGGAGGGATATATCGAAGGGGTGCTTTCGGGCCGGCCGGTGGTGGCCGATATGGACGAGCTGGCCTACTGGAGCCGCAGCGGCGAATATATCATGCTCAAGCTGCGCACCTGCGCCGGCATCGATCCGGAGTATTTTGAAAAGCGTTTTGAAGCCGATTTTGCCCCTTATGCCGCCCGGCTGGAGAAATATGTTCCGGCCGGTTACGCCGTTTTCGACGGCAGCTGGCATCTCACACCCAAGGGCTTTCTGGTCTCCAACGCCATTCTGGGCGACCTTTTGGGGGACGCTTTGGAACATCAGGAATAAGTTATCCATTCACCGCCTGCCGGAGTTCTTCCGGCAGGCGGATTTTATACTACGACAGTCGTATTGACAAGTTTATAAGACTGTGGTAGTATATAGATGTTGCAACAAGACTGCTGTCGTATGGAGGTGCCTTCATGGAGATCAAATTACAGGAATCGGAACGAAAAGTCATGGAAGTGCTCTGGAAAGAGGGCGACTTGCCGGCCCGGGCCATCGCCCAGCGGCTGGAGGAGCAGGTGGGCTGGAACGTCAACACGACCTACACGCTGATCAAGCGCTGCATTGCCAAAGGGGCCATCGCCCGCACCGAACCGCATTTTCAGTGCCGCGCCTTGCTTGCCAGGGACGAGGTGCAGCGCAGCGCGGCGCGGGAATTGATCGACAAGGTCTTTGACGGCGCCGCCGACCAGCTTTTCGCGGCGCTGCTCAGCCGGGAGAGCCTTTCGCGGGAGGAGATCGCGCGGCTCAAGGCTCTGGTCGGGCAGCTGGACGACGTCCAATGAGCCGCCTGCTTGCGCGAAGCCTGACCGGCGCTTTGCTCATCGGCGTCATCGTGCTGGTACGGGCGCTTCTGAGTCGAAAGCTGCCGCGCAGGGCCTTCGTATGCCTTTGGGGTGCGGCGGCCGTTCACCTGCTGCTGCCCAGGCTGCCTGCCTGGTCTCTGAGCATCTGGAGCCTATGGCGGCGCCTGCCGTCCACGGGACAGGCGATGCCCGGCACGGTATCCGGTCCGGCGGTATCCGGCGGATCTGCGGCTGTGCTGCCCTTACAGGTCGATGCGGCGGACCTGGCGGCAGGGCAGGGGATCCTGTTCCGGGTCTGGCTGTGGGGCGCCGCGGTGATGGCAGGCTTTTTCCTGCTGGCCTATCTGCGGGGCCGCCTGCGGTTTGCCGGCGCCGCGCCGGCGGAGATCCCCGGCGTGGAAAACTGGCAACAGGCCAGGACCATCCGGCGGATCATCCGGGTGCGGCAGAGCCGGGAAATCGCCTCGCCCATCACCTACGGGCTGGTGCGGCCGGTCATCCTGCTGCCCTGCGAAGCCGATTGGGATCGGGAAGGCATGCTCGACTGTGTCCTGGCCCACGAGGCGGCCCACATCCGTTGGGGCGACCTGTGGCTCAAGCCGCTGCTGGCGCTGACTCTGTCGGTCTATTGGTTCCACCCGGCCGTCTGGCTGCTTTACGGGCTGGCCGAAAGGGATATGGAGCTGGCCTGCGACCAGGCGGCCCTGCGGCAGCTGGGGCCCGGATGCCGTGCCCGGTATGCGCTGGCGCAGCTGGCTATGGCCGAGACCCGGGCCGGCCGGGCAGAAGTCCCGCTTTCCGGCGGCTTTTCCAAAACCGCGTTGGAGGCGCGAATTGAAGCGATTATGAAAATGAAAACCTGCACAAAGACCACGGCGGCGGCAGCTCTGCTGCTTTGCTGCTGCATTACGGCTGTTTTTGCATCGGGCGGATCTCCGGCTCTCACGGCCGATCCCACGGCCCGGTTGAGCCAGACCGACCGGGAAGCGCCGGCGCCGGCCGGTACGGAAACACAGGCGTCCGAGATCTGGTATTGGCCCTGTCCCGCCGGCAATATCTGCACGGCCGCCTTCGGCCGGCGTGTCCATCCGGTCACGGGGCAGGAGCTGGTCTGCGACCATGTGGTCATCGCCGCCCAAAAGGATATTCTGGCGGCCCGCGGCGGCGTCGTGACCGAGGTGGCCTTTGATCCGGAGTATGGCAATACCGTCACCATCGACCACGGCGACGGCACGCAAACGGCCTACGGTCATCTGAAAGAAGCGGCTGTGGCGGCCGGCGATGGGGTATCCGGCGGACAGGCCATCGGCACGGCCGGCAGGACCGGCATGGCCACCGGCGACTGTCTGGCTTTCTGGGTATATGCCGACGGTCAGCCCACAGACCCCATGGCCTATTATCCGCAGCTGACTGCCGCGGAATAAAAAAATGGCTTCCGCCATCAGACGGAAGCCATTCAAATCCAATATGTCTTTTGGGAGACGGCGCGGCCTTCGGTCGCGTCGTTTCTTTATTCCAGATAGCCGGCGATGACCGAATCGTCGCCGGAGGGCAGGCGGAAGGCGTTTTTGTGGATGGTGCCCATGCGGCAGCCGCTGTCGGCGACGGCGGCACGGAGATCGGCCTCTTCCTGTGCCGACAGGGTGCCTTCGACGAAGATGGTGTGAAAATACCGGGCCAGCAATTCGGCCGATTGGCCGCTGAGGGCGGTGTCTGCGCCGTCCTGTTCCAGAACGACGGAGAGGGAGATGCCTTCTTTATCGGCCGTCGCCCGCAGCTGCTGAAACAGGGATTCCAGCGTCGCCGCGCGGCCTTCGGCCTGGAGCTCGCCGCCGTAGTCGATCAGCCCGGTCCTGCCGGCATAGGGAAAGCAGAGATGGTCGAAAACCACGGCGTCGAAGCCGGCGTTTTTGCAGGCGTGGATCAGATCGCAGAGATATTCGGCCGCCATGTCGCTGCGGGGATCGATCCAGCCGATATTGCCGCGGTCGAGCCAGGCGGCGCCGCTGTCGGTGCGGAGGGCGCTTTCCGGAAAGGCGTGGGCGGCCGCGTCGTCACACAGAGCCGTGATGCGGGCGGCCAGATAGATGTCGCTGTCGGCCAGCAGATCCAGAGCCTCCCGTATATCCTGGGCGTCGGCCCGCTGGGCCGCCTGGGTGGAATAGGCCGACACCATCGGGATCTGCACAATGCCGTCGGTGCCTTTGACCGTAAAGCACAGCGTATTGCAGCCCCGTTCCAGCGCCGCTTTCTCCAATCCTCCGGCATAACCGCTGCGCAGCAGATTGGAAATATTGTCGCTGACGCCCAGCAGCGCGGGAAAGGCCGGAGCCTGCGTCGTCTCGCCGGCAGGATCGGCGCCGGTGGAGGGTGTGTCGCCGCCGGCGGGCTGGCCGTTGATGACGATGGGGAGGTCTTCCTCCGCGTCGGAGCCGTCGGGCTGCTGTTCCTCCGCCGTCTGCCCGGGCTCCGGCTGGAAGGTGAAATGGAAACCGTCGGCCGTAAACACGATGAACTCCGGCAGAATGAAATAGGCAAGCGCCAGCAAAGCCAGCAGAAAAGCCAGAACGGCAAAGCACAGCAGCAGCTTGCTGCGGGAGGACCGCCGGCCTTTATAGGCTTTATAATAACTCTTTCGTCTTTGCATGGAAGATCGCCTCCGTCAGCGCTCCAAGGGGATCGGATATTTTCTGTTCTGTCGTATTATTCTATCACACTGTCGCTGGCCTTGACAATCAGTTTTCTGGGGCAGACTTCGGCGCATTTGCCGCAGTGGATGCACTTTTCGTAATCGATGGAGGCCAGATTGTCGCTGACCGTGATGGCGCCCACCGGACAGTTGCGCTGGCAGAGCATGCAGCCGATGCAGCCGATGTTGCAGATCTTGCGCAGGTCGCCGCCCTTCTGATGGGAAGAGCAGCTGACGAACACGTCCTCGGTCTCCCGCACCACCGAGATGATGTGACGGGGGCAGGCGGCGACGCACTTGCCGCAGGCCCGGCATTTTTCCGCGTCAACGACGGCAACGCCGTTGACTACATGGATGGCGTCGTAGGGGCAGGCCTTGGTGCAGGAGCCCAGACCCAGGCAGCCGTAGGGGCATTCCAGCGGACCGCCGGCAACGCGGGAAGCGGCCAGGCAGTCTTCCAGGCCCTCATATTCATACTTTCTCTTGGCGTTGATGCCGCCGCGGCAGTTGACGTGCGCCACCATGCGCACCGTATTGCCGGCTTCAACACCGAGAACGGCGGCGATGGCGTCGGCCGATTTGGCGCCGCCCACCGGACATGCGCTCACCGGCGCGTCGCCGCGAAGGATGGCGTTGGCGCAGGCCGAGCAGCCGGAAAAGCCGCAGCCGCCGCAGTTGGCGCCGGGCAGGGCTTCCACGATCTGCTCCAGCCGGGGGTCCTTATCCACATGGAAGATCTTGGAGCCCAGAGCCAGCAGCAGGCCGAAGAACAGGCCGAGGCCGCCGAGGATCAGGACGGGAAATACAAATGTTTGCATACAAATTACCTCACAAAAGAAGTCGGATTGACAGCGCGCGGCTTAAAAGATCGACAGGCCCTGGAAGCCCATAAAGGCGATGGAGAGCAGCGAAGCCGCCACCAGCGCGATGGGAAAGCCCTTGAAGCATTTGGGATAATCGGCGTATTCCAGACGTTCGCGCACCGAGGCGAAAAGCACGATGGCCAGCGTGAAGCCGATACCGGCCGAGAAGCCATAGATGATGGCGCTGATGAAATCGAGGCCGTTGGAAACGTTGAGGTTGGCCACGCCCAGCACGGCGCAGTTGGTGGTGATCAGGGGCAGATAGATGCCCAGCGATTCATAAAGCGCCGGCATGGACTTCATCAGGAACATTTCGATGAACTGGACCAGCGCCGCGATGATGAGGATAAACACGACGGTCTGCATATAGGCGTAGGTCTCGCCCAGCAGATAGGTGTTGACCAGCGTGGTGACGGCGGAAGCCACCGTCATGACGAAGGTAACGGCGACGCCCATGCCCATGGCGGTCTCGGTGTTTTTGGAAACGCCGAAGAAGGGGCAGCAGCCGAGGAATTTAACGAAGATGAAGTTTTCGATCAGGATGGCCGACAGGGAAAGGGAAAAGTAATAGGTCAGTCCGTGCATGCTCAGTTCTCCTCCTTCTTGTATTTATGCATAAGATACTGAAAAACCGCCATCAGGATGCCCAGGGTCAGGAAACCGCCGGCCGGCAGGATGATCATGATGATGGGGGTATAGCCGCTGCCGAAGACGGGGATGCCCAGCAGGCTGCCGGAACCCAGCAGCTCGCGCACGGCGCTGATCAGGCTGATGGCGATGGTGAAGCCGATCCCCATGGTCAGACCGTCGATCAGCGAGAGAAGGGGCGGATTCTTGGAGGCAAAGGCTTCGGCGCGTGCCAGGATCAGGCAGTTGACGACGATCAGAGGAATAAAGAGACCCAGAGATTCGGAAAGCTCGGGCAGCCAGGCCTGCATGGAAAGGTCGACGATGGTGACGAAGCCGGCGATGATGACGATATAGGCGGCGATGCGGATCTGGTTGGGGATAATTCTGCGCAGCAGCGAGATGACCAGGTTGGAGCACATCAGAACGATGGTGACAGCCAGCCCCATGCCCAGGCCGTTCTGCAGCGTCGTGCTGACGGCCAGCGTGGAGCACAGGCCGATGAGCTGGACGAAAATGGGGTTGTTGGTCAGTATGCCCTCTTTGAGCTGATTCATGAAGTTTTTCATTGGGCAGCCTCCTCTGCAAGGTCTGCGGCCAGCGCCAGAGCCTCGTTGACGGCGCCGGTGACGGCCTTGGAAGTGATGGTGGCGCTGGTGACGGCCTGGATCTGGTCGTCCTGCGGCGCGTTTTTGACGACGCTCAGCGTGCCGCTTTTGCCGGTAAACTGGCTCAGCCACTGGGGATTCTGGGCGTTGGCACCCAGACCGGCCGTTTCACCGTGATCGACGATCTCGACGCCGGAAACGGTCAGGTCGGTGTTGACGCCCACCATCAGCGTGATGGTGCCGCCGTAGCCCTTGGGGGTCATGGTGAAGCACCAGCCCAAAGATGTGCCCTGGGCGTCGCTGGCCGCCTGGACTTCGGCGGCGCTGCCGGCGGCCTTGCCCTCCAGCAGGGTGAAGGCGGCGGCCTGGGGCATGACCGACTGCATGGAGGCGATCTTGGCCTCCTCCTTGGAAGCGGCGATAATATCGCGGGTGGCATCGTTGAAGAAACCGAGAAGCAGGGCGACCACCGAGGTGATGGCCAGCAGGATACCGCCCAGGCGGATGTAATCGTTATTTTTCAACCTTGACGCCTCCTTTTTCTTTTTTTACATTGGCCGGCGCGCCGAACTTGCGGGGGATGGTATAGCGCTCGATCAGCGGCACGAAGAGGTTCATCACGAGAATGGCGTAGGACACGCCTTCGGGATAGGTGCCGAAATACCGGATCAGCACGGTGATGGCGCCGCAGCCGATGCCGAAGATCAGCTGTCCCCGCCGGGTGATGGGCGAGGTGGTATAGTCGGTGGCCATGAAGATGGCGCCCAGCATCAAGCCGCCGGATACCAGCTGGCAGAGCATCCATTCCACGTGGCCGTTGCCGCGGGGGAAGAGGAAGGTCAGAAGGGCGACGGTGCCCAGATAGGTCAGCGGGATGCGGGGGGAGATGACCTTGCGGTAGATCAGATAGAGGCCGCCGGCCAGCAGGGCGAAGGCCGAGATCTCACCGATGGAGCCGCCCACCATGCCCAGGGCGCTCTGCAGAGCGGAAACGTCGGGCAGGGCGCCGGATTTCATCTGGCTCAGAGGCGTGGCGGCCGTGACCACGTCGACCGGCGTGGTGAAGAGAGGCAGCGCCGTGCGGATCTTGGGGGTGATGCCGACAATGCCGGCAAAGGACGCCAGCAGGAAGGCACGTCCGGCCAGCGCGGGATTGACGAAGTTCTTGCCGATGCCGCCGAAGAGCTGCTTGACGATGACGATGGCGAAAAGATCGCCCAGCAGGACGACCCACATGGGCACCGACACCGGCAGACAGAAGGCCAGCAGAACGCCGGTGACGACGGCCGATCCGTCGTAGATGGTCAGAGGTTTGTGGGCCAGCAGCTCGTAGATCCATTCAAAAAAGACGCAGGCGGCGGCCGACAAAAGGGTGACGGTCAGCGCGCGCAGGCCGTAGACGAAAATGCCGATGGCAAGGGCGGGCAGCAGGGCGATGATCACGTCGAGCATGATCCTGCCGGTGGTGTCCTCGGCACGGATGTGGGGCGAGGAACTGACTTTGAGCTTGGAAAGATCGTTCATCTTATCTACCTCCCTTTACTTTTTGCGCTGGGCCAGGATCCTGGCCTTGGCCGTGCGGATGCCCTGGGTCAGCGGCAGTTTGCCGGGACAGATGTAGGAGCAGACGCCGCATTCGATGCAGTCGAGGGGATTGTAGCGCTGGCAGTCGTCCATCTTGTCGGCCATCACGGCCTGATAAATATAGGTGGGCACCAGCTGCATGGGGCAGCTTTCCACACAGCGGCCGCAGCGGATGCAGCGGGGATCGCTGATGTGCAGCGGCTCTTTTTCGGCGAAGGCCAGAATGCCGTTGGTGCCTTTGATGATGGGGGCTTCGTCGGTATAAAGGGCAACGCCCATCATGGGGCCGCCCATCAGCAGCTTGGTGGGGGGCTCGGTAAAGCCGCCGCAGAAATCGATGAGGTTTTTGATGGGGGTGCCGATGCGGACCTCCAGATTGCGGGGCAGGGCGATGGCCGGACCGGAGACCGTGACGATGCGGCGGTACATGGGCAACCCCTTGCTGAACAGGCGGTAGATGGCGCCGGCCGTATCGGCGTTGAAAACGGCGCATCCGGCGTCGGCCGGCAGCTTGCCCGAAGGCACTTCGCGGCTGGTCAGCGATTTGATCAGCTGCTTTTCAGCGCCCTGGGGATACTTGGTGGCCAGGGGCACCAGCTCGATGCTGCCGTCGGAGGGCAGCAGGGCCTGGATGCCGGCAAAGGCGTTTTCCTTGTTGACTTCCACGCCCAGCAGGGCTTTTTTCAGGCCCAGAATGCGCAGGATGATCCGGATGCCGGCCAGAACGTCGCCCGGCTGTTCCAGCAGGATGCGGTGGTCGGAGGTCAGATAGGGCTCACATTCGGCGGCGTTGATGATGACGGTGTCCACCTTGCCCAGCGCCGAAGAGAGCTTGATGTGGGTGGGGAAGGCCGCGCCGCCGTGGCCGACGATGCCGGCGTTTTTGATGCATTCGATCATTTCCTCGGGCGTCATGCCGCTGTCGTCGATGGGATGGACCGAGGGGTCGAGGGTATCCTGGAAATCGTTTTCGATCACCACCGACAGCATCTTGCCGCCGCCCGGATGATCCATGGGGGCTATGGCCTTGACGGTGCCCGAAACGGTGGCGTGGATGGGCGCCGATACCGGCGCCGCGGCCTCGGCGATCCGCTGGCCCAGACAGACATGGTCGCCCACGGCGACGATCGGCTTGCAGGGTGCGCCGATGTGCATCGACATGGGAAGGATGACCTGCTCCGGCGGGGGGAGCTGCTCGATGGGCTTCTGGTTCGTCAGCGACTTGCTGTCGTCGGGATGAACGCCGCCCTGGAAAGTGTGGGACATAACTTCACCTCTAAAAAATCAGATTGACTGGAGAAATAAACGCGCCATATAAAAAAACCAATAGAGATATTATACAACAGGCATAGGGTAAATACAACACTTTTTCCCCATAAATGCCCCGCTTCGTCAAGCTTTTTTGCAATTTTTTGTTAAAAAACTAACGCTTCCGCATTTGACTTCCGAGGGAGAAAAGGGTATAGTAAAATTGTAAAAAAAACAAGGGAAAATATCTGTAAAAAGCCGGTCAGTTTTGCGTTTGCCCGCCCGAAGGACCGGCCGTGTGCAACAGATCCCATCCATTCCCGACGATCCAAAGGAGAAAGGCTATGAAGATCAACGATATACCCTATACCCGGCTCGACGTGCCCGCCGTCATCGCGCAGGTGCTGGACTATACCCGGCGGATGCAGGAAGCCGAAACGCCGGAGGCCGCCGTGCAGGTCCTGCTGGATTACACCGCGACCGAGCGCACGGTGATGACGACGCTGGCCCTGTCGTCCATCCGCGCCACCCAGAACACCGCCGACGCCTTTTACGAGGCCGAGGAGCAGTATTACGCCGAAGCCACGCCGCCGCTGATGGAAAAGCTCAATCTGCTTTACAAGGCCATGCTGGAAAGCCCCTGGCGGCCCCAGATGGAGGTACGCTTCGGCAAGGTGGCCTTCATCAACGCAGAGATCGCCCTCAAGACCATCTCGCCCGAGATCCTGGGCATGATGCAGGAGGAATCGCTGCTGGAGATCGAATACCAGAAGCTGCAGGGCTCGCTGACCGTCGAGTTCCGGGGCGAGACCTATCCGCTGACCAAAATGGGCAAATTCAAGACCGACCGCGACCGCGCCACCCGCAAGGAAGCCTTCGAGGCCGAGGCCCGCGCCTTCCTGTCCAAGGCGGCCGAATATGACGATATCTACGACCGCATGGTCAAGGTGCGCACCCGCATGGCCCGCACGCTGGGCTTTGAAAACTTTACGCCGCTGGGGTATCTGCGCATGACCCGCAACAGCTACGATCCCCAGATGGTGCGCAATTTCCGGGAGCAGGTCAAGCGGGATGTGGTGCCGCTGGTGGCCCGGCTCAAAAAGCAGCAGGCCCAGCGCCTGGGCATCGAGCGCGTCACCCTTTACGACGACGGCATCATGACGCTGGCCGGCAACCCCAAGCCGGTGGTCGAGGAGGAGGCTTTGTACGAGGCCGGCCTTTCCCTTTACCGTGAGCTGGATCCCCGTGCCGCCGCCATGATCGGCCGCATGGACGAGATGGGGGCTTTCGACCTCTATTCCCGGGAGAACAAGATGACCGGCGGCTATTGCTCGACCCTGCCGCTGTATAAAACGCCGTTCATCTTCGCCAATTTCAACGGCACGGCCGGGGACGTGGAGGTCTTTACCCACGAGGGCGGCCACGCCTTTGCCGCATCCATCATGCTGGAGGACGATGAGATGCTGGGCCTCAGCGAGCCGACGCTGGAGAGCTGCGAGGTCCACTCCATGTCGATGGAATTCCTCTGCTGGCCCTATCTGGAGCGCTTTTACGGCGACAAGACCGAGCAGGCCCGGCTGATCCACCTCATCGGCGCGCTGGAATTCCTGCCCTACGGCTGCATGGTCGATGAGTTCCAGCACATCGTCTACGACAATCCCGATCTGACGCCGGCCCAGCGCCATGAAAAGTGGGCCGAGTTGGAAAAGGAATACCGCCCCTATATCGACTTTGAAGATCTGCCTTTCTATTCCCAGGGCCGCACCTGGCAGCGGCAGCTCCATATCTATACCAACCCGTTTTACTATATTGACTACTGCCTGGCCCAAACGGTGGCGCTGGAGATCATGGAGATCATGACCCGGGATGGCTGGCAGGCTGCATGGGATCACTATATGGCCTACACCAGCCAGGGCGGCAGCCAGACCTTCGTGGGCCTGGTGCGCAACGCCGGGCTCCGCGTCCCCTTCGACGACGGCGCGCTGAAAGGCAGCGTACAGGCGGCAGAGGAGTATATCGAAAAGAACATCGGGCTGCTGTAAGCGAAAAAGCGGAATTCACAGAAAAGCCTTGATATGGCGGGAAAAAGGAGTATAATATAATAATATAATGATTGAAATGGCCTCTGGACGCGTAAGGCGTCCGGATATTCCGGCGCCCGTCTGATCCGGCGCGGTGCCGGCTGCTGAAAAAGGAGTTGGAATTATGAGCAAACGTATTGTTACGATCAGTCGTCAGTTCGGCAGCGGCGGCCACACGGTGGGCAAGATGGTGGCTGAAAAGCTCGGCGTGCCCTGCTACGATAGTGAACTGGTGACCAAGATCGCCGAAAAGAGCGGTTTTGACGTCTCTTTCATCCAGGAAAACGGCGAACGGACATCGAGAGGCACCGGCCTGTTCTACGACATGGGCCTGCACGGCGGCACCGGCTTCACCACGCTTTCCCTGTACGATCAGCTGTATATCGCCCAGCACAACATCATTCGTGAGTTGGCCGAGAAGGAAGAGTGCGTCATCATCGGCCGCTGCGCCGATTATGTTCTGGAAGACCGCGACGACTGCTTCCATGTGCTGATCTACGCCGATGATGAATTCCGCGCCAAGCGCGTGCTGGAGCAGTACGGCGAAAGCGATATGAAAATCGAAAAGCGTCTGAAGAAGAAAGACAACCAGCGTGCGAGCTACTACCGCCACTACACCAACCGCGAATGGGGCGACCACAAGAATTATCACATCTGCCTCAACACCGCGGCCATCAGCCTGGAAGACTGCGCCGCCATCATCACCGATCTGGTGCGCAAATAAGACTGCGTAAGACGGCGCAAGCATATGCCGCGCCGGCTGTGGTACATAAGAAAAACGGTATCCGGAATGTTCCGGATACCGTTTTTTTTGATCGTGTGGATTTCTGGATGCAAAGCCGCGGAAAAAATTATTTTTTGGCGACGAACTTGCCGATGCGGTCCATGGCCTTTTTGAGGGTCTCCATGGAATAGGCGTAGGAGATGCGGACGTGATTCTTGCCCGATTCGCCGAAAGCGTCGCCGGGCACCACGGCCACCTGCTGGTCGCGGAGCAGGGATTCCACGAAATCGCCGCCGTCGGCCGCATACATGGATACATCGGGGAAGATGTAAAAGGCGCCTTCCGGCTCAAAGCAGTCAAAGCCCATGTCGAGCAGGGCACGGTAGATATACTGGCGGCGGGTATCGTATTCCTCGCACATGCGGCGGGTGTCGGGCAGGCCCTTCTGGAGGGCTTCGATACCGGCATACTGGGCAGGCGTGGAGGCGCACATCAGCGCGTACTGATGGATCTGCATGACCGGCTTCATCAGTTCTTTGGGACCGCAGCAATAGCCCAGGCGCCAGCCGGTCATGGCAAATGCCTTGGAAAAGCCGCTGACGACCACGGTGCGATCCCACATGCCATCGATGGCGGCGATGGAGCAATGCTTGCGCCCATAGGTCAGCTCGGCGTAGATCTCGTCGGAAATAACGACGATGTTGGTGTCTTTCAGAACATCGGCGACGGCTTGCAGCTCCTCACGGGTCATAATGCCGCCGGTGGGATTGTTGGGATAGGAGAGGACCAGCGCCTTGGTCCTGGGCGTGATGGCGGCGCGCAGGGCGTCGGGCATCAGTTTGAAGCTGTTCTCCTTGGTGGTGACGATGGGCACCGGCCTGGCGCCGGTCATGGAGGCCAGCGGCGCGTAGCAGACGAAGGAAGGCTCAGGGATCAGGATCTCGTCGCCCACGGTCAGAAAAGCGCGCAGGCAGAGGTCGATGGCTTCCGAGCCGCCCACAGTCGCCAGAATTTCATTGTCGGGGTTATAAGAAAGATCAAAGGTCTTTTCCATATATTTGCCGATTTCTTTGCGGAGCAGCATCAGGCCGGCGTTGGCTGTGTACTGGGTCTTGCCGGCGCAAAGAGAATCGATGCCGGCCTGCATGATATGCTGGGGCGTGATGAAATCCGGCTCGCCGACGCCCAGGGAGATGGCGTCGGGCATGGTCTCCATGATGCCGAAGTATTTCCGGATGCCTGAGGGCTTCATCTCTGCCACGACCTGGGGAATAACGCGCGCATAATCGAACATGATAGTACCTCCTCTGATCACACTATATACAATATATTCTCATAAAACGACTCTTCTGAAACAAAAAGAGAAATAAAAAAAGAATAGAACTTGTTAATCTAATGTCAATTATACCATATTTGCGCTTTGGGCACAATACGCTTTATCTGGTTATTCAATAAAAATTTCCGCTCCATTCAAAAAAGCGTAAAAAAACAAAGGCTCCCGCTTGATGGGAGCCTTTGCTGATGATGTGTAAAAATCAGAATTCGACGCGGGCGGCGATATAGTCCTTCAACTCGCTGATGGGCAGGCGGACCTGCTCCATGGTGTCGCGGTCACGGATGGTGACGCAGTGATCGGCCGCTGTTTTGTCGTCGCCCACCGTTTCAAAATCGACGGTGATGCAGAAGGGGGTGCCGATCTCGTCCTGGCGGCGGTAACGCTTGCCAATGGAGCCGGCGTCGTCGTAATCGACCATGAAATACTTGGAAAGCTCGGCCTGGATCTCCCGGGCCTTGTCGCCCAGCTTCTTGCTGAGGGGCAGGACGGCGCACTTGAAGGGCGCCAGAGCGGGATGGAGATGCAGGACGACGCGGACGTCGTTCTTCTCGGCGTCGACCACTTCCTCGTCGTAGGCGTCGCACAGGAAGGCCAGCGCCACGCGGCCGGTGCCCAGCGAAGGCTCGATGACATAGGGGATATAGTGCTCGTTCTTTTCCTGATCGAAGTAGGTCTGATCCTTGCCCGAGGTGGTCTGGTGGGCGTTGAGGTCGAAGTCGGTGCGGGAGGCGACGCCCCACAGCTCGCCCCAGCCGAAGGGGAAGAGGAACTCGAAGTCGGTGGTGGCGTTGGAGTAGTGGGAAAGCTCCTCAGGGTCGTGGTCACGCAGGCGCAGATTTTCCTCCTGCATACCCAGATTGCGCAGCCAGTTGTGGCAGAAATCTTTCCAATAGGCGAACCATTCCAGCTCGGTGCCCGGCTTGCAGAAGAACTCCAGCTCCATCTGCTCAAACTCGCGGGTGCGGAAGATAAAGTTGCCCGGTGTGATCTCGTTGCGGAAGCTCTTGCCGATCTGGGCGATGCCGAAGGGCAGCTTTCTGCGGGTAGTGCGCTGGACATTCTGGAAATTGACAAAGATGCCCTGGGCCGTTTCGGGACGCAGATAGACGGCGTTCTTGGCGTCCTCGGTAACGCCCTGGAAGGTCTTGAACATCAGGTTGAACTGGCGGATATCGGTCCAGTTGTGCTTGCCGCAGGTGGGGCAGGGGATATTGTTGGCTTCGATGAATTCCTTCATCTCGGCCTGGCTCATGGCGTCCACCGGCTTGTCGGCAGAAACGCCGTTTTCCTGGCACCAGTCTTCAATGACCTTGTCAGCGCGGAAGCGCTCCTTGCACTCGCGGCAGTCCATCAGCGGGTCGGAGAAGCCGCCCACATGGCCGGAAGCCACCCAGACCTGGGGATTCATCAGAATGGCACTGTCGAGCCCCACGTTGGTGGGCGATTCCTGGACGAACTTTTTCCACCAGGCCTTTTTGATGTTGTTTTCAAACTCTACGCCCAGCGGGCCGTAGTCCCAGGTGTTGGACAGGCCGCCGTAGATCTCGCTGCCGGGATATATATAGCCTCTGTTTTTGCACAGGGCAACGATCTTTTCCATTGTTTTTTCACTGTTGTGCATTTTCCTCACCATACCTTTGATTGGATCTGATCGGTCTTTCCGATCTGTCAGATCTTTTTATAAAGCTATTGTATATAAAAATCCCGGCAGGGTCAAGGGGGAGCTGCAAAAAGCAAAGGGCGGACGCTTTGGCGTCCGCCCTTCGGGGGTCAGGGAGTTATGGTAACGGGATCGGCACAGCAGCCGAAATCGTTGTCGATATAGTGCGCGATGAAGCGGGCGCGCAGCCGGCGGCGGTCGCAGATGGCGTCGTCGGAGCCGGACAGGTCCAGATCCTCGGGCAGGACGAACTTGATGCAGCGGATGGTGACGTCACGGCAGCCGGAGGCGTTGTGGGCCTGCACGGTGATGGTCTTCATGCCGCGCTTGTATTCGTTGCCCTGGAGGTCGACCTCGCTCAGCAGAACGGCCAGCGCCACGCGCTTGCCGGGGCAGACGCGCTGCAGGGTGACGTCCAGCTGGACGATGCGGCCCAGAGATTCCATGCCCACCAGGCCGGCGTCCAGCTCGATGGAGTCGGCGCAGCCGTCAACGGCCAGATCGACCGGTTCCGGGCACTGCTCGGGATGGATGACGACGCCGCAGTCGACGTCGATGTGCGGGTCGGGGAAGGTGACGCTGTTGCCCTCGTTGTCGCTGTAGATCACCGAGGTGTTGACCGGCACAGGACCGGAGCAGGTGCCGGTGTGGGTGACCGTGAATTCCAGAACGGCCGCTTCGCTCTGGCTGACGCCCAGCTCAGAGATCTTCCATTCGACGGCGTTGGGATTCAGCAGGTTGGCCGTGCCCTTGGAGGGCGAGGAGAGGGCGGTCACGCGGAAGCAGGGATCGATCTGGTCGCGGATCACGATGCCGGTGGCGCCCGGCTTGGTGATGTTGCGGGCCAGGTCTTCAAAAAGGTCCTCCAGCTCGGCGTCGTCGGGCGTGATGGCCACATAGGCCGAAGCCGGCTTGGAGGCCCAGTCATCCAGCGACTGTTCGTCCAGACCACCGTTGCCCGACAGACCAATGACGTAGATGGTGATGCCCTGGGCGCGGGCGGCCGCGGCGATGGGCGACGGGTCGGCACCCGCCGTGGTGACGCCGTAGGTGAACATGACCATGACCTTGGAGTTGCCGGAAGCCGGGTCAAAGAGCTGTGTGGCTTTGGTGAAGGCGTCGGCATGGTTGGTCGAGCCGCCGGCGGTCAGGCCGTTGACGGCGTTCTTGAGGTCGGCCACCGAGGTGATCAGCTGGGTATTCTGCACGGCGTTGTCGGCAAAGCTGACGATGCCGATGCGGCTGCCGCCGCCGATCTGTCCATCCTGGCTGCCATCGGTGGCTTCGTCGATGATATCGATAAACTTATCGGCGCCGTTTTTGAGGCTGGCCAGCGGGCTGCCGGCCATACTGCCCGAACGGTCGAGGATCAGCACGATATCGGTGGGGTTGGAAACGATGTCGGGGGCGGCCGTCAGAGAAAGACGGACGCGGAAGGAGCCGCCGCAGTCGATGCTGCTGACGCTCAGCGTTTTATTGGAATTGGTAATGCCCAATTTGCGATTCATCCCTTCTGTGTCTGCTGTGGCAGGCACAGTACATACTATGCATATCTCCGGCCGCCTGTTCCGCCGGCAATAAAAAAAGCGCCGCGCCTGTGTGGGCGCGGCGCCGCATCTTCGGGTGCCGGGATATTTTATTCGCCAAAGTCCCGGGCGGCCTTTTTGAGCATCTCCCGAATGGGCAGCTCGTAGGGGCAGCGGCTTTCGCAGGCGCCGCATTCGATGCAGGCCGAGGCCTTGACATCCATGGCGCCGTAGCGGGCCTTGGCCCAATCCTGCAGGCCGTAGCGGTTGTAATAGCCCTGCATCAGAAAGACGCTGGGGATATTGATGCCCACCGTGCAGGGGGCGCAGTAGTTGCAGCGGCGGCAGAACTGGGTGCCCAGGGTCTTGCGGATCTCCTCCATGCGGGCCAGTTCCTCGGCGGTCAGCGGCGAAGTATCGGCCACGGCGGCCAGATTGACCTCGATCTCACTGGAAGCGGCCATGCCGGGGATCAGAACGGTGACGTCCGGCTTGCTGGCCAAAAAGCGCATGGCCAGGGCAGCATCCTCCAGCGCGCCGCCGGCCAGCGGCTTCATGGCGATAAAGCCGATATTCCGGCGGGCGGCCTCCCGGATCAGCGCCTCGCCCTGGGTCTCGACGATGTTGTAGGGGAACATGATGGTTTCCACCCAATCCAGCGTCAGCGCCTTTTCAAAGACCTCCAGCGAGTGGGCCGTAACGCCCAGATGGGCGACCTTGCCGGCCGCCTTGGCTTCCTGCAGGGCTTCCAGCGCGCCGCCCGGCGCGATGACCTGCTCCAGCTGCTGCAGGCTGGGGTTATGTACCTGGTAGAGGTCGATATGGTCGGTGCGCAGGTTTTTCAGGCTGATGTCGATGTCGGCGGCCATGGCCTCCCTGGTGCGGGCCATGCTCTTGGTGGCCAGAACGAAATGGTCGCGGATGCCCTCCAGGGCAGCGCCCAGGTATTCCTCGCTGACCGTATAGCCGCGGGCCGTGTCGATGTAGTTGACGCCGGCCTCCAGCAGCTGACGGATGAGGGGGCGGGTGCCCTCGGCGTCGATGCGCTGGATGGGGATGCCGCCGAAGCCCAGACGGGAGATCCGCAGGCCGGTCTTGCCCAGAATGCGATATTCCATGATGTGATCCTCCATGATGACTTGAAATAAAAAAGATATCAGAATGTATGCTGTACATATGCTGTACGAGCCTATTATACCGCCTGCTCCGCCAAAAGACAACGAAAAGGCAAAAATATCCGCCGCCGGCCCGTCCGGAGCGGCGGCGGATATCAGATTTAGGCTTCCCCATCCCGGTGAAAGACCTTGAGGTCGGGGCTGGCGGTGCCGCTGACGATGGGCGCCGCTTTCTTTTTTCCGCTTTTGGCGCCTCCCTGCAGTTCGGGCACCGGCGGTACCTCGCTGCGGGGATGGGTGTGGGTCACGTCGGGACGCTTCATGCCCTGTTTTGCCATCATAATCACCTCACGGGCAGTATGCCCCTCCGGCCGGCGGTTATGCGTGTCAGCGTCCGCCGGGGAATGCGTCGACTTCGCCGGCCCAGGGAAGGGCGGGGATGGCCCCCTTGCGTGAAACGGTGATGGCGGCGGCCCGGCTGGCGTAATCCATGGCGGCTTCCGGCCCATATCCGATGCAGCGCGCGTGGCAGAAGGCGGCGATGAAGCTGTCGCCGGCGGCGGTGGGGTCGACGGCCGGCACATGGGCGGCACAGGGCGTCCGGATGGGAGCCCCATGCCCGAAAAGGACAGCGCCCGATTCCCCCAGCGTGATCAGCACGCTGGGCGCGCCGCGGTCCAGCAGCTGCCGGGCGGCTTTCTCCACCTGGAGGTCGTCGGGCCTGCCGTCGGGACCGGTCAGGGTACAGCCGGTCAGGGCTTCTGCCTCGGGCTCGTTGGGAGAGAGGCAGGTGATATGGCGGAGCAGCGCGTCGCTGAGCGGTGCCGCCGGCGCCGGATTGAGCATGACCGGCACGCCGGCCGCGCTGGCCCATGCGGCGATCTGCTCGTTGATCTCCATGGGGATCTCCAGCTGCAGCAGCACCATGTCGTAGCTGCCGATGTCCTTTTCCAGAAAAGCGATATCGGACAGGGAAAGGGTCATGTTGGCGCCCGGCGTGACGATGATGCGGTTTTGCACGGCCGCGCCGTCCTGTTCCACCAGAATGACCGCCGTGCCGGTGGCTGCGTCGGGATCGACGGCCAGATCGCCGACATCGACGCCGTTGCGGACGCAGACCTCCTGCAGGGCACGGCCGTTTCCGTCCCGGCCCACCTTGCCCATCAGGGTCACGCGGCTGCCCAGCCGGGCCAGCTGCACGGCCTGGTTGGCGCCTTTTCCGCCGGGCGCCATGGAAAACTGACGTCCGAACACCGTTTGTCCGGCGGCGGGCAGCTGCCGCAGGCTGACGGTCATATCCATATTCAGGCTGCCGGCCACCAGAATGCGGGGTGCGTTTGCATTGTCGTTCATAGAGCGTACCTCCTGCCCTGCGGATGATGCAGAGCTGTTTTTTACAGAGCTTTTGCAAAAATTATAGAATAAAAACATGCGGGAAGCAACAGCCTGCGGCATTCAGCGGCCGGCAGGCATACGGAGAGCAGCAGCGTGGGAAGGAAGGCGGGGGCGGGCATGGGGCAGGCGCCTTTCCGTGCTGCGCGGCACGGAAAACAAATCGGCCGGTTGATTTCTCACTACCATAGCATAAAAGGCGCCGGCCGTCAACCGGACGGATATGGCGTTCCCATTTGCCGTTTTGCCTAACGGAAAAGTCTGCCTCTTTGCGGCGGTGTTTGACGGTCTTTATTGTGCTATTGCCTTGGTATGGCCATTTTTCCGCCAGGCCGGAAATAAATCACGGCGCGCCGGGCCATACTAAGCCGGAGGTGATCTGATGTCAAAAGCAAGCGTTTATTTTTCCATGGGCGGCCTTCCGGACAGGCACGATATGCAGGCGATCAAACGGGAGCTTGACGCCCTGCCCGGCGTGCAGAGCGTCAGCGTCAGCCAGACCGGCCGCATCGCCGTCGATTACGATACTACCGGCACCGACGCCGCCCGCATCGCGGGGCAGCTGCAAAAGGCCGGATACGCGGCCCGGCCCTGTCCCGGCGGAAAGGAGGCGGGTGCGCGGTGAGCAAAAAGCGCCAGAATCCCGGCAGCTCCGCCGCGCCGATGAAAAACGGCAATCCCAACCAGCATCACAACAGCAAAAAAGAGGCCCTCGGCCCCAATACAAAACAGTAAGCCGGCCATATCCGTATTGCCGGGGAAATAGGAGGTGCGGCATGTCCAACCAGCTGCAGAATGAAAGATCGCCCTATCTGCTTCAGCACGCGCAGAATCCCGTGGACTGGCGTCCGTGGGGGCCGGCGGCGCTGGAAGAAGCCGTCCGAAAGGACCGGCCCATTTTTCTGAGCGTCGGCTATTCCACCTGCCATTGGTGCCACGTTATGGCCCGGGAATCCTTCGAGTCGGACGAGGTGGCGGCGGCGCTCAACGACGATTTTATCCCCATCAAGGTCGACCGGGAAGAACGGCCCGATGTGGACGCCGTTTATATGGAAGCCTGCGTCGCCATGCACGGTTCGGGGGGCTGGCCCCTCACCGTGCTGATGACGCCCGCGCAGGAGCCCTTCTGGGCCGGTACCTATCTGCCCAGAGCGCAGCTTCTGGATCTGCTGGAACAGGCGGCCCGGCGCTGGAAGACCGACCGGGATACGCTGGTCAGCTTCGGGAATGCGCTGACGGCGCATCTCCGCCGGACGGAGGATGTACAGCCCCACAGCCCCGCCCAGGCGCTGGTGCATGACGGCGCGGCCGGGTATATCCGCAGCTTCGACAGCCAGTGGGGCGGATTTGGCCGCGCGCCGAAGTTTCCCACGGCCCACAATCTGCTGTTTTTGCTGCGGTACGCCCGGGCAGTCGGCAGCAAGCCGGCCCGGGATGCCGCTCTGCAGACGCTGGAGCACATCTACCGCGGCGGCATCTTCGATCATGTGGGCGGCGGGTTCTGCCGTTATTCCACCGACCGGCAGTGGATGGTGCCGCATTTTGAAAAAATGCTCTATGACAACGCGCTGCTGGCGCTGGCCTATACCGAGGCGTGGCAGGAGACAGGGCAGGAATTCTGCCGGCGCGCCGCCTGCCGCACGCTGGATTATGTTCTGGAGGAGCTGATCGATCCGGATGGCGGTTTTTATTGCGGCCAGGACGCCGACAGCGACGGTGTGGAGGGCAAATATTATCTCTTTACGCCGGCGGAGATCGTATCGGTGCTGGGCAGCGAAGCGGCAGATGATTTCTGCCGCCGGTTCGGAATTACAAAGGCCGGCCATTTTGATGGCAAAAGCATTCCCAACCGGATCGCCGCCCAAGATTGGGCAGAAGAAAAGCCGGAAACAGCGGCCATGTGCCGGCGTCTGCAGGCCTTCCGGCGGCAGCGCGCGCGCTTGCACAGAGACGATAAAGTGCTGGCGGGCTGGAACGGCCTGATGGTGGCCGCACTGGCCCGGGCCGGTCTGGTGCTGGATGAGCCGCGGTATCTGGAAGCCGGCCGGCGCGCGGTCGATTTCATACGGACGCAGATGACCGAGGGCGGCCGCCTGCTGGCCTGCTGGCGGAAAGGGCAGGCGGCCCAGGACGGGAAGCTGGAGGATTACGCATTCTGTGCCTGGGGTCTGCTGGAGCTTTACGGCGCTGTTTTTCAGATCGACCTGCTGGAGTCGGCCTGCGCCGTGGCCGGGCGGATGCTGGAGCTGTTTTTCGACGCGGATCAGGGCGGTTTTTATCCTTATGCCTTTGACGCGGAGCAGCTCATCACGCGCAAAAAGGGATCTTACGGCGGCGCCATGCCTTCGGGCAACGCCGCGGCCGCATTGGTGCTCAGCCGTCTGGCCCGGCTGACGGGGGAAACGCGCTGGCAGACGGCAGCCGACCGGCAGATGGCCTGGCTGGCCGGCGCCATGGCGGAGCATCCGGCGGGGGACGGCCTTGGGCTGTTGGCGCTGATGGAAGAGCTGTGGCCGTCGGCCGAACTGGTCTGCACAGCATCACGGCCGCCCGAGTCCCTGCTGCGTTTTCTGCGGCAAACGCCGCGGGACCGATGGACGGTCCTGCTCAAAACGCCTGTGAACGCGGCACGGCTGGCCGCGGCGGCGCCCTTTACCGCCGGTTATCCCATCTTGGCCGCGGGAAGCCGGTATTACCTGTGCCGCGGCAAGACCTGCGCAGAGCCTGTGGAGACCATCGAAGACCTGGAAAAGCTGCTTTGAGCATTAAAAAAAGAACAACGCGCGGCTGCCGGAAAAGGCGGTCGCGCGTTGCTGTATCTGTAGATCAATATTGCCGGCGAAGGCAGGCTCATGCGTGGATGGGTGCGTAGCGCTCGCTGCGCAGCAGATCCATCATGGCGGCGTAAGGGGAGAGCAGGCCTGCCTGCAGCAGGGAGAAAATGCGGGGAGAATTGCCCGAGACCAGTGCCACGCCCTGCTCGTTGCGCGTCACCGGCTGCTGGCTGTGACGGCTGTCGACGTTCCAGAAAACCACCTCCGGCAGCTGATAGCCGTGTTCGGCAAACCGCTGGGCTGCCGATTGGAAGTTGGTCATACCGCCATTGCGGACGCAGCCGTTGAACTCCATATCGCTGATAATATAGAGCCGGGAGGGCAGATCTTCCTGCGGCAGGCCGTAAGCGGTGGCGGTGTCCAGGATCAGATCGAATACGGCTTCCAGATTGGTGTCGGCGACTTCGTCGAACTGACGACAGTAGAGCACTTTTTCATAGATGTCCCGACCCTGGATCCTGACCAGGCGGGGCTGCGCCGAGAAGGTGATGAAATGATCGCGGAAGGCGCCGGTGTTGCGTTCGGCGAAGTAGATGGCCAGCGACAGGGCCACGGCCGACGGCAGCGGATCGCCGCCCATATACATAGAGCCGGATCCGTCCATGACCACCAGGGCGTTTTCGCCGTTGGTGAAGTCGTCCTGGGCGTTCCAGGTGACGTCGAGCGCCTGGCGTTCGTGTGCCGGCATATCTGAGTATATCCACCGGTCGCAAAGGGAGCGGATGATATCATAGGGCGCCAGCGTGCCGGTGTGCAGCACGGCTTTGCCCTGGGCAACACGCTGCAGGAAAGCGTTGTATCGGCTGCCGTCGTTGCGGAAAAAAGCCTTCCGGTATTTAAGCATGGCCAGGGAGGGCTGCTTTTCGTAATCAAAAGTATAGTCCCGGGTGCGCAGATTGTTTTCCAGAATGCCGATGCGGGCGCGCAGCGCCGACAGGGTGCGGCGGTAAGCCGCGTCATTCATGCCCAGCGCCCGGGCGATGCGCTTGGCCGACCGCACGGTTTGGGGATCGGAAGCATTGACGGAGGGGAGCCACTTGGCCAGCAGGGAAACGGGATCTCCGGCTGCCAGCGCCGTCCGGTCGATCGCCAGACACTGGGAGATGTATTCCAGTGTTTTGGGCGCGCAGGGCGTATCCAGCAGGGACAGAAGATCGTCATAACGGCCGTATTCGGCGATATAGGGGATGTTTTTTTCAACCGATCGGGGCGCGCTGAATGCCAGCCAGCGCAGGATTACGCGAAAAACACGGCGCTCTCCCAGGCCGCCGCGAATATCGCGGGCAAAGAAAAGGATCTTCATGGCCAGTTCGGCGTCTTCGGCATAGGCACGGAGAAAACGGCTGACGATGTCCTGCTCCGGGGCACGGCGCAGGGCGCCGATGGTGCCGAACAGATCCAGGCAGTCTGACAAAGTGGACCGATGGGTCGGGGCGCCGTTTTCGGTACAGGTCCGGTTGGCCTCCGCCTGCAGATGCTCCAGCATGAGATCACTCCTTTTCCGTGATGTTGGATAAAAAACAAGGCACATATTGTTTGCGGGCTGCGTCCGCCTTTCGGCCGATGCAGCGCCAGATTCCTCAAGTAAAAAAGCTGCTGTGTGTGCCTTTGAACAAAGCACGCAAAATCCATAATCTCCTGTTTGGTATTGCTGTATGTGCTTTTCATTCCGAATCATACAGCGAAAGGCCGGAAAAGTCAAGCTGGCTCCGGCGGCCGTCGGCACGGCCGCGCACAGCTGGCCGGATGGGGAAACGGAAGTCGATGAAAAAGCCGCTTGAAAGGCTGCGTTTTTCCTCCCTGCAGCTGCTTTGAAGGCAGGATCTCTGGATGCAGGATATTCTGACCTTGTTTCTTCTGCGTTTGAGAATTTGAATTTTGCCTTACAACAGCGGAGAAAAGACCTTCATCAGCTCGGCCAGCAGCCGCTGCCAGCCGCGCAGGCGGGCTTCCTGCAAGGAAACGGGCTGTGACCGCGCGGCGGTCGCCTCGAAATCGGCGCGCATATCCCCAATGCAGTCGGTGCCGTACATCCATACGCCGCACTCGAAATGATGGACCAGGGAACGGTAATCCAGATTGATGGTGCCGCAGACGGCGTATTTGTCGTCGTAGACGAAGTTTTTGGCGTGGATGAACCCAGGGGTATATTCAAAGATCCGCACGCCGTTTCGGATCAGACCGTAGTAATTGGAGCGGGTCATGAGAAAGACCGTCTTTTTATCCGGAATATGCGGCGTGATGATGCGCACGTCAACGCCTTTTTTGGCGGCCAGCCGCAGCGCGCTGAGCAGCTCGTGGTCGCAGATCAGGTAGGGCGTGGTGATATACAGGTATTTTTCGGCGGCGTGGATCAGATTCAGATAAACATTTTTTCCGATGGTATCCTGATACATGGGGGCGGGGCCGTCGCCGAAGGGGATCACATAGCCGCGCCCGCCGGACGGCCCGGCCGGGGCTTCCATCAGGTCGGCGCAGTCGATGGGCTGGCGGCTCTGGGCGTTCCAGGTGGTAAGAAAAAGCGCCGTGAGATTTCTGACAGCCCGACCCTCCAGCCGGACAGCCGTGTCCTTCCAGTGGCCGTATTTCTGCCGGGCATTGATATATTCATCGGCCAGATTGATGCCGCCGGTATAGCCGATGCTGCCGTCTATAACCGTGATCTTCCGGTGGTCGCGGTTGTTGTGGATATTGGACAGAATGGGAGTGAACCGGTTGGAGGGGATACAGTGGATGCCCTCCTGCCGGAGCTGCCGGTAGTAGCGCTCCGGCAGAGTGGTCATGCAGCCGAAGTCATCATATGTGAAATACACCTGCACGCCGCAGGCGGCTTTTTCACGCAGGATGCCGTGGATGGTATCCCACATCTGCCCGGCCTGCACGATAAAATATTCCATCAGAATAAAACGCTCGGCTTTCTTCAGATCGTCGGTCAGTGCCGAGAAAAAAGCCTCGCCCGATGAGTAATAGGTCGTTCGGCATCCGGCACAGCAGGGCATGGCGGCGGCATTCCGGAGATAAACGGCCTGCGCGCCGGCCTCCGGATCCCGGGCACGCAGGGTGTCGATGTCCGCGGACTGCCCCAGGTAGGACTTGACCGTCTGCAGAGCGAGGCTGTGGCGCTCCGCCGACTTTTTGCTGGCATCGCTGCTGGAAAGCAGCATGAAGATAAAGGCGCCGATCACCGGCAGCAGGAACAGGATCATCAGCCAGGGCAGCTTGAATTCCGGGATCTCGTCACGGTTGATCAGATATAGCAGCACGCCGATGTGGAAGATCCATCCAAGCACGGTGATGGGCAGAAAATATTCGTATAAAAGAACGAACACCGCCAGCAGCTGCACGAACTCCAGCGCGATGACGAAGGCCGCCAGAAAAAAGCGGGAACGGACGACCTTGAAGAGTTTTTTCATTTTTTCAGCCTCCTTCTTTTGATGTCTTCCTTCAGACGGCGGCCCGGGGATCTGCGTCTGTCGGCCGCGTCAGAAAAGGCAAAGCAGGCAGCCGGCGCGTGTGCGCCGCTGCCTGCCATATGGATATGCATTTCAGTGGATGCCCTTATATTTTTCCCCGATCGGAGGGATCAGATGGGTCTGATTTAGCGAGGCTTTGTTTGTCCAGTGCTTCAGAATTGTTTGGATCTTATGAATTCCCGCGGAGAGGGCGTCACTTCAGAGCCACGGTGAACCGGATGGTCTGGGGGTCGGGACAGTCGGCACGGATGGAGCCTTTGTGGGCTTCGGCGATGCTGCGGGCGATGGACAGGCCCACGCCGAAGCCGCCTGTCTGTTTGGAACGCGATTTTTCCACCCGGTAGAAGCGGTCGAACAGCCGGTCGAGCTCCGCGGGATCCATACCGGTACAGGCGTTGCAGGCCTGCAGGGTCACGCCGCGCCGGGCCCGGTCCAGCCGCAGACTGATGCTGCCGCCGGCGTCGGAATACTTGACGGCGTTGTCCAGCAGGATAGAGATCAGCTGCCGGACGGCGTATTCGTCCCCACGGTAAAAAATGCCCGCGGGGATATGAGTCTTCAGGGTAAGCCCCCGGACCTCCCCGAAGCACCCGAAGACGGCACGGTCCCGGAAGACAGGCCGGAGGCGCCGGGCAGAAAGGGCACACAGGCGCCCTGAGCCGGGCTTTCGGGCACAGCGTATTTTGTATGGAAGCATAAAAGAAAAGCCGCCTGCCGGATTTTCCGGCAGGCGGCTTTGGTATATCATGCTTTGCCTGTCTGGGCCAAAAGTGCCGTGTATCGGTCGAGAATGGTCAGCAGGTCGGGCGGCAGCCGGCGCCTGCACTCGGCTTTCAGGGGTGCGGGGACGCCGTAAAAGCCCTCCGCCATGCTGCCGGCGATGGCTGTCAGTGTGTCGCAGTCGCCACCAAGGGAAACGGCCGTCCGGATGACGTCCTCAAAACCGGTCCCCTCCAGAAAGGCCGTGATGGCTTCGGGCACAGTCTCCTGGCAGCTTTCCACATGATAATACTGCGGCCGGATCTCATCGCAGGTACGGCTGAGGTCGTAGCCGAAGGCGCGGATGGTATAGGACCGAATCTCTTCTTTGCTGCTGCCTGTGCGGGCCAGATAGATGGCGGCGGCTACGGCTTCGGCCCCTTTGATGCCCTCCGGATGGTTGTGTGTCACCTCGGCCGACAGTCTGGCCGCCCGGCGTACCGACGCCAGATCATCGAAAAGCCAGGCGGCGGAGGAGACGCGCATGGCCGAGCCGTTGCCGAAGCTGTTGTACGGCGTGTCGTCTTCCAAAAAGAGCCACATGCCGAAATGTACACCGTAGCCGGCGTCTGGATAGCGCCTGCCCAGGCTGTGCATGGAGCGGATGATGCTTTGCCGCAGCGTTTCGTCGTCCGCGCCAGCGGGCGCGTTCATAAATCCCTCGGCCACGGCCAGCGTCATCACGGTATCGTCTGTAAATTCAGACGCGGGGGAGAACAGGGGAAATTTTTTGGATTTATTGCCCCTGTCGAATTCGTAAGGGCTGCCGATGATATCGCCCAGAATGGCACCGATCATTTTTACTTCCTCACTTTCGCCGCCGGTCACGGATATGCCGGTCTGGTTTCTTCAGTATAGCACCGGCCGGTCTGGGTGTAAAGAAGCAAACGGCTGTTGCGCAGAACGCCGGATGCGTGTATAATAAACGCACCGGCACTGCCGGAATACATTCATTGGAGTATGCTGTTTGAAAAAGAACAACACCTTGGAGATTGTGGGCTGACCCGGGAGGTCACCACGATCTGTGCCTCCCGAAAACTGCAGGATGATTTTCAAGTTTTCAGATTTTCAGGAGGAATCAAAATGAAGAACTTTGTGATCCGCAGGGAAACACCCGCCGATTACCGTGCCGCCGAGCAGTTGACCCGCGAGGCGTTCTGGAATGTCTACCGTCCCGGCTGCCTGGAGCATTATGTGCTGCATCAGTTCCGCGATCGTCCGGAATTCGTGCCCGAACTGGACCTGGTGATGGAGGCAGACGGCGAGATCGTCGGCCATGTGATGTATGTCCGCGCCGCCATCCGCACCGATGACGGCCGGGAGATCCCCGTTATGACGTTCGGCCCGATCAGCATCGCGCCGCGGCTGCAGCGCCAGGGCTATGGCGGCTGTCTGCTGCGCTTTTCCGTGGAACAGGCCAAGAATATGGGGGCCGGCGCGCTGGTCATCACGGGCAACATCGGCTTTTACGGCAAACATGGCTTTGTGGAGGCGAAATCCAGAGGGGTCCGATATGCAGCCGATCCCGAGGCGGAGTATCTCCTCATCGCCGAGCTGGAGCCGGGGTTCCTGGACGGCGTATCCGGGGTCTATCAAGATCCGGAGGGCTACTTTGTAGACGAAGGAGAGGCGGAAGCTTTCGACGCGTCCTTCCCCTTCAAAGAGAAGCTGAAAGATCCCGCACAATTGTTCTGATCGACAAAGGCCGCCCGCAGCGCCATGCTGCGGGCGGCCTGCTTTTGCCTGCACACCCATCTGCCGCGGCCGCCGGCTTTACAAGAGATGAATTTGATAGTATCATATATTCTGTAAGAAAACCGGCGGCGCATGCTGCGCGCAGCCAGGACCTGAGCTGTAAAACAGTGTTTCCGGAAAGGATGTAAGAGAAAATGCCTCTTGAGATCGTTCGCAATGACATCACAAAAATGGCCGTGGACGCCATCGTCAATGCCGCCAAGGAATCCCTTCTGGGCGGCGGCGGTGTGGACGGCTGCATTCACCGTGCCGCCGGGCCGGAGCTGCTGGCCGAGTGCAGGACGCTGGGCGGATGTGAAACTGGCGACGCCAAAATTACCAAGGCATATCGCCTGCCATGCAAATATGTGATCCACACCGTCGGCCCTGTGTGGCAGGGTGGAGATCACGGCGAACGGGAGCTGCTGGTCTCCTGCTATCAGACCAGCCTTGCGCTGGCAAAGGCCCACGGCTGCGAAACGGTGGCCTTTCCGCTGATCTCCTCCGGGATTTACGGCTATCCCAAAGACCAGGCGCTGCGGGTAGCGGTGGACACTATCGGCGCCTTTCTGATGGAGAACGACATGACCGTTTATCTTGTCATTTTTGACCGCGCCGCCTACCGGATCAGCGGAAAGCTGTTTTCCGATATTGCCGAATACATCGACGATCACTATGTGGAAACGCATACCGATGCCCTGCGGGAGCGGCTGTACCGTCTGGAAACGGAAGCGCGCGTGCCTGCTTCCGCTGCCGCGCCCGTCGGCCTGGATCATTTGCTGACCCATCTGGACGCCGGATTTTCCGAAACGCTGCTGAAGCTCATTGACCGCACCGGGAAAAAGGACGCCGAGATCTACAAAAAGGCCAATATCGACCGCAAGCTCTTTTCCAAGATTCGCAACAACCCCGGTTACAAGCCCTCCAAAACCACGGCCATTGCTTTCGCAATCGCGCTGGAGCTGGATCTGCAGGAAACGAAAGATTTTATCGCCCGGGCCGGCTTCGCTCTGAGCCGCAGCAGTAAGTTCGACGTCATCATCGAGTATTTTATCCGGCAGAAAAAATACGACGTCTTTGAGATCAACGAGGTCCTGTTCGCCTTTGACCAGAGTTTATTAGGAGCGTGAAGAAATGATCCGTTTTATTTGCTATCCCAAATGCACCACCTGCCAGAAAGCGCGGAAGTGGCTGGACGAAAATCAGATCGCCTATGCCTTCCGAGACATCAAAACCGACAACCCCACCTTTGAGGAGCTTTCCGCGTGGCACCGGGCCAGCGGCCTGCCCTTGAGAAAGTTTTTCAACACCAGCGGTCAGCTCTATAAATCCATGGACCTCAAAAACAAGCTGCCGGCCATGAGCGAGGAAGAGATGCTGCAGCTGCTCGCCACCGACGGCATGCTGGTCAAGCGGCCCCTGGTCATCGGAGAGGATTTCGTCCTTGTGGGATTTAAAGAAGCCGAATGGGCAGACCGCCTGAAAACCGAATAAATGTCGCCTGTCATGCGACCAAACCCTCCTTCGGCTGGGCTATAATCAGAGCGCAGTCAAATGAAGGAGGGTTTTTACGATGACAGAATTGGTATTTATCCTGGACCGGAGCGGCTCCATGAGCGGGCTGGAGAAGGACACCATCGGGGGCTTCAATTCCATGATCGAAAAGCAGAAGAAAGAAGCGGGCGAGGCGCTGGTCTCCACGGTGCTTTTTGATCATGAGAGCGTGGTCATTCACGACCGCCTGCCGCTGGATAGGGTTCCCCGCATGACCGAAGAAGAATACTTCACCCGGGGCTGCACGGCGCTGCTGGATGCCGTCGGCAGTGCCATCCATCACATCGGCAACATCCATAAATACGCCCGCAGGGAAGACGTGCCGGAAAAGACGATGTTTATCATCACCACCGACGGTTACGAAAACGCCAGCCGGCACTATGACTACGAAACCGTGCGCGGGATGATCGAGCGGCAGAAAGAGAAGTACGGCTGGGAGTTCCTGTTCCTGGGCGCCAACATCGACGCCGCCGCGGAGGCCAGGCGCTTCGGCATCAGCGCCGACCGGGCGGTGAATTACAGATGCGACAAAGAGGGTACGGCTCTCAATTATGAGGTCATCAGCGAAGCGGTGTGCTCTGTACGCGCGTCCAGGCCTCTCAGCGCCGACTGGAAGCGGCGCATCGACGAGGACGTTCAAAAGCGCGGCAGCCGCTTGGAGGACCGCGGCGCCGGTCACGAGCGCAGGAGATGATCGATGGAGCCGCATGCGGCGGGAGCTGATCCCGCCGCTTTTCTTTTTTGGTCAAAAATATAAAAAGGCATGGAAAAACGCGCAGATCCAGAAATGGATCTGCGCGTTTTTGTTTCTATTGCCATGTTTTTTGAGAAAGCAGCTCCGCCAAATGCGCGGTGTCCGGCAGATCTTCCGTTTCAAGAAGCTGTGTCAGGTCAAAAATGCGCGAGCCCATGGGCGCTCGCGGGGTGATTTTCCGGAAATCGGCGGCATAAAACTGTTCCACGAAAAAGTAGCGTTGCGCGCGCAAGTCATAACCGTATTGTTTCCTGTCCTCGATGGCTCTGGCGATGGCCGCCTTATGCGCGTCGGTGATCGTGCCGCGCTCGGCGTGGTATTCCAGTTCGCCGGAGTCAAGGCGTTCGGCGGTGATGACCGTTTGGATCCTGCCGATGGCTTTTACGCTTTTGTTCTTATACAGGCCCAGATAGTCGTGGGCGCGGAACCCGCGGTCGATGCTGTCGTAGTAGAGATTCTCTTTCATATTGAAATCAAACGTCGTGCCTGCCAGCTGCACCCGCAGGTATTTCCACCCGTCGGCTGTGGGAATGAGATGGTCATGATAGCAGTAGTCCAGGAAATCGTCCAGGACTTCCTGCATATCGGAATCTTTCTCATCCAGCAGATCGCGGATGGCGTTGACCAGAGCATCAAAGGTCGTATTGACGTGACGGACGGGATGCTTCAGGTTACGGTTATATGATGCCAGCTGTGCGTCGACGGCGGCTTTCTTTTCCGGCGCCATATGCTCCGGAGCCAGCGTGAGCAGGACCTTGCATTTTTCATCCGAGAAGGAAAGCAGATGATGCATGAGCTGATTTGTATCAAACCAGTTCCACAGCTTTGTTTCCACGACGACTTTGAAGCTTTCCTGCGTGATGGATGCATCCGGGACGCTGTCCCTGCTTTTTTCCTGCATCCGGAATGCGGGTTCCGGTTCAAATGCACTGCCGAACCATTCGGATCTCAGCAATTGATAAAATTTGTCAGATGAATACTGATAAAGGCGGGATAACAACAGCATCGTATTGGCTGTGGCAACATTTTCCTTTTGATGGTATCTTTGAAAATAGTGAACTCTCATTCTCTTCCTCCCTGGATCCTTTCATCATCGCACGGGCAGCCGGCTTATATCAGAATACCCTCGCAGTGGTCGATCTCGTGCTGGATGATCTCGGCTGTCCAGCCGGTGAAGGTCTTGCGCCGCGTCTGGAACTTCTCGTTCTGCCACTGGACTTTGATGGTCTGGAACCGCCTGGTTTTCCGCGTGCCGGCGAGGGACAGGCAGCCCTCCTCAGCCTCGTAGGGCCCGGACTGCCTGACGATGACGGGATTGAACATGACCATATAGCCGTCCTCGGCTTCAAAAGCGATGATGCGCTTGCAGACGCCGATCATGTTGGCCGCCATGCCCACACAGCCGTCTTTATGGGCGATCAGCGTATCCAGCAGGTCCTGTGCCGTGCCGAGATCGTCTGCCGCGGCAGGCGCGGCTTTTTGGGCGAGAAAGGCTTCGTCTTTGCAAATTTCACGAATCATGGATGTCCTCTTATCTTTTTATGCGTTTGGACCTATTTTAAGGCCGGACAGGGTAGAAGTCAAGGCGCAAAACCGCCGGGACGTCATCTTCAATGACTGCTGCATTCGCGCTCAGATCCCGGTCTTTCTTTGGAGAGCTCTGGCTGAGTAAGCAAGCACCGTGTTTTACGCGGCTGGGCGGCAGCATAGAGCTGGAGGCAGCCGCGGCGCATGCTGGCGGAGGATCGGCTCAGCATTTCTCCAGCCGGGCCCGGAAGGAGATCTTCCTGGGGGTGGCCATGCCGTCGAACTGCACCACATGGGCGGATTTCTGCATATCAATGTCCAGGACCGTGCCGGTGCCGAAGGCGGCGTGCCTGACCCGCTGGCCGATGGGGAAGAGGATGGAACTGTCATCTGCCGGCAGGTACCGCTGGCTGCTTTCGATATGGCCTTTGGCTTCCCGGATCAGCCCTTCCTGGGGTTCCCGGGTAAAATGCAGCAGCCGGCGGTCGATATCCAGAAGGAACCGGGAAGGATACCGGGGCGAACCGTCGAAGTTCCGCCCGTCGGCTTCCGAGAGATACAGCCCTTTTTCCGCACGGGTGACCGCCACAAAGGCCAGGCGCCGTTCTTCCTCCATGCCCTGGCGGGTGCGCACTTTTCTGGAAGGGAAGATGCCCTCATTCATGCCGCACAGGAACACATAGGGGAATTCCAGGCCTTTTGCCGCGTGAACGGTCATCAGCCTGACCTTGTCACCAGGCTCTCCGGCGTCGCTGTTGGTGAAGAGGGCCACATGGGTCAGATAGTGCTCCAGCGTGCATTCCTCGCCGCAGGTCGTTTCGTATTCATAGACCGACTGCTTCAATTCCGCCAGGTTGTCCAGCCGCTCCTGGCTGCCCTCCGTGCGGAGGGCCTTTTCATAGCCGCTCTCGTTGAGAATGGCAGACAGCACTTCGGAAACCGGCCTGTCTTCGTATCGGGCGGCGAAGGCTTCGATGAGCGAAACGAAGGACTGGGCTTTCGTCCCTTTGAAGATGGGGTCCTCCAGGTTGTTCTTCAGGGCCTGATACAGCGAGCATCCCTGCTTGTCGGCGTATTCCTGCAGAAAGGCCATGCGCCGCTTTCCCATGTTGCGCTTTGGCGTATTGACGATGCGCCGGAAGGACAGATCGTCCTGATATGCGATCATGCGCAGATAAGACAGCGCGTCTTTGATCTCCATGCGGTTGAAGAACTGAACGCCGCTGTAGATGGTGTATGGGATCTTTTCCTGCAGCAGGACTTCTTCCACCGCCCGCGTGACGTAGTGGGCGCGGTACAGGATGGTCATGTCCTTATACGGCGTACCGGCCGCGTGGAGCCGCTGCATTTCGGCGGCCATCCATTTGGCTTCCTCTTCCTGGGATCCTGCGAAATGGCAGACCACCGGGGCGCCGCCGGGCAGGGTGGGGATCAGATCTTTCTTGATGCGGTGTTCATTTTTATCGATCAAGGAATTGGCGGCGGCCAGGATCTCCGGCGTGGAGCGGTAATTCTGCATCATCATGATGGTCTTTACGTTGGGAAAGGCCTGATCGAAATCCAGCAGATACTTGACGTTGGCGCCGCGCCAGGTGTAGATCGTCTGGTCGGGGTCTCCCACAATGAACAGATTCCTGTGGTATCCGCACAGGACTTCCATCAGCTGATACTGCAGTTCGTCAATATCCTGGAACTCGTCGATCATGATATATTCCAGCCGCCGCTGCCATTTGAGCCGAATTTCAGGATCCTGCTCAAAAATATAAAGGGAGAACTTGATGAGGTCGTTATAGTCCAGGCCAAAGCACTTTTTTTCCTGATAGAGATAGCCGTAGAAGATGACGTCGGAAGCGCTTTCCGCACGGTCGTATTTCTCTTTCAGGGTGTCCAGAGACATGGTGATCATGTCACGGTAATACGTCGGCTCTTTGAACAGCTTGCGGATCTCGATCATATCGCGGGCAGAGGAGAAGGTCATATCCCGCAGGCTCAAGCCGCGCTCTTCATAGATGATCTGGAGCATGGCGTCAATATCGGAATTGTCCAATACGAGAAAACTCCTGGGGTATTGGACGGCGTGGCTGTCTTCCTGAAGAATGGAAACGCAGAAGCCGTGAAAGGTATTGATATAGCCGGTATCGTTGTCTCCCGTGAGGGCATGGATCCGCTGGCGCATCTCGTTGGCCGACTTATTGGTAAAGGTGACGCAGAGAATATTGCCGGGCAGGATGCCCAGCTCGTTTACCAGAAAGGCGAAGCGGTGGGAGAGCGCGCGGGTCTTTCCGGAGCCGGCACCGGCGATTACGCGGATGAATCCCTCCGTCGCAGTGACCGCTTCCTTTTGTGAAGCATTCAGATTACCCAGCAGGTCCGTCATGGCGCCGCCTCCTCAGAACATTTGTTTCATTCATTATACCAGAGACGGCGGTAACTCTCAAGTGTATCTGCGCGGGCTGCTTTGCCGCCCAGGGAAAGACGGCTGTGCTTGCCGGGGATCATCTGTTCTTCGCCTGATAGTCCGCGCCCCAGGCCCACATGGCGTCCAGGACCGGCTTCAGACTATAGCCTGTCTCGGTGAGAGTATACTCCACCCTCGGCGGCACTTCGGCATAGACCTTGCGGGTGAGCAGGCCCTTCTCCTCCATGTCCCGGAGCTGGGCGGTCAGCACCTTCTGGGATACCGTGC
>CAMEZQ010000021.1 GCA_945947915.1 uncultured Clostridia bacterium | reverse complement strand
GGGCGCCGGCGTTGAGCTGTGCGACCGTCCCGGCTATTCGCCCGAGATCCACGACGAGACCTTCATGCATCTGGTGGAGAAGTGCTGCGGCGACCTGGTGGGCGCCGACCGTGTCCGCTTCAGCTATACCAACTGGGGCACCGGCTCCTCCGACTTCGGCGATATCACCTGTGTCATGCCCGGCGTGCAGTTCTTCGCCATGGGCGCCACCGGCACCGGCCACGGCATCGACTATTGCGTTGCCGACCCCAACCGCCAGTGTGTCAACGCCGTCAAGGCGCAGCTCTTCGTCACCGACGCCCTGCTGTCCAACGACGCTGCTGCCGCCAAGGAGATCATCGCCAACTATCAGCCCCAGTACCCCTCCATCAAGGCCTATCTGGACGCCATCAACGAACTGATCCTCGACAAGGACGCCGTCAAATACGACGAAGCCGGCCACGCAACGGTGGATTTCCTGAACGACTAAAAGAAAGACCACAGGCACCGTTCCGCCGGCTGCGTCGTTCCGCCGCTTTTGCGGCGCCGATTTGCGGCGATCTATTCGCCGGAAATCTATGTAATTCCCGGGGTCCCCGCAAAATCACAGATTTTGTGGGGTGCGAAGCCGGCCACGCGACGGTCGATTTCCTGAAGGATTAAAAGAAAAACCATAGGCACCGTTCCGCCGCCTTTGTGGCGTTGTGCTTGAACGACCAAAGCAGAATCACAGAATATGAAAAGGCCGCCCCGTGAGGGGCGGCCTTTTTGTCGTCATTGTGTGCAGACGGGAAAGTTACATGCTCTTTTCCTGCAGCAGGCGGTTTTTGATGTCCCACAGTTTGGGAGAGAGATCGACGTAGTAGGGATGGGGATTTTCAAAGCGGGTGACTTCACCCCACAGGCGGTAGGTGGTGTCCTTGCAGTGCTCACGGATCTCGTAGAGGCTGCGGGGCTGATAGACACATTCGCCGGCCTGGAAGATGGGCACCAGCAGCTCCTCGGCCTTGAAGTTCTCCACCGTCTGCTTTTTCCAGGTGTAGACCGGGTCGAAGATGGTGTAGGGCTGGGTATCGTCGATGACCTCGTCGTGCAGGGTCAGAACGTCGGCGATGTAATGGCCGTCCCGGCGGCTGGACAGACGCCAGACTTTTTTAAAGCAGGGCGTGGTGATCTTTTCGACGTTTTCCGAGATCTTGATCTTGGGAACGATCTCGCCCTGGGCGTCTTCGATGGCCACCAGCTTGTAGACGCCGCCGAAGACCGGCTCGCTCTTGGAGGTGATCAGGCGCTCGCCGATGCCGAAGGAGTTGATCTTGGCGCCCTGCATGAGCAGGTCGCGGATGAGGAACTCGTCCATGGAGTTGGAAACGACGATGCCGCAGTCGGTCATGCCTTCGGCGTCCAGTGTCTCGCGGATGCGCTTGCTGAGATAGGCGATATCGCCCGAGTCGATGCGGACGCCCTTGAGGCGCTTGCCCATCGGTTCCAGCACTTCACGGGCGCACCGGATGGCGTTGGGCAGGCCGGACTTCAGCACGTTATAGGTATCGATGAGCAGGGTGCAGTTGTCGGGGTAGATCTCGGCATAGGCCTTGAAGGCCGAAAACTCATCGGGGAACATCTGCACCCAGCTGTGGGCCATGGTACCCAGGGCCGGCGTCTGGTAGAGCTGGTCGGACAGCACGCAGGCGGTACCCACGGCGCCGCCGATGTAAGCGGCACGGGCGCCCAGCACGGCGCCGTCGGCGCCCTGGGCGCGGCGGGAGCCGAATTCCATCACGGCACGGCCGTTGGCGGCACGCACCATGCGGTTGGCCTTGGTGGCGATGAGGCTCTGGTGGTTGATGGTCAGCAGGATCATGGTCTCGACGAACTGGGCCTGCATAACGGGGCCGCGCACGGTGACGATGGGTTCGCCGGGGAAGATGGGGCAGCCCTCGGGCACGGCCCATACGTCGCACTGGAACCGGAAATTCCGGATGTAATCGAGAAATTCCTCGCAGAAGCAGTTTTTGGAACGCAGATATTCGATATCCTCTTCATCAAAATGCAGATTTTTCAGATAATCGACCAGCTGCTCGACACCGGCCATGATGGCGTAGCCGCCGCCGTCGGGGATCTTGCGGAAAAACATGTCGAAATAGGCGACGGTGTCGGCGATGCCGCTCCGGAGATAACCGTTGGCCATGGTGAACTCGTAAAAATCGGTCAGCATCGAGAGGTTGTTATGCAGTTTCATTGGGAAACACTCTTTTCTCTTTCAATAATAGTGATAGGGAGAATGGGCGCCGCAGCCGACGCGGGCAGATACGGGATCGGCTGCACACCGCCCGGGCGCGGCCTTACAGGTCGATTTTGCCGTCCCGGAGGATACGGGTGGGGAACATGTCCTGCTCCTGCATCATTTCCAGGATATGGCCGCCCTTGTTGTAGTTGTCGACGGCGTGGTAGTGGTAGGCGAAGCGCCGCTGGACTTCGGTGATATAGCCGCGCTCCAGCGCGTCCCGGATGATCTGCTCGGTCTCTTCGGGCGAATAGGTGGTCAGCAGGCCGCGGCGGATCTTTTCGACCATGGCCTGGCGCGGCTCGGGCCGGGTGGGGAAGGGCAGCTGGATGCCTTCGTATTTGGTGTCGTAGGCCCGGCAGAGATCGTCGGGATCCAGGCGGGGATACTTGCCTTCGAAGACCATGTAATCCTGCTCCAGCTTGCGGCGCTTGGCCGGCAGATCCTTGGGATAGCCCAGCGTCAGCAGCACCATGGGATAGGTGCGGGGCGGCAGATCGTACATTTCGGCGATCTCGGCGCCCGAATGCATGGCTGTGCCGATAAAGCAGGAACCGATGCCCAGCATATGGGCGGCCGTTTCGGCCGACTGGGCGGCGCACATGACGTCTTCCAGGCCGGTGACGAAATGCATCCAGCTGTCGTGGCAGTTGAAGGGGGCTTTGCGGGCGGCGGCATAGACGCTCAGCTTATGCCAGTCCAGAAGGAAGAGCAGATTGACCGGGGCCTTGCCGATGAAGGGCTGGTTGGTGCACAGCTCACCCAGCCGGCGGCTGCGCTCGGGGTCTTTCTCCACGATGATGGTGACCGGCTGCAGATTGCCGGCTGTGGCGGCAGCGGTGGCTGCCCGCAGGATCTCATCCAGGTCTTCCTGGGGGATGGGCTTGTCGGCAAAATTGCGTACCGACTGGCGGTCCTGCATGTGGTGTACGGCCTCCAGGGCGGTTTTTCTGTCAATGGACATGGAAGAACTCCTTTCATTAATAATGATTGATTTTTATGTACGGCATTGGGCGGAGAGATCCGAAAAGGTCTGGCGGATGTCGTCCAAAAGCGCGTCGGATACCAGGTCGATCTGCCCCTGGGCCATGACCGGGCTGCCGCCGCCTTTGCCGTCCCAGCGGCCGGTCAGCGTCCGGAGGGCGGCACCCAGGTCGGGGGTCTTCTGCCCCTTGGGGCGCATCAGCAGCAGAGCCGTGCGGTCCCCGCCGGTCAGCGCCAGAAGCACCACGGCCTTTTCGTTTTTGACCAGCTGCTCGGCGATGGCCTTGAAATGTTTGGTGTCTTCACAGCACTCCAGGATGCGGGCGATGCAGGGCTGGCTGCCCGTGCGGTCGGCGGAGGCCAGCAGACGGTCGTAGTCGGCGGCGTCCAGCCGTTCCGTCAGCGCCTGCAGGCGGGCTTCGGCCTCCCGGAGACGCCGGGCCGTTTCCTCGGCAGCCAGGGGGAGCTGGTCGCCGGTCTCGGCGCCCAGTGCCTGCTGTGCGGATAAAAGCAGGCCGGTGCGGCGGGCCTGCTCGTCCAGCGCGGCCTGTCCGGCTTTGAAATAGATGCGGAACTGCCCGCGAACCGCCTTGGTGCCGGTGAGCACGATGGCGCCGATGCCGCCGGTCGACCGGCAGTGGGTGCCGCCGCAGGCATTGATGTCGAAGCCTTCGATCTCCACCAGGCGGATGCTGGCGTGGGGCGTGATGCGGCCGCGCACCGGGATGCGGGCGGCCTCTTCGGGGGTGTAGTAGGCGGTATGCACCGGCAGATCCCGGGCGACGACGTCGTTGGCCGCCCGTTCCAGGGCCTCCAGCTGATCAGGCGTCATGGTGCGGGGCAGCTCGATGTGGCCGTAGCCCTCCTCCATATGGGCGCTTTGGGTATCATTCTGATAAAGCCGGGTCAGCAGCGCCGACAGGATATGCTGGGCCAGATGGTGCTGCATGTGGCTCATGCGGTTTTCCATGCAGATGGCCAGCCGGACCCGTTGGCCCGGCGACAGCGGCCGGGGCAGGATGTGCAGGATCTCGTCGTTTTCGGCAAAGCAGTCGAGCACCTCCAGCCCGTCCACCGTGCCGCCGTCGCAGTTCTGCCCGCCGCCGCGGGGGAAGAAGATGGTCTGGTCGAGAACGATGGCATAGCCTTCGGGCCGCGGCTGACAGGATTCGACCACGGCGTCCAGCTCGGCCAGATAGGGGTCGGCGTCGAAACGGCGCTTTTCCAAAACATTCATGGGCATACTACCTCCGGAAAACGTATTTTACAGCAGCTTGGTGCCGTTGATCTCCAGTGTGAAGCGGCAGCCGAGGAATTCGGCGGCCTTGCGGCAGAGCATCATGCGGGAGAGGAAGATCTCAAAATATTCCATGACGGCGCAGATGCGCGTGTCGATGGTCAGCGACAGGCCGATGCGCTTTTCTTCGGGCAGCACCCGCAGCTGGGAATCGGTGACGGCAAAGTTGACGCGGTCGTGGATGTCGATGGCGATATCGGCCTTTTCGCGCACGCGGGAGCGGCGGACGTCGCTTTTGTCGGCGATGATCAGCGCCGCCGAGATGGGATGCACCGGTCCGCCCGAGCCTTCGTCGTGATGGCCGATGGCCGTGACGATGAGGGCGGTCTCCCGGGGGTCCATGCCCATCTGCGTCAGGATCTGGAAGGCCATGGCGCCGCCCGACTGGGCGTGGTCGTTGCGGTTGATGGCGTTGCCGATGTCGTGCAGGTGGCCGGCGATGCGGGCCAGCTCGCAGGTGCGGTCGTCGTAGCCCAGGGCCGTGAGGATATGGCTGGCCATGGTCGAGGCGATGGCGGCGTGGGCAAAGCCGTGCTCGGTATATTTGAGGGCGTTCATGACGTTGTCGGCCGCCCGGATATAGGTGCTGACGGCGCTGTTCTGGCGGATATCCTGAAAAGTGATCATAGGCGCCTCCTTGAAGACAGGTGGAAAAACAGTCAGAAGATAAAACGGCACAGCCGACAGGCACGCCGCGGACACACATATTATATAATATTGTGCGTAGACTTGCAAATATAGTTTGCCCGCCGGCAGAGTGCCAATACAGAGCGGCCCACATGTACAATGTTACTAAAAAGTTCACACTTTTTCTGTGAAAGTTCCATCTTTGCCTATTGACTTTGGGTGAATTTGTGCTACTATATTGTTAGCACTCGGGGAGATAGAGTGCTAATCGGAGAGAAAGGGGTGCCCGCTATGCTGCCGGACAGAAAGCTGCTGATCTTGAAAGCCATCATTGAGAATTATATCGATTCGGCCGAACCGGTCGGTTCCAAGGCATTGTTGGGCACCTTTGAAAAGCCCATCTCTTCGGCCACTATCCGCAACGAGATGAGCGAGTTGGAGGAAATGGGGCTTCTGGAAAAGCAGCATGTTTCCTCGGGCCGTGTGCCCTCCAGTCAGGCGTACCGCCTGTATGTCGACCAGCTCATGGATCAGTACCGCATGGCGGCTCAGGAGCTGCAGCGGCTGCGCGAGGAAATGGAACAGCGGATGCACGAGATGGACAATATTCTGGTGACCGCCTCCCGGATCGTCTCCCGGCTGACCAACCACACGGCGCTGGCCATGACGGCCGGCAGTATGGGAGAAAGTGTCCGCCGGATCGAGCTGATTCCCATGGATTCTGACGGCGCTCAGTACGCCCTTGTGCTGATCTGCCAGAACACCGTGCGAAACAAGGTGCTGCGGCTGCGCAGCCCCATGCCGGCGGAAAGTGTTTCGGCCCTGACCGGCTTTATCAACATGGCCATTGCCGAAGGCAGGCTGGACCGGCTGCAGAATGTCGTCGAGCAGAGCTTCGGCGCGCATTCCGCCTTTGCTGCTCTTTCACGACAGATCCTGGAGTTCGTGGAAGAGAGCAGCCGGGACAGCGAGAGCCCGGAGTTCTATCTGGAAGGCGCGTCCAAGCTGCTGAGCAACCGTGAATATCATGACGTGCGGAAGGCCGGCCTGGTGCTCGACCATCTGGCCGATCCGCGCGGCATGCGGGAGGTCATGCAGGGGGCCCTGCCGGGGCAGATCAACATCAGCATCGGCCCGGAAAACGCCGACCCGGCCCTCAGCGAAGCCAGCTTCGTCTTTACTACCTATACCTTCGACCAGGGGCACAAGGGTCTGATCGGCATCGTGGCGCCCACCCGTATGGACTACGCCAAGGCCAGCGCCCAGCTTGCCGCCTTTGTCAGCACCCTGCAGGATCTGCAGGGGCAGGATAAAAAATAATCAAATACCATAGATATACAGGAGAAGCCAAATGAGCCTGAATGAGGAAAAGAACAACATGAAGGCGGCCGAGGCTGCCGCCGAACAACAGGAAGCACAGGAGCCGCCCGCACAGGACTGCCAGCCGGAGCCGGCCGCCGAGCCGACCCGGGAACAGCAGCTGGAGGCCGAGCTGGCCGCCGTGGAAGACCGCTGCAAGCGGGTCCTGGCCGAATATCAGAATTTCCGCACCCGCAGCCAGAAGGAACGCGAAAGCATGTACCTGGACAATGTGGCCGCTACAGTGGCCGGGTTCCTGCCGGTGGCAGATACGCTCGAACGGGCGATGAGCCAGGAGACCGACGAAGGCTTTCGAAAGTCCATCGAGATGATCCTCAAGCAGTTCACAGACAGTCTGGAGCATCTGAACGTCAAAGCCTTCGGCGTGCGCGGTGATGTTTTCGACCCCAACCTGCACAATGCCGTCATGATGACCCAGGATGACGGGCTGGAGGCCGGACAGATCGCCGAAGTGCTGCTCAAGGGCTACAGTCTGGGTGACCGTGTCGTGCGTCACGCCATGGTGCGGGTCGCTGAATAAACTTTGCATATCCCGGGATGCTTCCCGAGAAAAATAAATCAAAATCAAAAAATTGTTCCAAATACAAGGAGGACAAAATTATGTCTAAGATCATTGGTATCGACCTCGGTACAACAAACTCCTGTGTCGCCGTTATGGAAGGCGGCGAAGCCGTTGTGATCCCCAACGCTGAAGGCGCCAGAACCACTCCTTCGGTCGTGGCATTTTCCAAGACCGGCGAGCGCATGATCGGCCAGGTCGCCAAGCGTCAGGCTGTCACCAATCCCCAGCGTACCGTCATCTCCATCAAGAGAGAGATGGGTTCCGACCACACCGTTTCCATCGATGATAAAAAGTATTCGCCCCAGGAGATCTCGGCCATGATCCTGCAGAAGCTCAAGACCGACGCCGAAGCCTACCTGGGCACCAAGGTCGACAAGGCCGTCATCACCGTTCCCGCCTACTTCACCGACGCACAGCGCCAGGCAACCAAGGATGCCGGCAAGATCGCCGGCCTGGAGGTCATGCGCATCATCAACGAGCCGACGGCCGCCGCGCTGGCTTATGGCGTTGAAAAAGAAGACGATCAGACCATCATGGTCTATGACCTGGGCGGCGGCACTTTTGATGTGTCGGTCCTGTCCATCGGCGACGGCATGGTGGAAGTCAAGGCCACGGCCGGTAACAACCGTCTGGGCGGCGACGACTTCGACGAGCGCATCGTCAACTGGATGGTCTCCGAATTCCGCAAGGAACAGGGCGTCGACCTGACGGGCGACAAGATGGCCATGCAGCGTCTCAAGGAAGCTGCCGAAAAGGCCAAGATCGAGCTTTCGGGCATGAACTCTACCACGATCAATCAGCCCTATATCACAGCCGACAGCACCGGCCCCAAGCATCTGGAAATGACACTGACCCGCGCCAAGTTCGATGATCTGACCCGCGATCTGGTGGAAGCTACCATGGGTCCCGTGCGCCAGGCGCTGTCCGACGCCAAGATCGAGCCCAGCCAGCTCTCCAAGATCCTGCTGGTCGGCGGTTCCACCAGAATCCCCGCCGTGCAGGAAGCTGTCAAGCGTATCACCGGAAAGGATCCCTTCAAGGGCATTAACCCCGATGAGTGCGTGGCGCTGGGCGCAGCCATCCAGGGCGGCGTGCTGGGCGGCGAGGTCAAGGACGTCGTTCTGATGGACGTCACACCGCTGTCGCTGGGCATCGAAACACTGGGCGGCGTCTGCACCAAGATCATCGACAGAAACACCGCCATCCCCGCAACCAAGAAGCAGATCTTCTCGACGGCGGCCGACGGCCAGACCTCGGTGGAGATCCATGTTCTGCAGGGCGAGCGCGATATGGCTGCCGGCAATAAGACGCTGGGCCGCTTCAACCTCGACGGTATCCCCTCGGCTCCCAGAGGCGTGCCTCAGATCGAAGTCACCTTTGACATCGACGCCAACGGCATCGTCAATGTTTCGGCCAAGGATCTGGGCACCGGCAAGGAGCAGAAGATCACCATCACAGCTTCCACCAACCTGTCCAAGGAGGACATTGACAAGGCCGTCAAGGAGGCCGAGCGCTTTGCCGAGGAAGACAAGAAGCGCAAGGAAGAGGTCGATATCCGCAACAACGCCGAGAATCTGGTCTATCAGACCGAGAAGTCGCTGGGCGAGCTGGGCGACAAGGTGACTGCTGAAGAGAAGGCGCCTATCGAGGAGCAGCTCAACAAGCTGAAGGAGACCCTGAAGGGCACCGATACCGAAGCCATCAAGGCCGACAGCGAAGAGCTGACCCGTCGCTTCTATGCCATCGCTGAAAAGCTCTACGCCCAGGCAGCGCCCCAGGACGGCGGCGCCCAGGGCGGCAAGGTCAACGAGGACGGTTCGGTCGACGCTGACTACGAGGTCGTCGACGACGATAAATAAGCATCAGAAATCAAACACGGCCGCGGGCGGGGGAAACCCCGCCCGGCGGCAGTCCAAAGGAGTAAACATAAATGGCAGAGGAGAGGCGTGACCTCTATGAAGTGCTCGGCGTCAGCAAGAGCGCTTCGGATGAAGAGATCAAAAAGGCATACAGAAAGCTTGTTAAAAAATATCATCCCGACCTGAACCCCGGCGATAAAAAGGCCGAGGCCGCCATGAAAGAAGTCAATGCAGCCTACGAGGTCCTGTCCGATCCCGAGAAGAAGGCCAAATACGATCAGTTTGGCCACGCAGGCATCGATCCCACCTACGGCGCCGGACAGGGCGGCGCGTACGGTTTCGACGATATGGATATCGGCGATATCTTCGGCAGCTTTTTCGGCGGCTTCGGCGGCACCGGTTATGGCCGGCAGAGCCAGAGCCGCAGCCAGAACCGCCCGCAGAAAGGGCAGGATATCGGCATCACCATCGAACTGAGCTTTGAAGAAGCGGCCTTCGGCTGTGAAAAGACCATTTCCATCACACGCAGCGAGACCTGCGGCAGCTGTGGCGGCACCGGCGCCAAAAAGGGCACCAGCCCCGAGACCTGCCCGGTCTGCGGCGGCACCGGCCAGGTGCGCACCACCCAGCGGACGCCCTTTGGCGTATTCCAGTCGGCCGGCCCCTGCACCAACTGCGGCGGCACCGGAAAGGTCATCAAGGAGCCGTGCCCCGACTGCGGCGGCAGCGGCCAGGTGCGCAAAAAGCGCAAGATCAACGTCAAGATCCCGGCCGGCATCGACAACGGCCAGACCATCCCCCTGCGCGGCCAGGGCAACGCCGGGCGCAACGGCGGTCCCTCCGGCGATATCTATGTGACGGTCTCGGTGCGGCCCCATAAGCTCTTCCAGCGCAGCGGTTCCGACGTCTATCTGGAGATGCCCATCTCCTTTACCCAGGCGGCGCTGGGCGCGCAGCTGACCGTGCCCACCATCGACGGCAAGGTGCAGTACACCATGCCCGAGGGCACCCAGCACGGCGCTACCTTCCGGCTGCGGGGCAGCGGTATCCCCAACCTGGGCGGCAAGGGCCGCGGTGACCAGTATGTGCAGGTCAAGATCGAAGTGCCCAAGAATCTGACCCAGGAGCAGAAGGATATCCTGCGCAAATTTGAAGAATCCGTCGATGATGAGCATTACGGCGAGAAGAAGGGCTTTTTCAAAAAGGTCAGGGAGATCTTCAACAAAGACTTTAAAGAATATAAAGATAAAGACAAAGACGATAAATAAAAGAGAGTAAAAGAAACAGGCTCCGGAAGCTTCCGGAGCCTGTTTTCATATATGGCGGCAGCGTTTTCAGAAGTCTGCGCGCGCAGGTCATCTGGCGGGGTCGTTGAAGTAATAACCCACGCCCCATTTGGTCATGATATATTCGGGGTTGGCGTCGTCCTGTTCGATCTTTTCACGGATGCGGCGGATATGGACGTCGACGGTGCGGATATCGCCCGGATAGCCGTAGCCCCAGACATTTTCCAAAAGCTCGTCGCGGGAAAAGACCTTGCCCACGTTGCTCATCAGCATGACGAACAGGTCGAATTCCTTGGCCGTCAGCTCGGGCGTCCGGCCGCGGACCTCCACGGTGCGCTTGATCAGATCGACCCGCAGGTCCTTGGCGGTCAGGATGCTTTCCACGTGGTTCTCTCCCTTGGACAGCCGGGGACTGCGGCGCAGAATGGCTTTGATGCGGGCTTTCAGCTCCAGAATGTCAAAGGGCTTGGTCATATAATCGTCGGCGCCGTATTCAAATCCCAGCAGCTTGTCGGAGCCCTCGCCCTTGGCCGTCAGCATGATGACGGGGACGTCGCTGGTCTCCCGGATCTTCCGGCTGAGGGAAAGGCCGTCGTAGATGGGCAGCATCAGATCGAGGATGATCAGGTCGTATTTGTTCTTGTTGAACAGCTCCAGGGCCTGCTGGCCGTCGTAGGCACCGTCGACTTCATAGCCCTCGTTTTCCAGATTGAACGTGATGCCCTTGACCAACAGTTTTTCGTCGTCCACTACCAGTATTCTCATATTATCCTCCCTTTTCCGCGGCGAAAAAACAAATAATTTGTAAATGGGATTGAAAAGCAGTATCCTTTTTGATAGACTTTATGTATATAAGCCGGATTGATATAAAGCCAAATCCATCCGGCGTGATGATCTCCCACGGAGATATTATACCATGCTTTCGCCAAAGGTCAAAGCCGTTTCCGGCGGTATTCATCATCATTTTACAGTTTCATTTTCCGCGGCGGGCCTTCGGCGGCCGCGCAGGCATACCGTTTTTTCCAAACAGGAGGGATCTGTCATGTTCAAGAAAGTCATCGCATGCACGCTGGCCGTTTTGTGCCTGGCCTGCGGCACGGGCCTGCAGGCCCGTGCGCTGGAGGCGCCGGTCATTCAGGCCAAGGGCGCCATTATCGGGGAAATGAAGACGGGAGAAGTCGTCTTTGAACAGAACGCCGACGAGAAGCTCTATCCGGCCAGCACCACCAAGATCATGACGGCGATCCTGGCGCTGGAATACGGCAATACGGCCGACACCGTGACGGTTTCGGCCTCGGCGCTGCAGGGCCTCGCCGACAGCGGCAGCAGCATCCTGCTCAAAGAAGGGGAGCAGGTGGCCTTCCTCGACGTGGTCACCTATCTTCTGGTGGCCTCCGGCAACGACGCGGCCAACGCCCTGGCCGAGCATATTTCCGGGTCCATCAGCGCTTTCGTCGAACTGATGAACAACAAGGCGCAGGAGCTGGGCTGCCAGAATACCCATTTTGCCAATCCCCACGGCCTGCACGATGAGAATCATTATACGACGGCCCGCGACCTGCTGAAGATCACCGAGTACGCCATGCAGAACAGCACCTTTGCCGAGATCGTCCGCATCGACAAGACCGTCCTGCCGGCCACCAATATGCGGGGCCAGCAGACCATCACCACCACCAACCATCTGATCTCGCTCTGGCGCAGCCGCGATTATTATTACGAGGGGGCCATCGGCATCAAGACCGGCTCGACCACACCGGCCGGCCTCTGCCTGGTCAGCGGCGTGCAGTCGGGCGACCTGACCTATATTACCGTCGTCCTGGGCGCCTCCAAGGGCGAGGACGGCACGATGGGCAGCTTCACAGAGACCATCAAGCTGCTGGACTACGCCAAGAAAGGCTTTGAGATCCAGCCGATGATCGCGGGCGGCGACCCGGTCACCGAGGTGCCCGTGGCGCTGGGCAAGGACGCCGATACCGTCGTGCTGGTGCCGGAAAACGGATTCACGGCGCTGCTGCCCGTCGATTTCGATCCGTCTGAGGTGCAGGCTGCGTTCACGGTGCAGGAGGAGATCAAGGCGCCCATCGAAAAGGGCGACGTGCTGGGGACCGTCACCTACAGCTACAACGGCAAGGAATACGCCGCGCTGAATCTGGTGGCGGCCGACGCCGTCCAGCGTTCGGCCTGGCTCTTCGTCGTCGACACCATTCTGAATATCTTTTCCAGCACGGTGTTCAAGATCATCGTCGGCCTGCTGGTGCTGGCCGTGCTGATCTTCTTCCTGCTGGGCATCTTCGGCCGCCGCCGTCGCCGCCGCCGCAGCGCCTTCCGTTCTTCTTACAGCGGCAGCCGGTCGCGCAGCCGCAGAAGATAAGCTGAAAACACGGCGCCTGCGGGGAGCCGGAAGAAAATAACAAAAGCATCCGTACGGGCAGCTGCCGGCTGCCGCACGGATGCTTTTTTGATGCTTTTGTTTTTGGCGGAGAGCCGCCAGGACGGGGTCAGAGGGTGCCGAAGATGCGGTCGCCGGCGTCGCCCAGCCCCGGAACGATATAGCCATTTTCGTTGAGATCTTCGTCCAGCGCGGCGCAGAAGACCGGCAGGCCGGGATGCTCCCGTTCCATGCGGGCGATGCCCTGGGGGGCCGCCACGATGCAGAGCAGGCGGATATCCCGCACGCCCCGCTTTTTGAGCTGGGTGACGGCGTCGCAGGCCGAGCCGCCGGTGGCCAGCATGGGATCGACCAGAAAGACCGGACGATCGGCGATGTCGGCTGGCAGCTTGCAGTAATACTCCACCGGCTCCAGCGTCGTTTCGTCGCGGTAAAGGCCGATATGGCCCATATCGGCGTCGGGCAGCAGCTCCAGCACGCGGTCGGCCATGCCCAGCCCGGCACGCAGGATGGGGACGACGACCGGGGCGGGACCGGCCAGCTGCCGGCACTGGGCCTCGGCCACGGGAGTCTCCACCGTCACCGGCCGGAGGGGCAGGGTGCGGGCGGCTTCGTAGCAGAGCATGGCGGCCAGGTCGCCGATCAGCGCGCGGAACTGCCGTGGGGCGGTGTTCCGGTCGCGCAGCAGCGCCAGCCGGTGGGCAGCCAGGGGATGATCCAGAACGAAGGCCACGCTTATTTCTCCTCCAGCGCCATCATCATGTCGACGCGGGTCTGGTGGCGGCCGCCCTCAAACTCGGTCCGGAGAAAGATGTCGGTCAGGCGCAGCGCCAGGCCGGGGCCGACGGTGCGCTCGCCCAGGCAGAGGATGTTGGCGTCGTTGTGCCGGCGGGTGGCTTCGGCCGTAAAGCAGTCGGACAGGGCCGCCGCGCGGACGCCCTTGATCTTATTGGCCGCCATGGACATGCCGATGCCGGTGCCGCAGACCAGGATGCCCCGGTCGGCCTCGCCGGAAACGACGGCGCGGGCGACAGCCTCGGCGTAAACGGGATAGTGGCAGGAAGCCGTGTCGTGGGTACCCTTGTCCAGCACGGTGTAGCCGGCTTCTTCCAGATGCTTTCTGATGATCTCCTTCAGGCTGAAGCCCGCGTGATCGGAACCGATGGCAATTTTCATTTTGTTTTTTCCTCCCTCATTCTTTCGGCTTGTGTTTTTTTCAGATAGACGGGCACGACGTCGTTCCCGTCGCAGAGGGCATCGCACTGGGCCAGCTCCCAGGCGCATTTGGCGACGCCCGAGGCGTGCTGATGCACGCCGGTATCCCGTACCTTGTCCGGGTCGCAGGGATTGTTCTGCAGAAAATCGGCCGCGCCGTCGCCGCACAGCAGCCACCGGGCGCCGTAGAGGATGCTGCGCAGCTCGGGGCCGGTGAGGCAGTTGTCGTCGCAGATGCGGTAAAGCGTGCCGCCGACGTTGCGGAAAAAGCCGTAGAAATATTCGTTCTCCCTGGCCCGCAGAACGGCGCAGATCAGCCCCTCGTCGGGCACCAGCGCCGCTGTGGCCTCCAGTGTGGAGACGCCGCAGGCCGGCTTGTTTCCGGCCAGCGCAAAGCCCTTGACGGCCGAAACGCCGATGCGGATGCCGGTAAAGGAACCGGGGCCGACGGCGGCGGCGAAAACGTCGATGTCGCGGAAGCGCAGGCCGCGGGAACGCACCATCTCCTCGCACAGGGGCAGGATGGTGCGGCTGTGGTCCATTTGGGAATCCTTTGTGCAGGCCGCGGCCAGGGCGCCGTTTTCATACAGCGCGCAGGAAGCCAGGCGGCCCGATGTGTCGATCGCAAGTATTTTCATAAATCTTCCACCGTGATCCTTCTCGTTTCGTCATCGACGGTCTCAAAGGAGACCCGCAGGGTCTCCCGGGGCAGGGCGCTGAGGACGTTTTCGCTCCATTCCACGACGCAGAGGGCGCCGCTTTCCAGATAATCCTCCCAGCCGATCTCCCAAAGCCCCTCCTGGTCTTCGATGCGGTACATGTCAAAATGGCAGACGCGGCGGCGTCCCCGGTATTCGTTGACGATGGTGTAGGTGGGGCTGGACACCGGATCGACGCAGCCCAGCGCCGCGGCGATGCCGCGGGTCATGGCCGTTTTCCCGCTGCCCAGGCCGCCGAACATGGCGATGACTTTATAGGGCTCGGCCATCAGGGCGATGGCGGCGCCCAGCGCCTCGGTCTCCTCGGGCGAGCAAGTGATATAGGTTTGCTTTTCCAATGGTGTTATCTCCTGCAGAATGCATGTGTCCTGCCCGCCGCGGGGCCTGCGGGACCATGCAGAATAACTCAAGGATATTCTAACACTTCTGACGGCCGAAAGAAAGCCCAAACTTTTCCCCTTGCCGCGGCGGCGGCCAGGGGCTTTGTAAAGCTTTTTCCCAAAGGCGCCGCATGATTGAATATTGCGCCCCGGCGTGATAAAATAAAAAGACCCGGATCTTTGGATCACGGGCCGAAGGGGGATCAATCTTTCCGACGACAGGAGCCTTTTATGAAAGTACATCTGCGTTCCCTTTGGGAATATATCAAGAAATGCGACCTTGGCCTGCTGGCCATCGCGCTGGTGCTGTCGGTCATCGGACTGGCCGCCGTTTACAGCGCCACCCGCACCCTGAACAGCAATAAATATATGTATGTGCAGACTCTGGCCGTGGGACTGGGCATTCTGGCCTATTTCATCATTTCGGCTGTCGACCTGGACAAATTCGGCGATTTCTGGATGTGGGCTTATCTGTTCAATATTTTGCTGCAGCTCAGCCTGATCTTTCTGGGGACTGAGGGCAACACCGGCAACCGCAGCTGGATCCGCCTGCAGGATCTGGGCATTCCCATCCCGCTGGGCATCCAGCCGGCCGAGATCGGCAAGCTGATTTATATTTTCACCCTGTCGCGCCACATGTATATCCTGCGCGACAAGCTGGACCGGCTGACATCCCTCGTGCAGCTGGCCGCCCATACGCTGATCCTCGTGGGGGTCATCTATCTGACCTCCAGCGACCTGGGCATGTGCGTGGCCTATATGGGCATTTTTGTCTTCATGCTGTTTGCTTCGGGCATCTCCATGAAAATCTTTCTGCCGTTGTGCGGCGCCGGCTGCGCGGCGCTGGTGCCCATATGGAAGTTCTTTCTCAAGGGGTACCAGAAGACCCGCATCCTTGTGCTGTTCGATCCGTCCGTCGACCCGGTGGTGGCTTATAACGGCCTGCGGAGCATGATGACGGTGGGCGGCGGCCGGCTGACCGGCCAGGGCTATCTGCAGGGCGCCATGAACCAGCACGCCCGCCTGCCGGAGAAATACACCGACTTTATCTTTGCCACCATCTGCGAGGAATGGGGGTTCATCGGCGCCGTGGTCGTGCTGGTCATTTTCAGCTTTCTCATCTGGAAGATCCTGCACGACGCGTCATGGGCCGACAACCGGTTCGGCTATCTGGTCTGCGTGGGCATCAGCAGTATGCTGATGGTGCAGATCCTCATCAACGTGGGCATGTGCCTGGGCATCATGCCCGTGATCGGGCTCACGCTGCCCTTTATCAGCTATGGCGGCACCTCGGTCATGACTATGTACACGGCGCTGGGCATGGTCTGCGGCCTGCAGATGCGGAAGCGGCCCGACCGTCTGCGCTGAAGCGGAGAAAAACAAGACGATCAGCCCCTTGGGGGGCAGGAGGTGGCTCTATGGCCGAAAAACGGCGGGTGCCGGTGGGCAGCCTGCAGATCAAGATCTTTGCCGGCTTCACCATGCTGGCGCTGGTGCTGCTGCTCATTCTCAATACCTATCCGCTGAGCCAGATGCGCAACCAGCTTATTCTGGCGAGAGAGGTGGAGATGCGCTCGGACTTTGGCGCCTATGCCGCCGCGCTGGAAAGCGCGTCGGTCCTGGATTACGAAACGGCGGCCAGCGTGCTGTCGATCCTGGATATCGGCCGGGATCAGCGGGTGCTGGTCACCGACCAGCGGGGGGAGGTCATCTACGACAACCTAAAGACCTCCGACGTCATCGGCAAAACAGTGCTCTTTTCCGAAATCATCGAAGCGCTGTACGGCAAGGATATCTTCCGGTGCAGCTACACGGCCGAGGCCTTCAGCTATCGTACGGCCTGCGCCGTCATGCGCGACGGCGTGGTGGAGGGCGCCGTCTACGCTTATGAATACGACACCGAAAGCGCCGACCTGCTGCGGGAGACCCGCGGCGAGATCGCCCGGATCTCCTTTGCCGTCACCGCTATGACGGCCCTCTTCATCATCACTTTTACGACCTCTCTGCGCCGGCGGTTTGACCGGGTCCTGCAGGGCGTCTACCAGATCCAGCAGGGCAATTACGATTATCGCATCGACCTGCGCAGCAGCGACGAGCTGGGGGTCATCGCCGGAGAGTTTGACAAGATGAGCGGCCAGCTGGCCAAAAACGAATCCATCCGGCGGCAGTTCGTTTCCGACGCGTCCCACGAGCTGAAGACGCCGCTGGCCTCCATAAAGCTGCTGTGCGATTCCATCCTGCAGGCCAAAGACATGCGCGTGGAGGACGTGCGGGAATTCCTGGGGGATATCCGGGAGGAGATCGACCGGCTGACACGCATCACCGAAGGCCTGCTGTATATCAGCCGCATGGAGAACGGCGCCAATATGGCTGGCATCTGCGATCTGACCCATACGCTGGTGCGGGCTTCCGAGATCCTGCGGGGCAGCGCCGGCGCCAAGGAAGTGGAGATCGTCTGCCAGGGGCTGCCGGAGGCGGCCTGGGTATCCGGCAATCCCGACATGATCTATCAGGTGGCGTTCAACCTGCTGGAAAACGCCATCAAATATAATAAGCAGGGCGGCAAGGTTTATGTGGCGCTGGAGGAGCGGGAGGATCAGACTCTACTGCATGTGGGGGACACCGGCATTGGCATCCGGGAGGAGGAACTGGAGCGCATCTTCGACCGGTTTTACCGCGTGGACAAAATGCGCTCCAGTGAAACACGGGGGACCGGCCTGGGCCTGTCGATCGTCGGCCAGTGCATGGAGGCCATCGGCGGCCATATTGAGGTGACTTCCACCTACGGCGAGGGTACCTGCTTTACGGCGTATTTCCAAAAAGCGCCGGAAATGGCCGGGGACGACGGCACGGATACAGACGGGGAAGGAGGACAGCGGGCATGAAACAGCAAAGCAGCCTTGTCCGCCTGGCGGCGGCCTGTCTCGGCCTGCTGCTTCTCTGCGGCTGCGGCGGCAGTCCGGCAGGCGAGGCCGCGCCGGCGCGTGCCGTTTATTTCCTGACGGAAACTGAAAGCGGCCGGGAGCTGGGCTATGAAGTGGTGGAATTTTCAGAAGAAGGAGAGAACGAACAGCAGATCCGCGAGGTCATTGAGGCCATGCGCCATCCGCTCAATAAAAATGATCATTCGGTCCTTGCCGAGGATATGGAACTGCGGGAGGTGGAGGTCTTCGGCAGCACCGTCGTGGTGCGCTTTTCCGAAGCCTACGACCGGCTGACTCCGGTGGAGACCAGTCTGCTCCACGCGGCGGTGACCCTGTCGCTCAGCGAGATCGAGGGCGTCCGCTATGTCCGCGTGACCGGCGGCAGCCGGACCGAAGCCAATTTTATGAGCAGCGGCTCGGTTCTGCTGGATGACGACGATCTGCGCCTGTCGGTCTTTGAGGTGGAAGTCTGGCCCTACGACAGGCAGACGGGGCAGCTCTTTTCCCAGCAGCTGCGTATTCTGACGGAGAAGGAAACGCTGACGCCGCAGCTGATCCTGGACGCTTTTCTATCGGGCCAGCTGGGGGACAACATGCCCTTTGACGGACGTATGGACGTGCGTTCGGCCGTGGGCCCGGGCGCCGGCGGCATGGTGCGCGTGGAACTCTACATCCCGGTGGAGATGGATCTGCGCGGGCGGGAAGCCGAGCTCTATTCGCTGGTCAACAGCCTGTTTGCCTGCCGCAGCGTCGAGTCGGTCAGCGTGCTGATCGGCGGCCGCGAGCCTTCGGAACGCGGGCTGGTGGGCTGCGACGGGCCGCTGACCTTTTGCGCCGATTATATTGAAAGCGGAGATGGAAATCATTAAAATATGAAAAATAAAAACATGAAAAACAAACAATTTCTGCGCCGTATGCTTGTGCTGGCGCTGCCCATCGCCCTGCAGAACCTGCTCAGCTCCTGCGGGTATCTCGTCGATACGGCCATGGTCGTCCGTTTGGGCAATACGGCGACCTCGGCCATCGGCGTTGCTGGCCGGTGGAGCTTTCTGATGAATATCGCGGCCTTTGGCATCTGCTCGGGCAGCGCCGTGCTCATCGCCCAGAGCTGGGGCGCGGGAGATCACCGGACCATCCGGCGGTCTGCCGGACTGGCGCTGGCGGCCGTGACCGGTGTGTCGGGCATCTATATCCTGCTGAGCCTGCTCTGTCCCGAAGGGCTGATGGGGGTCTTTACCGATGAGGCCGCCGTCATCGCCGCCGGCGCGGACTACCTGCGCATCGCCTGCTTTGCCGCCCTCTTCAGCGGCATCGCGCTGGTCATCAGCACGGCCATGCGGTCGACCGAGGATGTCCGCACCCCCTTTGTCGCCTCAACGGCCGGGGTTTTGCTCAACATCCTTCTGAATTACCTGCTCATCTACGGACATATGGGTCTGCCGCGCATGGAGCTGGCCGGCGCGGCGCTGGCCACCGTGCTGGCCATGGCGGCCCAGATGTGCATCCTGCTGGTGCTGAGCCGCCGGAAAAAGAGCGTTTTCCTGCGGGAGCCGGCACAGCTGCTGGCCTGGGACAAGCCCTTTGTCAAAAAATATATCCGGGTGGCGGCGCCGGTGCTGTGCAACGAGATCCTGTGGGCCGTGGGCACCAACATCTATTCGGTCATTCTGGCGCGGCAGGGCAGCGAGAACTATGCGGCCTATACCGTTTACAACTCCATCCACGAGATCTTCTTTGTCTTTTCGGTGGGCCTGTGCAGCGCCTGCGCCATCATGGTGGGCAAGACCATCGGAGAGGGCAAAAACGACCTGGCCTATGAGATGGCCAAAACGAACATGGAGGCCATCACCCTCATGTCGGTGGCGCTGGGGGCCGTGCAGATCCTGCTGCGCTACCCCATCCTTTCCCTCATGCACCTGGAGACACAGGGGGCCGTGGAGACGGCGGCATCCCTTCTGGTCATCCACGGGCTGCTCATGCCGGTCATCAATCTGCCCTACCTGGCCGTTGTGGGCATTTTCCGGGCCGGGGGAGACGCCGCCTACGGCTTTTTCATCGACACCTTTTCGGTCTATTTTATGGGCATCCCCACACTGGCCTGTATGGCATATCTCACAAAAGCCTCTTTCCCGGCCATGGTGGCCGGAATGTTCCTGGGAGAGTATTGTCTCAAGACGATTTTATGTATCCTGCACTTCAGAAGCCGCAAATGGATACGCAATTTGATGTGATTTTGGGCTCAAAACGGGAAAAAAGAAAAAGCCGGGCAGCGTGTCCGGCTTTTTCTTTTTCAACATATTGTTGGTTTTCGCCAAAGTTTTCTTTGTCGTTACACAACATGTTGACAGCTCGAAAAGGAGCGTTTATAATGAGAAACCGGAATCCAATCGCAGCGGCCGGCCCGGCGCCGTCCCTGCGGGTCCAGCAATAAAATACGCGCAGTACGGGCGCCGAATAGGCCCGCAGGACATCCGGCCGGGCGTTTTCAGGAATAAACTACAGTAGTTTTCAAGGGGTGCAGAATATGTTCAATACGATCATCAAGAGAGACGGAAGGGAAGTCCCCTACGATATCTCCAAGATCTCAACGGCTATTTTTAAAGCCATGGAGGCCACGGGCAGCGGCAGCAGCGGGGAGAGTGCCCGGCTGGCCGCCGTGGTCGAAACCGAGCTGGCACAGCGCTTTGGCGAAACAGCGCCGGGCGTCGAGGACATCCAGGATGTCGTCGAGCTGGTGCTGATGGACAGCGGCTACGGCAGCGTTTCCAAGAATTATATCCTTTACCGCTCTGAGCGCAACCGCGCCCGCGAGCGCAAGAGCAACCTGATGCGGGTCTACAACGAGATCACCTTCTCGGACGCTTTGGACAGCGACCTCAAGCGCGACAACGCCAACGTGGACGGCGACACGGCCATGGGCACCATGCTCAAGTACGGCAGCGAAGGCGCCAAGGACTTTTATGAAAAATATATTCTCACCCCCGAGCAGAGCCGCGCCCACCGGGAAGGCGATATCCATATCCACGATTTCGATTTCTACACGCTGACGACCACCTGCTGTCAGATCGACATCGTCAGCCTCTTCAAGGGCGGCTTCTCCACCGGCCACGGCTTCCTGCGGGAGCCCAATGATATTTCCAGCTACGGCGCCCTGGCCTGCATCGCCATCCAGTCCAACCAGAACGATCAGCACGGCGGCCAGAGCATCCCCAATTTTGACTATGGCCTGGCCAAGGGTGTGGCCAAGACCTTCCGCCGCATTTACGGCGCCAATCTGGGCAAGGCGGTGGCCCTGCTGGAGGACGCCGACGACCAGACCGAGGAGCGGCAGGCCCAGATCCGTGCCCTCATCAAAAAGATCGGCCGGGAGCAGGAGCTCTATCCCGAGATCAATATGCGGGATGAATACAAGGCTGCGGAGCGGCAGGCGCTGGCGGCCATCGGCGTCGAGGGCGAGCTTTATGAGAAATGCACCAAGTTTGCCTATAAGAACGCCCTGCGCGAGACCGACAAGACCACCTATCAGGCCATGGAGGCGCTGGTGCACAATCTGAACACCATGCACTCCCGTGCCGGCGCGCAGACGCCTTTCTCTTCCATCAACTACGGCACCGACACCAGCCCCGAGGGCCGCATGGTCATCAAGAATGTCATGCTGGCTACCGAGGCCGGCCTGGGCCGCGGCGAGACGCCGATCTTCCCCATTCAGATCTTCAAGCTCAAGGAGGGGGTCAACTATAATCCTGGCGACCCCAACTACGATCTGTTCAAGCTTGCCTGCCGCGTATCGGCCAAGCGCCTCTTCCCCAACTTCAGCTTTATCGACGCGCCTTTCAATCTGCAGTATTACAAGCCCGGCCATCCGGAAACCGAGATCGCCTATATGGGCTGCCGCACCCGTGTCATGGGCAACGTTTACGATCCGGAAAACGAGATCGCTTTCGGCCGCGGCAACCTCTCCTTCACCTCCATCAATCTGCCCCGCATTGCCATTCTGAGCAAGGGCGATATCGACTGGTTCTTTGCCGAACTGGAGCGCCGGATGGATATGGTGTGCCAGCAGCTGCTCGACCGGTATCATATCATCGCAAAGAAGAAGGTCAAGAACTTCCCCTTCCTGATGGGTCAGGGCGTGTGGATCGGCTCCAAGAACCTGTCGCCCAACGACTGCGTCGGCGAGATCCTCAAGCACGGCACCCTGTCCATCGGCTTCATCGGCCTGGCCGAGACGCTGGTGGCGCTGATCGGCGAGCATCACGGCCAGAGCGAGCGCGCCCGTGAGCTGGGCCTGCGCATCATCGGCTTTATGCGTAAGTATCTGGACGATATGAGCCAGAAGACCAAGCTGAATTTCACCCTGCTGGCCACGCCGGCCGAGGGCCTTTCGGGCCGGTTTGTCCGCATGGACAAAAAGCGCTTCGGCGTCATCCCCGGCGTCACTGACCGCGAGTATTACACCAACAGCTTCCATGTGCCCGTTTACTATCCCATTTCGGCCTATGAGAAGATCCGCATCGAAGGTCCCTATCACGCGCTGACCAACGCCGGCCATATCAGCTATGTGGAGCTGGACGGCGACCCCAGCCAGAACCTGGAGGCCTTTGAAAGGGTGGTGCGCACCATGCACGACTGCGGCGTCGGCTACGGTTCCATCAACCATCCGGTCGACAGCGACGTCGTCTGCGGCTACACCGGCATCATCGGTGAGCGCTGCCCCCGCTGCGGCCGCCTGGAGCGTGACCACGGCCCCAAATTTGAACGCATCCGCCGCATCACCGGCTATCTGGTGGGCACCATGGACCGGTGGAACGACGCCAAGACGGCGGAAGAACGGGATCGGGTGAAGCACAGTGTCTGATCAGGTTCGTATCAGCGGCATCGTGGCCGAATCGATCACTGACGGCCCGGGTTTCCGCTATGCTGTTTTCGTCCAGGGCTGCAGCCACAACTGCCCCGGCTGCCAGAATCCCCAGACCCACGACCCCTGCGGCGGCGAGCTGCGTTCGGTGGAGGACATGGTGGCCGAGATCGGCCGGGATCCCATGCTGAGCGGCGTCACCCTCAGCGGCGGCGAGCCGTTTGAACAGGCCGGCGCCCTGCTGCCTCTGGCCCGGGCCGTCCGGGACATGGGGCTGGAGCTGGCGGCCTACACGGGAGATCTGTATGAGGATCTGCTGCGGGACACCGGCGACCGGCGGGCGCTTCTGGAGCTGTGCGACGTGCTGATCGACGGCCCGTTCATCCTGGAGCAGCGCAATCTGGACATCCGGTTCAAGGGCTCGGAGAACCAGCGCATCATCGATGTGCCGGCCAGCCTCCGCGCGGGGGCCGTCGTGCTGAAGGAAGACGGCCGCTGGATCGCGGGCAGCGATCCCTTTGCGCCCGGCATGCGCGAACGCGTATAAAAATGCGGCATTCTGTGAAAGAATGCGAAAAATATGGATAGGCCGGTCCGGCATTGCCGGGCCGGCTTTTTTATCTTTTGCCAATGGATGCCCTGCCGGCGGCCCGGGCGCGGATATATTCAATGTTGACGAAAATTTAGGACAAATTTACTGAAAAAGATAAGCAGATAATAAAATTTTCACGAAATACATCGTGAAAATATTGTGAATAAAGTTTTAATTACAGTGTTTACTATAAAATTTTCTGCAGAATTGCCAAAATGTTTTTCCTAATTAAATTGATGATTGCCATTTCCACCAAAAAACGCTATAATGAGAACATGATTTCTCGTCAAAAGTGTTTGGCCTGTGGGGTGGGCACAGCAGTTTGGACGAGGCTCCCGCGGAGGCCGCGGCGGCAAAAAAAGAAAGGATGAGATACAAACAAAAAGGGGCTTAAAGAGTCAGACAGAGCATAAGCTGTAGTGATTACAACATGTGATGGCTCTGGGGAAAAGCAGATCCGGGGGATTTGAGGGATCAAAGCTTTTGGATCGCCGGCCTGGTGTCCCCACACCGTGGATGGCAAACAAATGCCGCGCAGCCGGCACAGATGCTGCAAAATTGAAAAACAGATGCACTGTTTTCAAAGGAAAAAGAGGAGGTAATCTATTTTATGCAACTCGAGTATTTAACTACTGCGAACAGCATGATCATGTGGATCGCATGTATCCCCGCAGTTTTGCTGGTTCTGTTCCAGGCGTTCATCTTCTTAAAGCGCACCTGGGCGACCGGCCCCAGGATGGGCGTACCCGTTGAAAAGATGAAGGAAGCCGCCAAGTCTTCGCTGATTGCGTCGATCGGCCCCTCCATCGTCGTTGTTTCCGGCATGTTCTCGCTGCTGGCTTCGGTCGGCGGCCCCCTTTCCTGGATGCGTCTGGCCTACATCGGTTCGGTCATGTATGAGCTGCCCACAGCTGAACGTGCCGCCATGTTCTGCGGCTCGACACTGGGTACCGACAATATGACCGAGGCCGCCTTTGCCACAGCCGCCTGGCTGATGACGATCGGCTGCCTGGGCTGGATCATTATTTCGGCTCTTTTCACAGATAAGATGGAAGTCCTCAGAGACAAGATCGCCGGCGGCTCCATGGACGCTGTCGCGGCTCTGACGGCCGGCGGCGGCATCGGCGGTTTCGCCTACATGGTCGCCATGCGCTGCATCCCCTTCAACCCCATGAGCTCCAACCTGTGGGCGGTTCTGGCTTCGGCCGTTTTCACCGTCTGGCTGAACCTCTATATGAAGAAGAATCCCACCGCCAAGTGGGCGCAGCAGTTCGGCATGACGATCTCCATGTTCATCGGCATGGCGGTCGGCGCCATTGCCCTGTTTATCTAACGGCTGGGCATCTGCGAAAGGAGAATAACTATGGAAAATAAAACTAACGTCTTCAGAGGCGAATATTTGCCCTGGATTATCAAGACAGGCCGCGCCACCAACCTGCTGGGCGTCCTGCTCTGCTTCGGCCCCTGCCTGGCTCTGGCGCTGATGGGCGTATGGCCCAACTGGACGGCCCTGAGCGCTGCGATGATCGTTCAGCTCCCCGGCAACCTGGTCACACAGATCCGTGAGCCCATCTCTTACTTTACCGTTCTGGGCGTGCCCGGCACCTATATGGCGTTCCTCTCGGGCAACATCTCCAACATGCGCGTACCCTGCGCCTCCATCGCCACCAAGTCGGCTGGCTATGTGGAAGGTTCCGACGAAGGCACCATCACAGCGACCATCGGTATCGCTGTTTCCACCTTCGTCAGCACCATCATCCTGACCATCGGCGTCATCCTGGGCTCCTGGCTGCTGAGCATCCTGCCGCCCATCGTGACACAGATCCTCAATCTGCTGCTGCCCGCGCTGTTCTCCACACTGCTGATCAACTACGGCATGATGCGTCCCAAGCTGTTCTTCATCTGGACACCGGTCTGCTTCATCCTGTATTACTTCTACATCATCGGCACATGGGGCTACGGCACACTGGCTACCGCGGCTATTCCCATTATTTCGGCGTTCGGCGCCATGGGTCTTGGCGTTGTCGGCTCCAAAAAGGGCTGGTTCTGATTTGTTTGCATAGTCCATTGACCGCGGGATGTTTTCCGCGGTCAATGGATATGTAATAAAGCAAGGAAAAAGAGGAGGTAACCAAATTTATGGAACTCGAGTATTTGAAAACTGCGAACAGCATAGGCATGTGGATCTCCTGTGTCCCTGCCGTCGCGCTGGTGCTCTTCCAGGCTTTCATTTTTATGAAGAGAGCATGGAAGACCGGTCCCAAGATGGGTGTCACCAATGAACAGATGAAGGAAGCCGCCAAGTCTTCGTTCATCGCTTCGATCGGTCCCTCGATCGTTATCGTATCCGGCATGGTTTCGCTGCTGGCTTCGGTCGGCGGTCCTCTGGCCTGGATGCGTCTGGCCTTCATCGGCTCCGTCATGTATGAGCTGCCTGCTGCTGACCGTGCTGCTACGGCTGCCGGCTGCACACTGGGCACCAACAACATGACCGAGGCTGCGTTCGCCAATGCGGCCTGGATCATGACGGTCTGCTGCCTGGGCTGGATCATTGTCTCCGCTTTGTTCACGGATAAGATGGAAGCCTTCAGAGATAAGGTCACCGGCGGCTCCATGGATGCCATCACGGCTCTGACAGCCGGCGGCGGCGTCGGCGGCTTTGGTTACATGGTCGCTCAGCGCTTCCTGCCCTTCAGTCTTGGCAACGCCAACATGTGGGCGGCTCTGGTCGGTTTCATCGTTATGCTTGGCTTGAACTTCTATATGAAGAAGAACCCCGGCGCCAAATGGGCACAGCAGTTCGGCATGACCATTGCCATGTTCATCGGCATGGTCGTCGGCGCTTTCTTCCTTTAATCGTTCGGCTAATCTGTGAATGTGAAAAGGAGTATTCATCATGGAAAAGAACAACAACATTTTCAGAAGTGACTTTATACCCTGGATCGTAAAATGGGGCCGCGCCACCAACCTGCTTGGCGTTCTTCTGGTCTTTGGTCCCTGCCTCTACCTGGGCATGCAGGGCATTTGGCCCAGCTGGGCTGCTTTTGGCGCTGCGTTTGCCATCCAGTTCCCCATGGTCTGCTCGGCCTACATCCGTGAGCCGATCTCGTTCTTCACAATGCTGGGCGTGCCTGGTACATACATGGCGTTCCTCTCCGGCAACATTTCCAACCTGCGTGTTCCCGCCTCCTCCATCGCCACCAAGTCGGCGGGCATCGAAGAAGGCACAGAGAAGGGCACCATCACAGCCACCATCGGCTGCGCCGTTTCGACTTTTGTCAGCACAGTCTTCCTGACCATCGGCGTTTTTGCCGGCGCCTGGGTCCTGAGCCTGCTGCCTGGCATTGTCACACAGGCGCTCAACCTGCTGCTGCCCGCGCTGTTCGCCGCGCTGCTGGCCAACTATGCGTTCATGAAGCCCAATCTGGCTTTCATCTGCGTTCCCGCTGCTTTTGTCGTTTACTGGCTGCAGCTCCAGGGCATCTTCAGCTTCCTGCCCACATGGGCGGCTTCGGCTGTTCCTCCCCTCATCTGCTCCTTCGGCGCCATGGGTCTCGGTGTCGTCATGTCCAAGAAGGGCAAATAAGCAGAATATTCTGTTTGCGCCAGTACATACCTTGTTAATTGTATAAGGTTTGATCATTGATGCCGGGTCGGCGCCTTTGGCTCCGACCCGGTATGATTAAATCCGGTTTTCCGTTTTTCCGCGGCGCCGGCCTGTATCGATCGCCGGGCGCGGCGGGTCCACATTTCAATATAACAGAAAGGAAGAAAAGTTTATGAACAATCATGCAACTGCCTATAAGGCCATCGAAGAGAAGTCGGATGTGCTGGTTGGTCTGGCCAGCAACATGTGGAACGAGCCGGAAACGGCTTTTAACGAAGTCAACGCCTGCGCCTGGACTGCGCAGATCCTGAAGGATAACGGCTTTGAAGTCGAGACCGGCGCCTACAACCTGCCCACCTGTGTTGTCGGCAAGTGGGGCAGCGGCCATCCCATCATCGGCCTGCTGGGCGAGCTGGACGCCCTGCCCGGCATGAGCCAGAAGGTCTGCACACATAAGGATCCCGTCGTTGTCGGCGGCGCCGGCCAGGGCTGCGGCCACAACCTGCTGGGCACCGCCTGCCTGGGCGCTGCGCTGGGCATGAAGGCCGAGATGGAAGAGAAGGGCCTGCAGGGCACCATCGTCTTCTACGGCTGCCCCGCTGAAGAGCAGCTGACCGGTAAGGCCTTCATGGCCCGCGAAGGCGCTTTCGTCGATCTCGACTGCGCGTTCTCCTGGCACGGCGGCAACGCCAACCGCGTCAACATGGGCACCATGACCGGCCTGAACAGCGCCATCTTCCACTTCAAGGGCCGCACCGCCCATGCCGGCGGCGACCCCCACAACGGCCGTTCGGCTCTGGACGCCGCTGAGCTGATGAGCGTCGGCGCCAACTATCTGCGTGAGCATGTCACCTCCGACGTCCGCATCCACTATGTTTATAAAGAAGCCGGCACAGCCCCCAACATCGTTCCCGATAAGGCTTCTGTCTGGTATTACGTCCGCGCTTTCAGCCGCGAAGCCATCGAAGACACCTACAACCGTCTGGTCAAGGTGGCCGAGGGCGCTGCCCATATGACCGAGACCGAGCTGGAGGTCGAGTTCCTGGGCGGCTGCTACAACACCCAGGGCAGCGAGACCCTGTCGCAGGTCGCTTATGAGGCTATGCAGAATATCGAACTGCCCCAGTGGACCGAGGAAGAGATCAAGTTCGCTGCCGAGCTGAACGAACAGAGCCCCATGTATGAGCAGTTCAAGTCTGCCGGCAAGCTGGATAACGGCCCCATCGCCACCGACATCGCCGGTATCGCCAGAGCTTACGGCTATGGCTCCACTGACGTGGGCGACGTCATGCACATCGTTCCCACCGCTTTTGTCGGCACCGCCACCTACAATCTGGCCGCCCCCGGCCACAGCTGGCAGATCACAGCCTGCGCCGGTATGAGCATCGGCCACAAGGGCATGCTGTTTGGCTCCAAAGTGCTGGCTGCCGCCGGTCTGGAGCTGGTCGAGAATCCTGCCATCATCGAAAAGGCCAAGGCCGAGTTTGTCGAGAAGATGCACGGCCGCACCTACAACTGCCCCATCCCCAAGGAAGTTCCCATCCCCCAGCCCCAGAAATAAGGAAAAGATCTTCCCCGCGGCATTAAAGTGCCGCGGGGAACGGTATGCAAATTGAATGGAAAAGAGGTTATTTAACATATGAACAACTATACAGCCGCTTATCAGGCCATCGACCGGGAAGCCGAGCATCTGATCAATTTGGCCGGCAAGATCTGGGAGACCCCCGAAATCGCCTATAACGAAGTCAACGCCTGCGCCTGGATCGCCGAAGCCCTCAAGGGTTACGGCTTTGAGGTCGAGGTCGGCGCCAGCAATCTGCCCACCGCCATCCGCGCCACCTGGGGCAAGGGCCATCCCGTCATCGGTATTCTGGGCGAGTATGACGCGCTGCCCGGCATGAGCCAGAAGGTCTGCACACACAAGGATCCCGTTGTCGTCGGCGCGCCCGGCCAGGGCTGCGCCCACAACCTGCTGGGCATCACCTCGCTGGGTGCTGTCATCGGCATGAAGGCCGAGCTGGAGGCCAAGGGTCTGGAAGGCACCGTTGTCTATTACGGCTGCCCCGGTGAGGAAGTGCTGACCGGTAAGGCCTTCATGGCCCGCGAAGGCGCCTTCCGCGATCTGGATATCGCCCTTTCCTGGCACGGCAGCACCATGAATATGCTGACCGACGGCACCATGACCGGCCTGAACAGCGCCATTTTCCATTTCAAGGGCCGCACAGCCCATGCCGGCGGTGACCCCCACAACGGCCGTTCGGCTCTGGACGCCGCTGAGCTGATGAGCGTCGGCGCCAACTATCTGCGTGAGCATGTCACATCGGATGTCCGCATCCATTATGTTTATAAGGAAGCCGGCACCGCCCCCAACATCGTCCCCGATAAGGCTTCGGTCTGGTACTATGTCCGCGCCTTCAGCCGCGAAGCCATCGAAGATACATATGCCCGCCTGGTCAAGGTGGCCGAGGGCGCTGCCCACATGACCGAGACCGAGCTGGAAGTCGAGTTCCTTGGCGGCTGCTACAACACCCTGAACAACAAGGTCGTTCTGCAGGCCGTTCATGAGGCCATGAAGGAGACCGAGCTGCCCAAGTACACCGAAGAGGAGCAGGCCTTCGCTAGAGAGCTGAACGAGCAGAGCCCCCAGTATGAGGCCTATAAGGCTCAGGGTATGCTGGAAGGCTCCCAGATCCACGACGGCGTGCTGGATATCCTGCATCAGAAGGGCTACGGCTCCACCGATGTGGGCGATGTCATGCACATCGTACCCTGCGCCCAGGTCATGACCGCCTGCTACAATTTGGCCGCCCCCGGCCACAGCTGGCAGATCACAGCCTGCTCGGGCATGAGCATCGGCCACAAGGGTATGCTGTACGGCGCCAAGGTCCTGGCTGCCGCCGCTGCCAAGTTCTATGAGGATCCCGCGCTGGTGGAGAAGGCCAAGGCCGAGTTTGCCGAAGAGATGCGCGGCAAGACCTACAACTGCCCCATCCCCAAGGAAGTTCCCATCCCCCAGCCCCAGAAATAACAAAGGCTGAGCCGCAGGAAGCAGATATACGCTGCCGGGGCGGGGAAGACCGCCCCGGATCAAATAAAATGGAAATTGGAAGGAGTTTTTTCTCATGATTGGTTCCATCGCTGTCAATAAAATCAAGCAGGAAGAAGCCAAGCTGGTCGAGCTGGCCCAGAAGATGTGGGACTGCCCCGAAACAGCCTACAACGAAGTCAACGCCTGCGCCTGGACGGCCGATCTGCTGAAGGAATATGGCTTCGAGGTCGAGACCGGCGCTTACGGCCTGCCCACCTGCGTCGTCGGCCGGTGGGGCAGCGGTCATCCTGTCATCGGTCTGCTGGGTGAGCTGGACGCGCTGCCCGGCATGAGCCAGAAGGTCAAGACCGAGAAGGACCCCGTCGTTGTCGGCGGCGCCGGTCAGGGCTGCGGCCATAACCTGCTGGACGTCGCCTGCCTGGCGGCTGCCGTCGGCATGAAGGCCGAGATGGAAGAGAAGAAGCTGCCCGGCACCATCGTCTTCTACGGCTGCCCCGCCGAGGAAGTGCTGACCGGTAAGGTCTTCATGGCCCGCAACGGCGCCTTTGACGGCCTCGACTGCGCCTTCGCATGGCACGGCGGCACATTCAACGCCGTTTCGCTGGGCAGCTCCAACGGTCTGAACAGCGCCATCTTCCACTTCAAGGGCCGCACAGCCCACGCCGGCGGCGACCCCCACAACGGCCGTTCGGCTCTGGACGCCGCCGAGCTGATGAGCGTTGGCGCCAACTATCTGCGTGAGCACGTCACCTCCGACATTCGCATCCACTATGTTTATAAGGAAGCCGGCACGGCTCCCAACATCGTCCCCGATAAGGCTTCTGTCTGGTATTATGTCCGCGGCATGAGCCGTCAGGCCATCGAAGATACATATGCCCGCCTGGTCAAGGTGGCTGAGGGCGCTGCCCATATGACCGAGACCGAGCTGGAGATCGAGTTCCTGGGCGGCTGCTACAACACCATGCCCAATGTCTATATGTCCAACATGACCCATGAGCTCATGGAGCAGATGGAGAAGCCGGTCTATACCGAGGAAGAGCTGGCCTTTGCCGATGCCCTCAACCAGCAGAGCCCCAAGTATGCCGAGTGCAAGGCCAACGGTATGCTGGACAAGGGTCCCATCCATACCGAAGTCGCGCCCATGGTCGAGCGCAATGGCGGCGGTTCCACCGATGTTGCCGACGTCCAGAACCTGTGCCCCTGCATCATGGTCAACACAGCCACCTGCAACCTGGCGGCCCCCGGCCACAGCTGGCAGATCACAGCCTGCGCCGGCATGGGCATCGGCTACAAGGGTATGCTCTTCGGCGGCCAGGTCGTCGCGTCGGCCGCCCTCAAGATGATCGAGGAGCCTGAGCATCTGGTACAGGCCAAGGCAGAATTTGATGCCAAGATGAAGAACAATCCCTATAAGTGCCCCATCGGCCCGGAGATCCCCGTTCCCCAGCCTCAGAAATAACTTTGTTATTTCTGAGGACTCCGTAATTCCATAGATTTCCGGCCAGTGAATGACCGGAAATCGGCGGCGGCATTTGCCGCCGGTCGCGCCCCGGTGCGACGGGAATCAAGGATCCTCGATTTGCATTAAAAAACGGCCTGCCGGACTGGGAAATGCCCCAGTCCGGCAGGCTTCTGCTTTTTTGAAAAAACGGAGGTATTTTATGCTGCAGACAACAGCCATCAGAACCATTGACGCCGAGCAGGAAAAGCTGACCCAGCTGGCTCAGAAGATGTGGGACTGCCCGGAAACCGCCTTCAATGAAGTGCATGCCAGCGCCTGGACGGCCGAGCTGCTGAAGGAATACGGCTTTGAGGTCGAGACCGGTGCCTACAACCTGCCCACCTGCGTCGTCGGACGCTGGGGCAGCGGCCATCCCGTCATCGGCTTTTTGGGCGAACTGGACGCGCTGCCGGCACTGAGTCAGAAGGTCCAGACCACCCAGGAGCCGGAATGTGTCGGCGCGCCCGGCCAGGGCTGCGGCCACAATCTGCTCAATATTTCGGCGCTGGCTGCTGCCGTGGGCATCAAAGCCCAGCTGGAAGAAGAAAAGCTGCCGGGCACCGTCGTTTTCTACGGCTGCCCCGCCGAGGAAGTGCTGACCGGTAAGGTCTTCATGGCCCGTGAGGGCGCCTTTACGGACCTGGACGCCTGCTTTGCCTGGCATGGCGACAGCGTCAACCGCGTGATGACCGGCCGGCATACCGGCCTGAACAGTGCCATCTTCCACTTCAAGGGCCGCACGGCCCACGCCGGCGGCGACCCCCACAACGGCCGTTCGGCGCTGGATGCCGCCGAGCTGATGAGCGTCGGCGCCAACTATCTGCGCGAGCACGTCACGTCCGACGTCCGCATCCATTACGTCTATAAAGAAGCCGGCACGGCCCCCAACATCGTCCCCGACAAGGCTTCGGTCTGGTATTATGTCCGCGCCTTCAGCCGGCCGGCCATCGAAGATACCTACAACCGCCTGGTCAAGGTGGCCGAGGGCGCTGCCCACATGACCGAGACCGAGTTGGAGATCGAGTTCCTGGGCGGCTGTTACAACACCCAGCCCAATATGTATATGGCGCAGCTGACCTACGACGTCATGAAGGAGGTCGAGCTGCCGGTCTATACCGAGGAAGAGCTGGCCTTTGCCGATGCCCTCAACCGCAACAGCCCCAATTACCAGGCAGTGCTGGCTTCGGGCAAGCTGGATAAGGGCCCCATCTTCCAGGGCATGAGCGGCTTCCAGACCACCGATAATTACGGCTCCACCGACGTGGGCGACGTGCAGTACATCGTGCCCTGCGTGCAGGTGCGCACGGCCTGCTGGAATCTGGCGGCCCCGGGCCACAGCTGGCAGATCACGGCCTGCTCGGGCATGAGCATCGGCCACAAGGGCGTCTTCTACGGCGCCAAGGTCATGGCGGCGGCCGCTATGGAGATGTATAAGCATCCCGAGCATGTGGCGCGCGCCAAGGAGGAGTTCGACGAAAAGATGAAGAACAACCCCTACAAGTGCCCCATCCCCAAGGAAGTTCCCATCCCCCAGCCGCAGAAATAAGCATAAACGATTGAAAAAGAAGGTATGGATATATGAGCAATTACACAGCTGCCTACCAGGCCATCGACCGGCACAGCGATCTGCTGATCGGGCTGGCGCAGAAGATCTGGGATAATCCCGAAGTCGCCTACACCGAGAAGAAAGCCTGCGCGTGGACGGCCGAAGCACTGGAGTCGCTGGGATTCACTGTGGAGACCGGCGTTTACGAGATGCCCACGGCTATCCGCGCCACCTGGGGCAAGGGCCATCCCGTCATCGGTTTTCTGGGTGAATACGACGCCCTGCCCGGCATGAGCCAGAAGGTCGAAGCCGTCAAGGATCCTGTCACAGTGGGCGGACCCGGCCACGGCTGCGGTCACAATCTGCTGGGTGTCACAGCCCTCGGCGCCGCCCTGGGCATGAAGGCCGAGCTGGAAGCCAAGGGCCTGGAAGGTACCGTCGTCTATTACGGCTGCCCCGGCGAGGAGCAGCTGACCGGAAAGGTCTTTATGGCCCGTGCCGGCGCTTTCCGTGAGCTGGATGCCGCCTTTGCCTGGCACGGCGGCAACGGCAATCAGCTTTCGGTGGGCACAATGCCTGGCATGAACAGCGCCATTTTCCATTTCAAGGGCCGTACGGCGCACGCCGGCGGTGACCCCCATAACGGCCGTTCGGCACTGGATGCCGCCGAGCTGATGAGCGTCGGCGCCAACTATCTGCGTGAGCACGTCACCTCCGATGTCCGCATTCATTATTCCTATAAGGAGGCCGGCACGGCCCCCAATATCGTCCCTGACAAGGCTTCGGTCTGGTATTACGTCCGCGCCTTGAGCCGCGAGGCCGTGGAGGACGCCTACAACCGCCTGGTCAAGGTGGCCGAGGGCGCCGCGCACATGACTGAGACCGAGCTGGAGGTCGAGTTCCTGGGCGGCTGCTACAATACTATGGGCAACGAGACGCTGGCGCAGGTCGGCCTGGCACGTCTGGAAGAGCTGGGTGCGCCCCAGTGGACGGCAGAAGAGCTGGCCTATGCCGAAAAGCTCAACCTGGCCAGCCCCATGTACGATAAGATGAAGGCGGCCGGCGCACTGGAAGGCCCCGCCATCTGCAGCGAGGTGCGCGGCATCAACCGGGCCAGCGCCTTTGCCTCCACCGACGTGGGCGATGTCATGCATATCGTCCCCACTGCCGAGTTCAATACAGCCTCCTGCAATCTGGCTGCCCCCGGCCACAGCTGGCAGATCGCGGCCTGCGCCGGCATGAGCATCGGCCATAAGGCCATGCTGCAGGGCGCCAAGGCCATGGCGGCCACCGCTGCCGCCCTCTGCGAAGATCCCACGCTGGTGGAGAAGGCCAAGGCCGAGTTCGACAGCAAGATGAACGGCAAGACCTACAAGTGCCCCATCCCCGCAGATATCCCCCTGCCGTATAAGAAGTAAACATAGATCAACTGGAAACGATTTGAAAGGAGAAGAATCATGATCGGAACCATTGCTATCAACAAGATCAAGCAGGAAGAAGCCAAGCTGGTGGAGCTGGCCCAGAAGATGTGGGACTGCCCCGAAACGGCTTACAACGAAGTCAACGCCTGTGCCTGGACAGCTGAGCTGCTGAAGGAATACGGCTTTGAGGTCGAGACCGGCGCCTATGGCCTGCCCACCTGTGTCGTCGGCACCTGGGGCAGCGGCCATCCCGTCATCGGCCTGCTGGGTGAGCTGGACGCCCTGCCCGGCATGAGCCAGAAGGTCCAGACCGAGAAGGAGCCGGTGGTTTACGGCGCGCCCGGCCAGGGCTGCGGCCACAACCTGCTGGACGTCGCCTGCCTGGCAGCTGCCGTCGGCATGAAGGCTGAGATGGAAGAAAAGAAGCTGCCCGGTACCATCGTCTTCTACGGCTGCCCCGCCGAGGAAGTGCTGACCGGTAAGGTCTTCATGGCCCGCAACGGCGCCTTTGACGGCCTCGACTGCGCCTTCGCATGGCACGGCGGCACATTCAACGCCGTTTCGCTGGGCAGCTCCAACGGTCTGAACAGCGCCATCTTCCACTTCAAGGGCCGCACAGCCCACGCCGGCGGCGACCCCCACAACGGCCGTTCGGCTCTGGACGCCGCCGAGCTGATGAGCGTTGGCGCCAACTATCTGCGTGAGCACGTCACCTCCGACATTCGCATCCACTATGTTTATAAGGAAGCCGGCACGGCTCCCAACATCGTCCCCGATAAGGCTTCTGTCTGGTATTATGTCCGCGGCATGAGCCGTCAGGCCATCGAAGACACCTACGACCGCCTGGTCAAGGTGGCTGAGGGCGCTGCCCATATGACCGAGACCGAGTTGGAGATCGAGTTCCTGGGCGGCTGCTATGAAGGCATGTCCAACGAGTACATGGCTTATATGACCCACGACATTATGGAGCAGATCGAAGGCCCCAAGTACACCGAGGAAGAGCTGGCCTTTGCCGACGCCCTCAATAAGCAGAGCCCCAAGTATGAGGAATGCAAGGCCAACGGCATGCTGGCCAACGGCCCCATCGCCACCGGCATCGCGCCTGTCGTCCGCCGTTCGGGCGGCGGCTCCTCTGACGTTGCCGACGTCCAGCACATCGTGCCCTGCATCGGCGTCAATACGGCCACCTGCAACGCCGCGGCCCCGGGCCACAGCTGGCAGATCACAGCCTGCGCCGGCATGAGCATCGGCTACAAGGGCATGCTGTACGGCGGCCAGATCGTCGCGGCGGCTGCTCTCAAGATGATCGAGGAGCCCGAACATCTGGTGCGCGCCAAGGAAGAATTTGAGGCCAAGATGAAGAACAACCCCTATAAGTGCCCCATCGGTCCGGAGATCCCCGTTCCGCAGCCTCAGAAATAACTTTGTTATTTCTGAGGACTCCGTAATTCCATAGATTTCCGGCCAGTGAATGACCGGAAATCGGCGGCGGCACTGGCCGCCGGTCGCGCCCCGGCGCTCCTGGAATAACCTCGTTATTTCTGAGGACTCCGTAATTCCATAGATTTCCGGCCAGTGAATGACCGGAAATCGGCGGCGGCA
>CAMEZQ010000020.1 GCA_945947915.1 uncultured Clostridia bacterium | reverse complement strand
TCGGCTGGTTATCTCCCTCCGAGTTCTCTGTCCAATATGTTTGACAATCCTACAATCGGCAGGCGCTTTCCGAATTTTGCTGATTGACAGCCAGAACGCGGCGTGGTATGATAACTTGATTAGCGGCCGCTAACTCTTGCGGCCGCTTTTCTTTCAGCTTAAAGTTAGCTTTGCCTAACTTGAGAGATGGATAGACCGGACAGATAAGGAGGATCGATCATGGTCAAAATCACGCTGGAGATCGACGGCATGGCCTGTGGAATGTGTGAGGCGCATGTGAACGACGCCATCCGCCGGGCGTTTTCCGTGAAAAAGGTCAAGGCGTCCCACAGCAGGGGTCAGGCGGAGATCATCGCCGAGGGGCCGCTGGAGGAGGCGGCGCTGAAAGCCGCCGTGGCGGATGCCGGCTATGCCGTGACGGCCGTTCGTACCGAGCCGTATGAGAAAAAGGCATTTGGCCTTTTCGGGAAAAGATAGACGGGCCGGCCGGCGGAAGGCCGCCGTGCGCCCATAGGTTAGCTTGTGCTAACCTATGGGCGCATACAAGTGGGAAGGAACAAGGAAACAGGAGAAGAAAGACGCATATGATGATCAATAAACGGCTGATCGGCACGGTCAGCGAGAGCAAAAAATATATCGCCGGCAGCGTGGCCTTCCAGTGGTGCGCCATGGCGGCCAATATCTGCATGATCGCGGCGGCCGCGCGGCTGCTGGAGGGGCTGTATCTGGGCACTGCCGGAGGGCGGGAGCTGCGGCTGACGGCCTTTCCCTTCCTGCTGCTGGCCGCCTTCTGCTTCGGCAAAAGCTCCAGCCGCCTGCACGCTTGGTTCACTGGAACCAAGCTCTATAAAGAGAACCTGGAAAGCTATGTCCGGGGCCGGGGGATGACCCGCGGCGCCAAGATCCGCATTATGGTGACTGTGACGCTGCTGATGAGCGTCGGATTCGTGATGATGCATCAGGTCCCCGCGGGCCGGGCCGTCCTGGGCTGCGTCTGGGTGTTTCGCGCGGTATATTTTCTCTTTGGCGTCCGCACCATTCCGTCCGGCACGGAGGGATGAGCCCGCGGCGCTGCCCTGGGGGTTGCGGCGGCGCACCCGCGTGCTATAATAGCATACAGAAACAAGGAGGGATCTCTGTATGCATTTGAAGCACATACCGATGGACGGACCGCAGAATTTCCGTGATCTGGGCGGCTTTCTGACGGCGTCGGGGCAGGCGGTGGCCTGGAACCGGCTGTACCGCGCCGATGGGCTGGCTGATCTGTCGGCTCGTGACGAAGCGCTGCTGCAGCGTCTGGGGGTCGGCGAGGCCGATATTACGGCCGACTACCAGGTCAGCCATACTTATAACGAAAACGGGCTCAAACGCCGCATCGCGGCCCGGCCGGAGCTGCGGGGCCTGCTGGAGACGGCCGGAGAGGATACGCCGCTCCATTCCCATCCCAAAAATATCCCTGCGGTGCTGGAGATCCTGAATACCGGCAATATCGCCGGTTGGCTGGAGGCGGCCGGGGTGCCCGCCGGGCTGCAGGCGGATTTCTGCAGCCGTATGCTGGAACCCATCCGATGAAAGAGCGCGCGGAACTGGGAAAAAAGAGCTACGGCGGCTTCTGGCTGTGGCTGGCCGGCTATGGCGGAGCCTGCCTGGCCGTGGGGTGGCTGCCGCTGCCGGAACCGGCGGTGGTGCGGAGCCTGCTCAATCTGACGGCCTGGGCGCTGGTGCTGCTGGGGTACATCATCCTCTGCACGGAGCGTGTTTACTGGTACAACGGCGTCAGCTATGCGCAGGCTGCGGCGGCAGGCTCCGGGCGGCGAAAGGCTTTCGCGCAAAAGCACCTGCACCGGTTCGGACAGTTTGCGCTGGGATTTCTGCTGTTTGCCGTCATTTCCTGCCTGTTCGGGTGGAGCGCATGGGTCGACGCGACGGTGTTTTGCTGCGGACTGACGGCCGCCGCCCTCAGCACCATGGGGTTTCGCCTGTGACGCTTTCAGAAAAAGCCGGCATGAAAAAAGACATCCCGCCCGGGCGGGATGTCTTTTCTTGTTTTGAGAGGATCACGCCAGCTCGCTGCGGATGCGGCGCAGGCTCTGCCGCAGGCGCAGCAGGGCAAAGGCCAGGGCACAGCCCTCGGCGATCCAAAAGGCGAACCAGATGGCGCCGATGCCGCCCAGCCGGCCCAGAAGCAGGACGCAGGGCAGCAGGACGACGCACTGGCGGAGCGCCGTCGCGCAGAGGTTGACCATTCCGCTGCCCAGACCGGAATGGGAATAACCGATCATCATGGTGACGGAAGCGGGCAGGAAGCTGATGCAGATGATGCGCAGCGCCGGGACGCCGATCTCCTTCATGGCGTCGCTGGCGGAGAAGGCGTTGAGCAGCTGCCGGGGGAAGATCAGGAAGATCAGCGCGCCGATCAGGGCGATGCACAGGCTGAAGCGGACGATCGTGCGGATGGTCTCTTCGATGCGGGCACGGTCGCGGGCGCCGTAATTGAAGCTGATGACGGGCAGCGAACCCTGCCCCAGGCCGTGGAGGGGCATGAACAAAAAGTTCTGCAGCTTGAAATAAACGCCGAAGAAAGCCACGGCCGTCGGAGAGAACAGAATGAGGATCTTGTTCATCAGCGCCACCATGACGCTGCCGAAGGCCTGGGTCAGGATGGTGGGCAGGCCGACTTTGTAAATGGCCAGGATGTTCTCCCGGCGCAGCCGGAAGCCCCGAAAGGTCAGCCGGACTTCCTTGTTATACCGCAGATGGAGCAGCAGGCCGGCCAGCGCCGCCAGCCACTGCCCGATGATGGTGGCCACCGCCGCGCCGGCGATGCCCATGGCGGGGAAGCCGAAATAGCCGAAGATCAGGATCGGGTCGAGGACCAGGTTGGTCACGGCGCCCACCATCTGGGCAAACATGCTGGAGGTGGTGCGGCCGGTCGCCTGCAGGATGCGCTGGAAAAAGGTGCCCAGAAAGATGCCGGAGGCGTAGATCTGGCAGATCCGCAGATAGGTCGTGCCGTAGTCCCGGATCACGGGGTCGCTGGTGAACATGCCGATGAAAGCCCGGCTGCCCAGCAGGCCCCAGAGCACGAAGAGCAGGGAACTGAGCAGGGTCAGCAGCAGGCCGGTGGCGGCAGCCTCGTTGGCCTTCTGGTATTCTTTGGCGCCCAGCCGCCGCGAGACCAGCGCGTTCACGCCGACGCCGGTGCCTACGGCCACGGCGATCTGCAGGATCTGAGCCGAATAGGCCAGGGAAGCGGCGGTCAGTGCCGACTCGCTGATGCGGGCCACGAAGATGCTGTCGACGATGTTGTACATCGACTGCACCAGCATGGAGATCATGATGGGGATCGACATGGACAGCACCAGCCGCGGAATGGGCATCACGCCCATTTTGTTTTCTTTTTGCATAAAAACCTTCTTTCTTTCAGCGGCAATAAAAAAAGCGTGAAATCATTGGGGAACAGCGATCCCCGATCATTTCACGCATAAAAGCCGGCTGAATATTCTTTTTTGATGCAAAAATCATATCATTTTTCTGGGAAAAAGTCAAACGCAAATTTTCCCCGGTTCGCTCCGGCTGGTATTCGGAGGAAAATTCTGCTATACTGAAAAAAAGGCCGCCGGGCGTGCGGCCCACGGGAAAGGAGATGCCGGTATGACACCGAAAGGGCAGATCTTCCGCGTTGCTCTGCTGCAGCTGCGGCCGACGGGGACGGCGGAGGGCAATCGTCAAAAGGGAATGGAGGCCTGCCGCAGAGCCAGGCAAATGGGGGCCGATCTGGCGCTTTTTCCGGAAATGTGGAGCTGCGGCTATCAGATCCCCGAGGATCTGTGCGCGCTGCAGGGCATGGCCATTTCCTGCGGGGATGATTTCGTCGGGAGCTTCGGCGCTTTGGCGGCCGAGCTGGATATGGCCATCGGCATCACGCTGCTGGAAGCGTGGCAGCCGCTGCCCCGCAACACCCTCTGCCTTTTCGACCGGCACGGCCGGCAGGTGCTGACCTACGCCAAGGTACATACCTGCGATTTCGGCGAGGAATGCCGGTTGACGCCGGGGGATGATTTTTACGTCGCCGCGCTGGATACGGCCTGCGGCGACATGCAGGTGGGGGCCATGATCTGCTACGACCGGGAGTTTCCCGAAAGCGCCCGCATCCTGATGCTCAAGGGGGCGGAGATCCTGCTGGTGCCCAACGCCTGCCCCATGGAGATCAACCGGCTGAGCCAGCTCCGGGGCCGGGCCTACGAGAACATGGTGGGCATTGCCACCTGCAATTACCCCAAGGGGCAGCCCGACTGCAACGGCCATTCCTCGGCCTTCGACGGCGTGGCCTACCTGCCCGATATGGAGGGGTCGCGGGATACCTGCATCTGTGAGGCCGGGGAAGAGGAAGGCATCTGGGTGGCCGAGTTCGACCTGGCCCGGCTGCGGGATTACCGGGCGCGTGAGGTCCACGGCAACGCTTTCCGCCGCCCGTGGAAATACGGCCTGCTGACCGACGAGCAGATCGCCCCGCCTTTTATCCGGGCGGAAAACCGAAAGATCCGATAAGAGGAGGAAGCCTTTATGATCGTTTGTTTCACCGGCACGGGCAACAGCCTGTATTGCGCCCAATGGCTGGCCGGCCGTCTGGGCGACCGGGTGCTCAACTGCCATCACTTCATCCGGGACGGCATCGCCGCCGAGCTGATCTCCGACCGGCCCTGGGTATTCGTCTGCCCCACCTATGCCTGGCGCATCCCGAGGATCTTTGAAGATTTTCTGCGCAGCGGCACTTTTGAAGGCAGCCGGAAGGCGTGGTTCGTCATGACCTGCGGCAGCGACATCGGCGCGGCCGGACGCCATCTCGCCGCCCTCTGCCGGGATAAGGGGCTGGAGTACCAGGGCGTTCTGGAGGTGGTCATGCCGGAAAACTATACGGCCATGTTTCCGGTGCCCGGCGAGGCGGAGGCAAAGGCCATCATCGCCCGGGCAGAGCCGGTGCTGGAAGAAGGCCTTCGGCGGCTGGAGGCCGGGCAGGCCTTTGAACCACGGCGGGAAAGCCCGGCGGATGTCCTGAAAAGCGGACCGGTCAATGCCGTTTTCTACCGGTGCTTCGTGCGGGCCGGGGCCTTTCGCGCCGGAGACGCCTGCACCGGCTGCGGCCGCTGCGCCTCCGTCTGTCCGCTGCAGAATATCCGGCTGGAACAGGGGCGTCCGGTGTGGGGCAAGCACTGCACCCACTGCATGGCCTGCATCAACGGCTGCCCGGCAAAGGCCATTGAATACGGGAAGATCAGCCGGGGCAAGCCGCGGTATCTTGCGCCGTGCTGTACATCAGAAGACCAGAATATCACACAGGAGGAACGGAAATGACATATCAGACTGTTGAACTCGGAACCGGCTTTTGGGCCATTGAACAGCAGGGCGTGCGCTGCTTCCTGCTGGAGGGGCGGGAATATGCGCTGCTGGTGGATACCGGCTACGGCGGCGAGCTGCGGGAGGTCTGCGCCGGCCTGACCGACAAGCCCATCCGTCTGGTGCATACCCACAGCGACCGGGACCACGTGGGGGCTTCTGCCCAGTTTGCGCCGCGGTATATGCATCCGGCCGAGTTTTCCACCCATCAGCTGAAAAACGGCAGTCCTGCCGGCTGCCTGCCCATATGGGAAGGGGAGATCATCGACCTGGGCACCTACCGCCTGGAGGTGGTGCTCATCCCCGGCCATACGCCGGGCAGCATTGCCCTGCTGGAACGGGACAAGCGCTTTATCATCGGCGGCGATTCCATTCAGGACAACCCCATCTATATGTTCGGGCCGGGCCGGGATCTGGCGGCTTTTGCCGCCAGCATGGAAAAGCTGCTGGCCATGCAGGACGCCTTCGATACCGTCTATCCCTCCCATGGCGGCCGGACGGCGCCGGTGTCGGTCATCGGCGAGCTGCTGACCCTGGCCCGGGAGATCTGTGCCGGCGTCTGGCCGGCGGCCCGCCCGGCGCCCGCCCATCTGCCCGCCGGCGTGCAGATCTACGGCAAGGGGCAGGTCAGCCTGCTGCTGCAGAAGGAAGAACAGTAAGAAGAACAACAAACGGATATAAACAAAGCGTCCGTGGGTACTCCCACGGACGCTTTTATGTTGAAAATAGAGTATCAGAGCAGCAGGCCGCAGAGGGTGGTGGCCAGCAGGCCGAATACCCAGGCGATGCCGCACTGCAGCACGACGATGCCGGCAGCCCATTTGCCGCCCAGCTCTCGCTTGATGGAGGCGATGGCCGCCACGCAGGGCGTATAGAGCAGGCAGAAGACCAGCAGGCCGGCCGCGGCGGCAGGTGTGATGGCGGCCAGCAGCGCGCCGACGCTGCCAAAGAGGATCTCGATGGTGGACACGACGCTCTCCTTGGCCATGAAGCCGGTGATCAGCGCCGTGGAAATGCGCCAGTCGCCAAAGCCCAGCGGCTTGAAGATGGGGGCGATGACGCCGGCCAGCTTGGCCAGGATGCTGTTCTGCGAATCGGCCACCATGCTGAGGCTGAGGTCGAAGGTCTGGAGGAACCAGATGACGATGGTCGACAGGAAGATGATGGTGAAGGCGCGCTGCAGGAAGTCCTTGGCCTTTTCCCACAGAAGCTGCAGCACGTTCTTGGCGCCGGGCAGGCGGTAGTTGGGCAGCTCCATGACGAAGGGAACGGCCTCGCCGCTGAACATGGTGTTTTTAAAGACCAGGGCAGTGAGGATGCCCGTGAATATACCCAGGAAATACAGGCCGACCATGATAAGCCCGCTGTGCTCGGGGAAGAAGGCGCTGGTCAGAAAGCCGTAGATGGGCAGCTTGGCCGAACAGCTCATAAAGGGGGTCAGCATGATGGTCATGCGGCGGTCACGCGCCGAGGGCAGCGTGCGGCTGGCCATGACACCGGGGACGGTGCAGCCGAAGCCGATGAGCATGGGCACGATGGAACGGCCCGAAAGGCCGATCTTGCGCAGCAGCTTGTCCATCACGAAGGCGACGCGGGCCATATAGCCGGTGTCTTCCAGCAGGGACAGGAAGAAGAAGAGGGTGACGATGACCGGCAGGAAGCTGAGCACGCTGCCCACGCCGCCCATCACGCCGTCGATGATGAGGGAATGTATGGGCGTACTGACGCCCCAGGCCGTCAGCGCGCCGTCGGCCAGTGCCGTCAGGGCGTCGATGCCGCTTTCCAGCAGGCCCTGCAGCCAGGCGCCGATGACGTTGAAGGTCAGGTAAAAGACCAGGCCCATAATGCCGACGAAGGCCGGGATGGCCGTGTATTTTCCGGTGAGGATGCGGTCGATGCGGCGGCTGCGGGCATGCTCGCGGCTTTCCTGGGGCTTGACGACGGTCTGGGCCACCAGCTTTTCGATAAAGGCGAAGCGCATGTCGGCGATGGCGGCAGCCCGGTCGAGGCCGCGCTCCTGCTCCATCTGGACGATGATATGCTCCAGCATCTCTTTTTCGTTTTGCGAGAGCTGAAGGGTCTCCAGAATGGTGGGATCGCCTTCCACCAGCTTGGTGGCGGCAAAGCGCAGGGGCAGGCCGGCGGCCTGGGCGTGGTCTTCGATCAGATGCATGACGCCGTGGAGGCAGCGGTGGACGGCGCCGCCGTGGGCCTCTTTGTCGCAGAAGTCGGTGCGGCCGGGGCGTTCCTGGTATTTGGCCACATGCATGGCGTGGCGGATCAGCTCTTCCACGCCCTCGTTGCGCAGGGCCGAGATGGGGACGACGGGAATGCCCAGGATCTCCTCCATGGCGTTGATGCGGATGGAGCCGCCGTTGCCTTTCAATTCATCCATCATATTGAGTGCCAGCACCATGGGGATATCCAGCTCCATCAGCTGCATGGTCAGATAGAGGTTGCGCTCGATGTTGGTGGCGTCGACGATATTGATGATGCCCCGGGGCTTTTCGTCGAGAATAAACTGCCGGGTGACGATCTCCTCACTGCTGTAGGGCGACATGGAGTAGATGCCGGGCAGGTCGGTGATCTCGGTCTCCTTATGGCCGCGGATGGCGCCGCTCTTGCGGTCGACGGTGACACCGGGGAAATTGCCCACATGCTGATTGGCGCCGGTCAGCTGGTTGAAAAGGGTGGTCTTGCCGCAGTTCTGGTTGCCGGCCAGGGCAAAGGTGAGGGGTGTGCCGTCGGGCAGCGGGTCCTCGTCGGCCTTGACGTGGTATTTGCCGTCTTCACCCAGGCCGGGATGGGCGCCGTCGCTGCGCAGGGTGTGGCCCGCGGCGGGCGCCGCATGGGCCTGGATGGGCCGGATGCCGATCTGGGCGGCGTCGGCCAGACGCAGGGTCAGCTCGTAGCCGTGGATGCGCAGCTCCATGGGATCGCCCATGGGCGCGTATTTGATCAGCGTGACCTCGGCGCCGGGAATGACCCCCATGTCGAGAAAATGCTGGCGCAGGGCGCCGGTGCCGCCCACCGTGGTGACGATGCCGCTCTGCCCCAGTTCCAGCTCTTTTAAAGTCATTGTTTTCAAAGTGGCCATGATGGAAAACTTTCCTCTCTTTCACACACTTTTGCAGCCCGCAAGCTGCAAGTTAGCTTATACTAACTTTTCTGAAGTTAGTATAAGCTAACTTGTTTCGGCTGTCAAGGGTGCTTGGGGCGGTTTTTGAAGAAAAAGTAAAAAAACATTGACAGGTGTTCTATACTGTTATATACTGTTTATTGAGAGGGGCGTGCATATGCAGATCATCATCAACAATACTTCTCAAACACCCATTTACGAGCAGATCACGCGGCAGGTCAGGGATCTGATCGCCGGCGGCAGCCTGCAGAGCGGCGCACCGCTGCCTTCGGTGCGCGCGCTGGCCAGGGAACTGCACATCAGTGCGCTGACTGTCAAAAAGGCCTATGACAGCCTGGAGCAGGATGGATTCATCACGACGGTCCACGGCAAAGGCAGCTTTGTGGCCGGCGTGGGGCAGGAGCTGCTCGAGGAGGAAAAGCGCAGGGAGCTGGAGGGCCGGCTGGAGGAGATCGTCCGCCTGGCCGCGCGCATCGGCGTGACCCGCGACGAGCTGGTTTCCCTGATCGATTTATTTATGGAGTAAGAATTATGCTGATTACCATGAAAAATGCCGTGAAGAACTACGGCGATTTTGTGCTGGACTGCTCGCTGGAGCTGCTGCCGGGCCGCGTCACGGGGCTCATCGGCCGCAACGGCGCCGGCAAAACGACGGCCATGAGCGCCATTCTGGGCCTGGTCCGCACCGACGGCGGCGAAGTCCGGGTCTTCGGAAAAGACCCCATGGAGCTGATGCCGGCCGAACGGCGCCGCATCGGGGTGACGCTGTCGGAGGGCGGGTTCAGCGAATGGCTGACGCCGAAAAACGTGGCCTCCATCGAGGCGGCCCTCTATCCGGAGCTGGACAAGGACGCTTTTCTGCGGAGCTGCGAGAAAAACGGCCTGCCTGCGGATAAGCAGATCCGGGCCTATTCCAAGGGCATGAAGGCCAAGTTCCGCCTGCTCTGCGCCATGGAGCACGGGGCCGACCTTTTGATCCTTGACGAGCCGACAGCCGGTCTGGACGTGATGGCCCGGGACGAGGTGCTCGACCTGCTGCGGGTTTATATGGAGCAGAAGGAGGACCGGGGCATCCTGATCAGCTCCCACATTTCTTCCGATCTGGAAAGCCTGTGCGACGACCTGTATCTCATTGAAAACGGCCGGATCCTGCTTCACGAGGAGACCCATGTGCTGCTGGGCAGCTACGGCCTGCTCAAGATGCCGGCCGAGCGCTATGGGGCGCTGGACGGCCGCCATATCCTGCGGGTCAAAAAAGAGCCCTACGGCCTGTGCTGCCTGACCGACTGCCGGGCTTTTTACGCCGACAATTATCCCGACCTGACGATCGAGCCCGGCTCCATCGACAGTGTCATGACCATGCTGCTGCGAGGTGAAGCCAAATGAAAGGCCTTCTGATCAAGGATCTCTCCTATTTGAAAGTTTCCAATATCATCGTGATCGTTCTCGGCATTGCCGCACTGTTTGCCTTCACCGGCAGCGGGTTCGCCATGACCTATCTGGCCGTGATGAGCGCGTCGCTGGTGCAGACCACCTTCTCCTACGACGATTTCCAGAGCGGCACCCGCTTTCTGCTGACCCTGCCCATCACCCGGGAAATGTATGTGCGCAGCAAGTATCTCTTTGCCCTGCTGATGAGCGGCAGCTGCATGGTGCTGGCGTGTCTGCTGGGATGGCTCCGGGGCGCGCTGTACGGCGGCGCGGACGGGGCGGATCTGGCGGTCAATGCCGGCATCGGTCTGATGACGGCGTGCATCATGGCCAGTGTGTCCATTCCGGTGCTGATCCGGTTCGGCGTGGAAAAAGGACGGTTCGTCAGCATCGGGCTGTATCTGCTGGTCTTTCTGGCGGTCATGGGCCTGGGCTTTGCCGGCAAGGGGCTGTTTACCCCCGTGGAGGTTACCGGCGGCGCGGCGCTGTTTCTGGCCTGTTTGCCGGCGGCCGCAGTGCCGATGGGCATCTCCTATGCCGTCAGCCTGCGGATCATCCGGAAAAAAGATTATTAACAGACCTGTGCATAAAGAAAAGCGCCCCTCGGGGCGCTTTTCTTTAATATATGGCGTTTTTTATGTTTTTTGGCGGAAAACCTGCGGCGGCTCAGTCTTCTTCCCGGAAGACGACGCCGTTTTCGTCAAAGCTCTCGATGACGGCCAGGGCCTTGTAGGGGACGCCGGGCAGATTGCGGAAACGGTCGCCGCCGCCCTGGAAGCCCTTTTCGACGGCGACGCCGATGCCCTTGAGGGTGGCGCCCGATTCCTGGACCAGGTCGATGAGGCCCTGCATGGCGTTGCCCTTGGCCATAAAGTCGTCGATGATCAGCACTTTATCGTCGGCATTCATCCATTCCTTGGAGACCAGCAGGGTCATCTTTTTCTTATAAGTGTAGGAAAGCACTTCGCTCTTGTAAAGACCGCCTTCGATATTGTCGCTTTTGGCCTTTTTGGCAAAGACCAGCGGGACGCCGTAGCGTTCGGCGCAGACGGTGCCCAGAGCGATGCCGCTGGCTTCGGCCGTCAGCACCATGGTGATGTCGCTGACGTCAAAATATTTGGCAAACTCATCGGCGATGGCGCCCATCAGGCGGGTATCGACACGATGGTTGAGAAAACCGTCGACCTTGACGATATTGCCGGGCAGAAATTTGCCCTCTTTACGGATGCGGTCTTTCAGCAGCTCCATACGGTAAGCTCCCCCTGTGCAATCATAAAATTCTCTTTTGAGCCGGGCTCAGTTTTTGAAATTATATTTTATTATCCGCCATTCTTCAGCAAAAAGCAAGTATAAATTTATAGGCTCAGTCCTGGCTGCCCGCGGCTTCCATATCGGCAGGCAGGATCAGATTGAGCAGGATGGCCAGCACGAAGACGACGGCCACCACGTTGCCGGCAAAGACCGACTGGACGATGGCGGGGAAGCGCTCCCACAGGCCGATCTCCGTAGTGGCCGTAAAGCCGATGCCTACCGACAGAGACAGGGAGGCGATGACGATGTTGCGCTGGGTGAAGCCGGCCTTGGCCAGCATCTGGACGCCCGAGCTGAGGATGGTGCCGAACATCATGATGGTGCAGCCGCCCAGCACCGATTCGGGCAGGGAGGCGAAGAAGTTGCCCACCGGCGGCAGCAGGCCGGCCAGGATCATGGCGGCGGCGCCGGTCATGATGGTGAAGCGGTTGACCACATGGGTCATGTTGACCAGGCCGACGTTTTGGGAAAAAGAGGTGACGGGCGGGCAGCCGAAGAGGCCGGCCACCGAGGAGGCATAGCCGTCGCAGGCCAGGGCGCCGGAGATCTCCCGCTCCTCGATCTCACGGCCCAGGCCGCCGGCCGTCAGGGCCGAGGCGTCGCCGATGGTCTCGGCCGCCGACACCAGAAAGATGATGCAGGTGGAGAAGATGGCGCCCGGATGAAACTCGGGGGCGAAGGGCAGCAGGTGGGGCAGGGAAAAGAGGCCGTCGGAAAACAGCACCGACAGATCGACCTTGCCCATGCATACGGCGGCGATATAGCCGACGACCAGGCCGGCCAGCACCGAGAGCTGCTTGAGGTAGCCCTTGGCGCGGATGTTCCACAGCAGGCAGACGCAGAGGGTCAGGGTGCCCAGCGACAGATTTTCAAAGGAGCCGAAGTCGGCCGCGTAGCCGCCGCCGAAGGAACGGGCGCCCACCGTAAAGAGGGAATAGCCGATGCTGGTGACGACGCAGGCGGCGACGATGGGAGAGATCAGCCGGCGCCAGTATTTGGCCAAAAGGCCCAGCGTGCCTTCAAAGACGCCGCCCACCAGCACGGCGCCGATGACGGCCGGATAGCCGTAATTGGCGGCGACGGTGGCCAGCACGGTGACGAAGGTGAAGCTGACGCCCATGACGATGGGCAGGCCCGAGCCGATCTTCCACAGGGGATACAGCTGGATCAGGGTGGCGATGCCGGCCACGATCATGGCATTCTGCAGCAGCATGGCCAGCTGCTGCTGGCTGAGGGCCGGCTGGGCGGCTGCGGCGATCAGCGAGATGGGGGCCAGGTTGGCGACGAACATGGCCAGGATATGCTGGAGCCCGAAGGGAATGGCTTTGCCCAGAGGGACGCGTCCCTCCAGCCGGAAAACGTTGGAAACGCTGGGTTGGTTGTCTTTCATGCAGATCTACCTCTCAGTTCGGTTTTTGTCGAATTTGGTAAAACCATTATAAGAGCATTTGTGTCGGCGCGCAAGGCCTGACGGCGCAGAATCGGCCGTATGGACAAAAAAGAGCCGGTTTGCTATAATAAATCAACCAACCGCAGATCAGCAAACGAAAGGGGTGAAGCAGATGCTGCGGTATCTGTTCATCGATATGAGCAAGATCCTCTGTGCCCGGTCCGATCTTCGGGCGAAGCCCGCACAGAGGCAGTAAGCTTTCGCCCGGCATCGGATCGCGTTTTGCCGTAAAATGACCCAAAAGCCTTTTACAATTTCCGGAAAGTGAGACGAGATCTGATGAAAAACAATAGATATATCCTGTTCTGGCTCAGCCAGAGCTTTTCCCAGCTGGGCAGCGCCATGACGGCCCATGCCCTGATCCTGTGGGTCTACGGCCGCAGCGGATCGGCGCTGGCCGTTTCGCTGATGACCTTCTGCAGCTACCTGCCCTACGCGGCGGCCAGCCTGTTTTCCGGCGCCTTTGTCGACCGGCACAGCAAAAAGGCCGTTCTGCTGGGGGCCGACACCCTGGCCGCGGTGTGTACGCTGGCCATTCTGGCGCTGGCCGCATCGGGCCGGCTGGAGGTCGGATGGATCCTGGCGGCCAATGTGCTGACCGGACTGATGAACGCCTTTCAGTCGCCGGCGGCCGCCGTGGCGGTGGGGGTGCTGGCGCCCGAGGGACGTATTGCCAATGTCAGCGGCATGAACGCCTTTTCCGCCAATCTGACCGGCGTGGTGTCGCCCATTCTGGCCGCCGCCCTCTACGGGGCCTTCGGCCTGCCGACGGTGCTGGCCATCGACCTTCTGACCTTTGTCACCGCCTTTTTCGTGCTGCTGCTGTGGATCCGCATCCCCGAGCCGGAGCGCAAAGCCCAGCCCAAGGCCGGCCCCTTTGCCGGTTTTCTCGACGGCTGGCGTTTTCTGCGGCGGCACGGGGAGATCCTGCTGCTGGTGGAGACCATCGCCGTCATCAACTTTTTCTCCCGGCTGACCTATGAGAATATCCTGTCGCCCATGCTGCTGGCCCGTTCGGGCAGCGCCCTCACCCTCAGCATGGTCACCTCGGTGATGGGGGCGGGCGGCATCGTTGGCGGCCTTTTGGTCTCTCTGCGCAAAAAGCAGGGCGACCCGGCGCGGCTGATCTACGGCTCGGCGGCGCTCTCTTTTCTGCTGGGGGATCTGGGCATGGCGCTGGGCCGCAATGGCATGGCCTGGGCGCTGGCCGGGATCGCCGCCAGCCTGCCCATTCCCTTTATCACGGCCGGGCAGAATCTGCTCTTTTACAGCCGCGTACCCCGGGCGATGCAGGGGCAGGTCTTTGCCGTCCGCAACGCCCTGCAGTACAGCACCATTCCGCTGGGCATCCTGCTGGGCGGCTGGCTGGCCGACCGGATCTTCGAGCCCATGATGGCGTCCAACAGCCCGCTGGCCGGCGCGCTGTCGGTTTTGGTGGGCGCCGGCGCCGGCAGCGGCATGGCCGTCATGTTCCTCTGCACCGGCCTGTGCGGCAGTCTTTGCAGCCTGTGGGGCTGGAGCCGCATGAAGCGGCTGACCGTCCGTTATGAAGTCCCGAATGAAAAAGGAGCCGAAAATGAACGATCAAACTGAAACAAGCGTCATCTTTGAAGCTCTGTGCGCCCGGGCCGAAGCCGTGCGCCGTCCCCGCACGGTGTCGCCCTTCATCGAGGCCGGGCAGGTGGCGGCAGCCATCCGCACCGACCGGGGCAATATCTATACCGGCGTCTGCATGGATACGGCCTCCAGCCTGGGCATGTGCGCCGAGCGCGCGGCGGTGGCTGCCATGATCACGGGCGGCGAACACCGCGTCACCCATCTGGCCGTGCTCATGCCCGACGGCCGGCCGGGTCTGCTCTGCGGGGCCTGCCGGGAGCTGCTCATGCAGCTTTCCTCCGACAGCGGCGGCATCCGCATCCTGACCGACCGGGAAAAGGGCAGCTGGGTCACATTGGCCGAGCTGATCCCCGACTGGTGGGGCACCGGACGCTTTGAAAGCCTGGACAAGATGGAAAGGAGCCATGAAAATGAATGAAAACAGACTGTGCATCGTTGTGGGTGCCTGCCCGCCGGGGCTGATGATCCTGCCCCAGGATGCCTTTATCATCGCCTGCGACGGCGGCGTCCGCTACCTGGAGGACTGGGGACCGGATCTGATCGTCGGCGATTTTGATTCTTTCGATATCGACCGCATTCCGCCGGATATGGACTGTCCGGTGCTGCGCCTGCCCTGTGAAAAGGACGACACCGATATTATGGCCGCCCTGCGGGAAGGCATCCGGCGCGGCTTTCGGCGGTTTCTGCTTTACGGCTGCATGGGCGGCCGTCCCGACCACGCCTATGCCAACTATCAGGTGCTGGGCTGGCTGACCGAACAGGGCGCCCAGGGCTGGCTGTGTGGCGAAGGGTGGATCGTCACCCATATCGAAAAGGCCTCCATGACCATCCACGGCGCGCCGGGCCGGGTCTTTTCGGTCTTTGCGCCCGAGGGAAGGGCCGCCGGCGTTTCCATCGAGAATGCCAGATATCCGCTGCAGGACGCCGAGCTGTCGGGCGCGTTCCCGCTGGGCGTCAGCAACGAGTTCCGGAATGGGCCGGTGCGCATCTCGGTGGAGGAGGGCCGCCTGCTGGTCATGTGGCAGGGCGACTTGACAAAGCAGGGCATTTTGTGATATGACTGAAAAGTAAACTACAGATTTGCCCGGGGGAGCCTGCGGTTCAGGCTGAGAGGAGGCGACAAGGCCTCGACCCTTCGAACCTGAAACGGATCATGCCGGCGCAGGGAGCGGAGCTGCCGCGGTAAAACGGTACACCGGGATATGGAGCTTTTCCATATCCCGGTTTTTGCTTTTTGCCGTTTTTCGCGCGGCGGCCGGACAGAAGAACAGAGAGGAGAACCATCCCATGAAGCTCGATCTTTGCGAAAAGCTGCACCAGACCACGCCGCTGGTCCACTGCATCACCAATTACGTCACGGTCAACGACTGCGCCAACATCCTGCTGGCTTCGGGCGTCAGCCCCATCATGGCCGACGATATCGAAGAGGCAGCCGAGATCACCGGCATCTGCAGCGGTCTCGTCCTCAATATCGGCACCCTCAACCAGCGCACCATTCCCTCCATGCTGGCCGCCGGCAAGCAGGCCAAGGCGCTGGGCCATCCGGTGCTGCTGGATCCCGTGGGCGCCGGCGCGTCGGCCCTGCGCACCGAAACGGCCATCCGCATTATGGACGAGGTGCGGCCCGACGTCATCCGCGGCAATATCTCCGAGATCAAGACCCTGGCCCTCGGCTCCAGCTCCACCCGGGGCGTGGATGCCGCCGAAGCCGACGCCGTCACCGAGGACAACCTCGACCAGGTGGTGGCCTGGGCGCGGACGCTGGCCGAAAAGACCGGCGCCGTCATCGTCATCACCGGCGCCATCGATATCGCCGCCGACGCCAAAAACGCCTATGTCATCCGCAACGGCTGCGCCATGATGGGCCGCATCACGGGCAGCGGCTGCATGCTGTCGGCCTTTATGGGCGCCGCCGTCTGCGCCAAGCGGGACAATATGCTGGAAGCGGCCGCCCAGTGCCTGTGCGCTATGGGCTATGCCGGCGAGCTGGCCGAGGCCCGCCGTGTGCAGCTGGATGCCGGCAACAGCACCTTCCGCGACCTGCTCATCGACGAGATCTATAAGATGGACGACCGGAAGCTGACGGAGGGCGCGAAGTATGAAGCTCGATAAAGCCGCCCTCGACCGGGCCATGACCCTCTACGCCGTCACCGACCGCGCCTGGCTGGGCGAAAGCACGCTGGTCCAGGCCGTGGAAAAGGCCCTGCGGGGCGGCGCGACCTTTGTCCAGCTGCGGGAAAAAGAGCTGGATCACGAGACCTTTCTGAAGGAGGCCAGGGAGATCCGCGACCTCTGCGCCGCCTGGAAGGTCCCCTTCGTCATCAACGACGCGGTGGACATCGCCCTGGCCTGCGACGCCGACGGCGTCCATGTGGGCCAGTCGGATATGGCGGCGGCCCGGGCGCGGGAGCTGCTGGGGCCCGACAAGATCATCGGCGTATCGGCCCACACGGTGGAGGAAGCGCTGGAAGCCAAACGGCAGGGGGCCGACTATCTGGGCGTGGGCACCATGTTTCCCACCACCACCAAGCTGGACGCCGAGGCTGTGTCTTTTGATACCCTGCGGGACATCTGCCGGCAGTCCCAGCTGCCGGTGGTAGCCATCGGCGGCATCAACGCCGGCAACGTGCACAAGCTCCGGGGCACCGGCGCCGGCGGCGTGGCCGTCGTTTCGGCCATCTTTGCCGCGCCCGATATCGAAGAGGCGGCCCGCCGGCTTCGGGCGCTGGCCGAGGAGATCCGCGGAGCCATGATCCGGGGTATTTTATTCGATATGGACGGCACGCTGCTCGATTCCATGTATGTCTGGGACGACTGTGCCGCCATGTATCTGCGCCGGCGGGGCGTCACGCCGCCCGACGACCTCAACGCCCAGCTGGCCACCCTCAGCTTCAGCGAGGGCATCGCCTGGCTGCATAACCGCTATTTTCCAGGGGAGCCGCTGGAGGAGATCGACCACGGCGTCTATCTGGTCATCCGGGACGAGTATTTATACAAGGCCGTGCTCAAGCCGGGGGCGGCCGAGGCGCTGGCCGGCCTGCACGCGCTGGGCATTCCCATGGCCGTCACGACCTCCAACGATCTGGACCTGACCCAGGCCGCCTTTGAACGGTGCGGCGTGCTGCAGTATTTCCAGGGGATTTACACCTGCCGCATGGCAGGGGCCGGCAAGACAAGGCCGGATGTTTACGATATGGCCCTTCGGGCCATGGGGCTGGAGGACCGGTCGTCGGCGGCCGTCGTCGAGGACGCCCTTTACGCCCTGCGCACGGCCAAAGCGGCCGGCTACCGCACCGTCGGCGTGCCCGATCCCGCCGGCCGGGAGGAATGGGCGCAGCTGCAGCAGGAGGCCGATGTTTTTATTTCCGATCTCACCGAATGGAGGAAGATACTGCATGATTAAAGTTCTCACCATTGCCGGCTCCGACAGCAGCGGCGGCGCCGGCATCCAGGCCGACCTCAAGACCATGGCCGCTCACGGCGTATACGGCATGAGCGCCGTCACGGCGCTGACCGCCCAGAACACCACCGGCGTTTACGGCGTATTGGAAGCAACACCGGAATTCGTGGCGCAGCAGATCGACTGTGTCTTTGAAGACATCCGCCCCGACGCCGTCAAGGTGGGCATGGTGTCCAGTGCCGCCATCATCGAAGCCATTGCCGACCGGCTGGTATTCCATCAGGCCCGCAATGTGGTCATCGACCCCGTCATGGTGGCCACCAGCGGCAGCCGGCTGTTGTCGGCGGACGCCATCGACGCGCTGGTGACCCGGCTGCTGCCTCTGGCCGACGTCATCACCCCCAATATTCCCGAAGCCGAGGTCCTGTGGGGCCGTTCCATCGGGAGCCCCGCCGAAATGGAGGCCGCTGCCGCCGCCATTGCCCAAAAGACCGGCTGTGCCGTGCTGGTCAAGGGCGGACACGACCTGAACACCGCCAACGATCTGCTCTATGCCGGCGGCCGCCCCTGCTGGATCGAGGGAAAGCGCATCGACAATCCCAATACCCACGGCACCGGCTGCACCCTCTCGTCGGCCATCGCCTGCAATCTGGGCATGGGCCATGATCTGGAGACCAGCGTCCGCAATGCCAAAGCCTATATTTCCGGCGCGCTGGCCGCCATGCTGGATCTGGGGCAGGGCAGCGGACCGATGGATCATATGTGGAACCACCGGCACAAGTAAGAATATTTGCAGAAAAGCATAACAGGAGAATTGCCCAATGACCAACATCGAGCGCATCATCCGGGATTCCATGGACATCTGGGAGGGATATCTGCGCCATCCCTTTATCACCGGACTGGCCGACGGGACGCTGGACGAGGAGAAATTCCTCGGCTATCTGATCCAGGACACCCTCTATCTGCGGGAATACGCCCGCGTATACGCCATGGCCATGTACCGTTCCCACTCCATCGAGGAGATCCGGGCCTATTATTCCATTCTGTCCTTCGTCAATGAGGGCGAGGGCTCCTTCCGGCTGGAGTGGCTGAAAAAAGCCGGCCTGGACAGCCTGGCCATCGACAAACTGCCCCTGCGGCCCCAGAACCAGGCCTATTGTGATTTCATGCTGGAAACGGCGGAGCGGCAGGGGGTCACCGAGATCATGATGGCCGTGCTGCCCTGCATGTTCAGCTACGCCTGGATCTTCCAAAAGATCGCCCAAAGCACAAGCGGCGTCCGGGAGAGCAAATACTGGCCCTTTATTGAGGGGTATATTTCCAAAGCCTATGCCGACGACTGCCGGACCTGGGGCGTTTTTACCGAAAAGCGCCTGCAGGGACTGGACGAGGAGGAGCTGGCCCGCCTGAGCGCCCTCTTCCGCAAGTCCAGCCAATACGAAACGGATTTCTGGGATATGGCCTTTGAAGGGTAATAAAATACCGTCCATCGGCATCAAAAAAGCCCCGCCTTTGCAGAAAAGGCGGGGCTTTTGCAATGGATATTTTAACGGACGGCGGTATCGGCGCCGCTTTGTCCGCCCTTGATCTCGATGACCAGACGGTTGGGCAGGCAGACGATGGGGCGTGTGCCGTCTTCGATCCAGCCGGTGTCCACGCAGATCTGGTCGGGGCAGTCGGCCGCGCAGACGCGGATGCGGCCTGGCTCGATCTCGACAGTATTGCGGCAGGCGCCCGTGATCTCCAGCGTCTGCCGCTCGGTGACTTTATCAAGGTCGATGCGGAAAAGCTCCCGGCCGTCCTGGGTGATGATGGCCGTGCGGCCGCCGCGGTCCATAAAAAAGGCGCCGACCGCCGCTGAGAGCAGCAGGAGCAGCAGGATAACGCCAAGCCAGAAACGGGTGGTGCGGAACAGGGAAGGGGTCATATCAATAGTCGATGCCCTCCTCCTCGGCGTCGAATTTGCGGCCGTAATAGTCGAACAGCTCGATCAGTTCCCGGACCTCCCGCTTTCTGCGCCGGCGGGGCAGGGTGATGCACCACAGGGCAGCGCCCAGCAGGAGCAGGCCCCACACCGTCCAAAGCACGGCCGGATGGCTGCGCAGGGCGGAAAACAGGCTGCCCAGGCCGGAGATGCGCCAGACCACCGGTCCGCGCGCCTGGTCGGCCTGCCGGATGTCGACGGGCTGGGTCAGGATCAGGACCTGCCCCTGGCCGTCGGCGACGCCCAGCGTGCCGTCGTTCAGCAGGATGATCCGGCCGGCCTCCAGAGGAGCGCCGGAGCGGACAATGGCCAGGCTGCCGGCAGGCAGCAGGTCGGGAAAGGCATCGCCGGACACGGCATAACCCTCGATGGGCAGAAAGCCGGGCAGGAAGCTGCCGTCGGAAGTGACCGAAAGGGTCAGACAGAAAAGCGCCAGCGCCAGCAGCGCAGCCAGCAGGGCGCCGGTATATCGCAATATTTTTTTCATGCTGCAGTCTCCGTTCTGTTTCCGGCGCGGGAGCGCCGCGGGAGTCACGGGCGCTGAAAGCGCCTCTCTGCAACATTATACCATGCTTTGAAAGCCCGTCAAAGGGGAAATTTGGCATAGGGGCGCAGGTCGTCCCAGGGAATGAGAAAGGTGGGGATGCCGCCGCTGGCCGGCGCCACGGTGTTCGGCTGGAAATAAACGGCCAGCCCTCCTTCGGACAGATAAAACTGCCGCGGCTGCCGCGCCGGCGGCGCGGGATAGTAGCAGCCCTCGCGGCCGCCGGCCAGCTCCAGGCCGATGCGGCCGGAAATGATCCGGCGCACGGCATTGGGCGAGCGGAAGAGCTGCGCCAGCCCCAGCTGCCGGGCCGACCGCAGATCCCAGGTGGCCGAGCTGCGCCCCAGGGTGCGCCGGTACGGCCCCAGGTCCTCGTAGATATCCATAAAGGCCGAGAAAAGCCCGTTCTGGGCGTACATGATCTCGCAGCTGCCCTCAATGGTCAGATCGCCGGCCAGGCTGCCCCCGGGCATGCGCTGCAGATCGGGCAGGTAACGGGTGTGTATCCGCTGTTCGTACAGGCGCACATACTGCAGGTAGCAGCGGCTGATGGCCGGCTGTTCGGGCAGAAAGGGGTAGCGCAGATGATAGGTCAGCCGGCACGACGGCCCCAGGGCGATCTCGCCGCCCGTTTCCCGGACGGCGGTCATGGGTTCAGACATGGAACCACCTCTTTTTCCGTTTGTGGTATTTGTTTTACCCATATGCGGCCGTCCGCCAAAAAATGTTCCAATGCGCCGGGATCTATGGTATAATAAACTGCATAGTTATCATCAGGAGGTGGGGTCCATGCAGCAGGGCTATGTGCGTGAGCCGGAGGATATCAAGTGTCTGATCCTCTATTGTCTCAGTCTGCTGCCCATCACGGTCCGGGAGGAGGATCTGCTGGAGATCGTCATGATCGACGACGGGTTCGGGTATTTTGAGTTTGCGCAGTATTTCCGCGAGCTGATCGATGCCCGGATGATCTCGGAGATCGGCGTCGGCGGCCGGAAAGAATATCTGCTGACGCCCAAGGGCAAATCGGTGCTCGATCTGATGGAGGGGCATCTGCGGGCCAGCGTCTGCGACAAGGCCCAGGCTGCCGCCATTCGGGTCGTCCGCCGCATCCGCCGCAGCGACAGCATCAGAACGGCGCACCGCGCCAATGGTGATGGTACCTTTACCACCACCATGACCATCTGCGACAAGAGCACCGAGCTGGCTTCGGTGTCCATGCTGGTCTACAGCGAGCGCCAGTGCCGCATACTGGAAGAGAATTTTAAAAACAACGCTGAAAACGTCTTCAAGGGGCTGGTCAATCTGCTGCTGGAAGGCGATAAAAAACAGGATCCGGAGGACTGATCTTATGCGAATCAAGCAATTTCCGCGCCGCCGGCTGGCGCTGCTGCTGGCAGTGCTTGCTCTGCTGACTCTTTGTGCCTGCGGCGGAGCGGATGACGCCCCGGACGGGACGGAAACGGAAAACGGCCAGGAGGCCGCGCCTCCGCAGAATATGGACGACGGCGGCACGGCTTCGGAGCCTGCGGATGCGGCGGAGCCGGCCGAAGATGAGTTTGTGCCCACCGGCAATGTCAATCCGCTGACCGGCCTGTGCGACGGCATCACCGACGCGGCGCTGACCCGAAAGCCGGTGGCCATCATGGTCAGCAACAGCTATAACAGCCTGCCCCAGTGGGGCATTTCCCAGGCCGATATCATTTATGAAATGCTGGCGGAGGGACGTATCACGCGGTTCATGGCCATTTTCAAGGATCCTTCCCGCATCGATAAGCTGGCCTCTATCCGTTCGGCGCGCCCCTATTTTATAGATATCGCCCAGAGCTACGGCGCCGTGTATATGCATTTTGGCGGCAGTGTGCCGGCCTATGATGCCATCGCCGCCCGCAAGGATCTCATCGCGCTGGACGGTATCCGCGGGGGCTGGGAGGGGACGCTGTACAACCGTGACCCCCAGCGGCGCAAGGAGATCGGCTATGAACATTCGGTCTTCGTTACTGGCCAGTCGGTAGAAGTGGCCCTTTCCTCACTCAAGCAGGATCTGACCCAGGCCGAGCAGCCGTCGGCCTTCCGGTTTGCCTCGACGCCTTCCAGCGCTGCGGGTACGGCTGCCAATAAGGTGACGCTGACCTTCAGCGAGCGTCATAAGCCCTGGTTTGCCTATGACGCCGAGAAGGGCACATATCTGCGCTGGCAGTACGGCGACCCCCATATGGACGCCTGGCTCGACTGCCAGATCGAGGTCAAAAACCTGCTGGTGCTGCGCATGGAGACTACCGACGTGCCGGGCAGCGAGCTCAAGCTGGTGGAGATCGGCACTACGGGCACGGGTGAAGGATATTACTTCTGTGAGGGCAAATATATCCCCATCACCTGGGAAAAAGCCGCATACAACGCCCCAATTGCCTATTACGACGCCGCCGGCGCGCCGCTGGAGCTGGCGCGGGGCAAGACCTTTGTTTCGGTGGTCACCAGGGGCGCCGAGGTCGTCATTGAGTAACGCAGATGCGGGAACCCGAATCGACCGGAGAACGTATAAAAGCAAGACCTGCGTCCATGCCGGAACGCAGAAAAACTGATCCCCCGAAGGAGAGCGATATCATGCATAAGAAAATTTGCGGGCTGCTGCTGTGCGCGGCGCTGCTCTGCATGCTTTTGGCCGGCTGCTCAGGCAGCCAGCCGGTCTACAAGGTGGCCATGGTCACCGACGGCGGCGCCGTCAGCGACAATCATCTCAACAATACGGTCTGGCTGGCGCTGCAGGCCCTTAACGAAGAATACGGTGTTGATTATACATATTACCGTCCTGACACCAACGACACTGCCGGGTTCCTGGAAGGGGTGGACACCCTGACGGAAAACGGATACGATCTCATCCTGTTCCCCGGCAGCCTGTTCGGCGAAGCCTTTGAGGAGGCCTGCGCCCGGTATCCGGCCTGCACCTTCATCGCTGTCGACTGCAATCCGGAGACCGTGCCTGCCAACGGCGCCGCGGCCGTATTCGACAAGAGCCAGGCCGGCTTCCTGGCCGGCTATGCCGCCGCGCTGGAATTGAAGAATACCCGTTTCGGCGGCGTATTCGGCAGCGACGGCCCCTCGGCGCGTGAGCTGCTTTCCGGCTTTGCCCAGGGCGTCGACCAGGCGAGGGCCGACCAGGGCGTCATGGTGTCTGACGCAGCCGAGGACTTCGTCTTTCTGAACGACCGCACCGATTATCCGCTGGGCCAGCAGACGGCGGCCACACTTTTCGAGCAGGGCGTTTCCTGCCTGCTGGTTTCTTCCGATTCCACCGGTCTGGGCGCGCTGGCTGAGGCGCGGACCCGCAGGCAGGCCGGAGACCAGGCGGTATGGGCCGTCTGCTCCGACGCCGATGGCCACATCACCGCCCGGTACGACGCGGAAAACGATCTGTCGGCGGCGCTGACCACAGCGCTCTGCGATTACGAAAAAGCCGCTTACGATCTGGTCTCCAAGCTGCTGGAAGGGGATACTTCACTGCTGGGGCGGGCGACGGTTTTTGATCTGACTTCGGGCGGCGTCGGGCTGCCCGAAGAAAACCCGGCCCTTTCGGAGAGTACGGTCAAGGCCTGCGCCGAGGCGGCTGAGAAGATCCAGAGCGGCGCCATCGTCATCGCCAACACCATTCAGTAGGCGGGACAGGCTGCCTTTGAACGAAGAAAAAACGCATCCCACGGGATGCGTTTTTTTAATGGGTCCCGGGCGCCTCAGGAATACAGGCGGCCCTTTTTCTTTAAGTAAATAAAATACCCCAGGCAGATGACCACCGACAGCACCGAGGCGGCCGGAGCGGCCAGGCCCATGTGGTAGAGGGTGACGCCTTCCATGCGGCTGAGGACCCAGGAGAGGGGGATGCGCACCAGGAAGGTGGCGATCAGGTTGTGGGCCATGGTGATGACCGATTTGCCGCAGCCGCTGAAATAGGAATTGAGGTTAAAGACGAAGCAGACGAACAGGCAGTCGATGGAGTAAGACCGCAGGTATTGCCCCGCCGCGTCGATGACAGCGGGGTCGCTGCTGAAGATGGACGTGAAAAACGTGGGGAAGAACTGGGTCAGAGCGAAAAGCAGGGCGCTGATCAGAAAAGAGTAAAGCATGCTGGTGGTCATGGTGCGCATGGCGCGTTCCGGCTTGCCGGCGCCGATGTTCTGTCCGACCATGGTGGCCACGGCGGCGGAAAAGGCGCCGGGCGGCAGCATGAAGAAGGAGATCAGCTTTTCGGTGACGCCCACGGCGGCCGAGGCCACGAGCCCCATGGTGTTGATGATGGCCGTGATGATCAGGAAAGACAGGCTGATAAAGACGTTTTGCAGGGCAAGCGGCGTGCCTACCTTAAAGATCCAGCGCAGGGAGTCGCCGTCGACGGCAAGATGCCGGCGGGTGAAGGGGAAGGGGAAGCCCCGCCGCTTCATGTGGAGCAGAGAAAGCAGAAAGCTGATGCCCTGGGCCAGTACGGTGGCCAGGGCGGCGCCGGCCGCCGACATGCCCAGCGCGCCGACGAAAAAGAAATCGGCCAGAATGTTGAGCAGGCAGGCCACGGCGATAAACAGCACCGGCGTGCGGGAATCGCCCATGCCGCGGAAGATGCCGCTGGTGACGTTATAGCCCAGAATAAAGGGGACGCCGCAGGCGCAGATGCGCACATACTGGCGTGTCAGCGCCACGGCTTCCGCCGGCGTCTGCATGCCGCTGACCATCCAGGGCGTGCCCAGCAGCATGAGCGGCGTCAGAAGCAGGCCGATGCAGGTGAAGGCCACGGCCATGGTGCCGACAGACCGGGCGGCGCCCTCGTCGTTTTTGCGGCCGATGTGCTGGGCGATCAGCACCGTGCCGCCGGTGCAGAAGCCCAAAACGGCGTTGGTGATGGTGTTGAGGATCTGGCTGCCCGTGGAAACGGCCGAGACCGCCGCCGATCCGGAAAAACGGCCCACCACGAACATGTCGGCGGCGCCGTACAGCGACTGCAGGATGCTGGCCAGCAGAAAAGGAATGGCGAATCGGATCAGGGCCGGACCGATGCGGCCTTCCGTCAGAGAATAGGATTTCAAAAAACAGAACCTCCTTGGATCATGGCTCAGGTGCCGGATTTTTGAGGAAAAAAAGAAAAAACCGGATAAAACTGCGGCTTTTTGCAAAACCGCCATCTTATCCGGTAATCATTACCCTCCGATGAACGATATGATTTTACTATGGTTCCGGCGAAATGTCAATGCCTCCGCCGGTCAATCCAGCTGTTCAACGGCAAACATATTGAGCGATTTGATCAGCTTGATGTCTTTTTTGGACAGCACCAGTTTTTCCATCAGGGATTCGTCCTCTTCCAGCACCACGGGAGACAGGATGCATTTGATGGAAATGGGCAGCATGGGGTAGCGGGAGATGCCCGACAGCATGCCCAGCACCTGCGCGCCGCGGTCGAAGGGGTTGATGGCGCAGAGGGTGACGTGCTCGATGCGGTTGCTCTGGTTCTCGAAAGAGAAGTTGGTCACCGTGTCGAAATACTCCACCGAGCCGAAATAGAGATTGCGGCATTCTTCAAAACGGTCGCAGGTGGGGATGTCGTTATAAAAGGTGGCCGTGCTGCGGGCCGATTCGTTGTCGATCTCCAGCATGTTGCGGATGATCTTGCCCACGCGGCCGTCATAGAAATAGACATAGATGCGCCGCTGGGGGAAGAAGCTGCCGGTCGGCCGCGCGGGCTGGATGGCCGGGGTGGGCGGCGCGTAATCGAGCAGCTGTTGGACACGGATGCCCAGCACGTCGGCGATGTCGAAAAGGGTCTCGATATCGATGGTGATATCGCCGGTCTCGTATTTGGACAGGGTGGCTTTGCTCTTATGTATTTTTTGCGACAGCGCCAGAAGGGTGAGCTTTTTTGCCTTGCGGTAAAGGCGGATGCGGCTGCCCACATGCAGACTGACTTCTTTCATGGCTGAACCTCCATGTTTCAAACAAATAGATTTTATCTGGTTTTAAAGGGATAATTTTGGAGTTTGGATTATTATACCACAAGGTAGAGAAAGATTTCCACTCCCAATAGATATTTTTTCCGTAAAATCTATTTCAATTAAAATTGTGAAATTTGCCAGACAAGCCCGGCAATCGTTAATATTGTTATAGTTATATTGTCGGAGGTGCGTCATGGAGCAGCCAAAGAAGCATATGATGAAAGACGTGATCGTCGTGGGGTTTGCCATGTTTGCCATTTTTTTCGGCGCAGGCAACCTGATCTTCCCGCCCTATCTGGGGATGATGGCCGGCGAAGAGTGGTTCAAGGGCTTCCTGTGCTTCATTCTGGCCGATGCCGGTCTGGCTGTCATGACCGTGCTGGCCATTATCCACAGCGGCGGCGATGTCATGCAGGTCTTTGGGCGGCTGGGCCGTGTGCCGGCCCGCCTGCTGGTCACGCTGGCCATGTTCTGCGTGGGGCCGCTGATCTGCATCCCCCGCACCTGTGCCACCACCTATGAGATGGGCATGGTGCCCCTTTTCCCCGGTTTCAGCTCGTGGATCTTCGCCGCCGTCTTTTTTATGCTGGTCTTTTTCCTCACCGTGCGTCCCTCGGCCGTTGTCGATATCATCGGCAAGGTGCTGACGCCGGTGCTGCTGCTGGCGCTGGCCGTGCTCTTTATCAAGGGTGTGATCACCCCCATCGGCGCCATCCGCACCGGGGCTGCCGCCATCAATGCGGCCGGTGCGGGCTTCCTGGCCGGATACCAGACCATGGATGTTCTGGGCGCCATGGCCATCACCATGGTGGTCGTCCAAACGGTGCGGAACAAAGGCTATATGACCCGGAAGAGCCAGAATACCATCGTTTTCCGGGCCAGCTTTGTGGCTGTGCTGGGCCTGTTCGCCGTCTATTGCGGCCTGACCTATCTGGGGGCCACCACATCGATGCTGGAGCTGGGTGAGATCAACCAGACGGGACTGGTGGTGCTGGTCACCGACCTGCTGCTGCAGAAGGTGGGCGTCGTGATGCTGGCCGTCATCGTCACGTTCGCCTGTCTGACCACGGCCATCGGGCTGGTCTCCTCGGGCGCCGAGTATTTCGGCAGCCTGACCGGCGGCCGCCTGTCCTATGCCGCATGGGTGGGCATCCTCTGCGTATCGGGCATGGTCATCAGCAACGCCGGCATCACAGCCATCATCAACGTGGCGACGCCCATTCTCAATATTATTTATCCCATACTGATCGGTCAGGTCATTCTCTCTTATTTTGATGAAAAGATCAAAAACGATCACATTTATATGGGGACGGCCATCGGCACCCTGCTGGCCTGCCTGCTGGGCGTCGCCGCCGACTTTGGGATGATCCCCAATGTGACAGGGCTGCTGCCGCTGGCTTCCATCGGATTTTACTGGGTCCTGCCGGCCGTGCTGGGCGGTATCGTCGGCGCCTGCATCCCCATGCGCCGCGGAAACTGAATATGTGTACAGACGATCAGAAAAAGTGCGGAGCCCGGCTCCGCACTTTTTGCATATGCTTTGAAAAGATCAGTCGAGGCAGCGCCGGTAGATGGCCAGCACGTCGGTGGGGAAGAGGGGGACGAAAGCATCCTTCTGGAGGGCCGGCGTCGAGGCCTTTTGCGCCATTTCCTCCAGATGGGTCTCGTCGATGCCAAGGGCGCGCAGGCTGCCCGGAATGCCCAGGACCCGGGTGAAGAAATCGCGTGTGATATCGATGGAACGTCGGGCGATCTCCCATTTGTCCAGCGCCGGATCGACGCCCCAGACCTGTACGCCGTAACGGACAAAACGGTCGAGGGTGGCTTCCGACAGAACGTGGGTCATCCAGGACGGGGTCAGAACGGCCAGACCGTCGCCGTGGGTGATGTCGTAATAGGCGCTGAGGGGGTGCTCCATGCTGTGCACGCTCCAGGCGTCGGCCTTGCCCCAGCGGATCAGGCCGTTGATGGCCAGGGAGGAGGCCCACATCAGATTGGCCCGGGCTTCGTAGTGGTCGGGCGTCTTGAGGGCCACGGGGCCGTACTGGATGCAGGTTTTGAGAATGGCTTCGGCCATGCCGTCCAGCAGGGTGAAATCGGCAGCACGGGAGAAATAATTCTCCAGCGTGTGGCTCATGATGTCGGCGGTGCCGGCAGCCGTCTGGTGGCGGGAGGTGGTGAAGGTATAGGTGGGGTCGAGGACCGAGGCCACCGGCTGCATGGCGGGGCTCTTGATGCCCAGCTTGTCGTGGGTCTCCATATTGGAGATGACGGCGCCGTTGTTCATCTCCGAGCCGGTGGCTGCCGCCGTCAGCACGGTAAAGATGGGCAGGGCCGCGGTGATGGGCGCCTTGCCGGTGACCAGATCCCAGGGGTCACCGGCGCTCAGAGCCGCCGCCGCGATGACCTTGGAACAGTCGATGACCGAGCCGCCGCCGACAGCGAGCACGGCGCCCACGCCGTTGTCCCGGCAGAGCTGCGCGCCGCGGGCGACGGTGGTGACGCGGGGGTTGGGTTCGACGCCGGAAAGCTCGCATACTTCAATGCCGGCCTGGGCCAGAAGCGGAAGAAGGGCGTCGTAAATGCCGTTGCGCCGGATGCTGCCGCCGCCGTAGACCAGCAGCACTTTGGAGGTGTGGAGGGCGATCTCGCCGGGCAGCTTGTCCAGCACGCCCTTGCCGAAAAAGATCTTGGTGGGAATGTAGTAGTCAAAATTATACATACGCGTAGGCTCCTTTGCTTCGGTGATCAGACGGGACCGCCGCGGGGCGGGACGTCTGCAATCATTATATAAGAAGCCGTGCCGTATGTCAAAGGCGCTGCATCCGTCCCTTGTCTTTTGGCTGCCGGTGCGTATAATAAAGATAAACAGGAGAAGAAAAGCGCGCAGGCGCGGAAAAAGAGGAAAACAGATGATGGAGGAGCACATCACACTGCGCACGGCGACACCCGAAGATGCGGCGGCGCTGCTGGATATTTACGGATACTATGTGGAAAGTACCGCCGTTTCCTTTGAATACGAGGTGCCCGGCGAGGCGGAGTTCCGCGGCCGCATCGAGCGGACCCTGCTGGAGTATCCCTATATCGTGGCCGAGCGGGCAGGGGAGATCGTCGGGTATGCCTATGCCGGCCCGTTCAGCGGCCGTATGGCGTATGCGCGTTCGGCGTCGGCCACGATCTATGTGGCGCATACGCTGCGCCGGCATGGGGTCGGACGCCAGCTTTACCGAGCGCTGGAGGGAATTCTGCGGGCCCAGAATATCCTCAATATGAACGCCTGCATCGGTTATCCGGAAAGGGAAGACGACCCTTATCTCACCCACGACAGCGCCCGGTTCCATGCCCGCATGGGTTTTAAAAAGGTCGGGGAATTCCACAGGTGCGGCTATAAATTCGGCCGCTGGTACAATATCATCTGGATGGAAAAGCTCATCGGTCCCCACGGCGCGCACCCTGCGCCTGTTATTGCTTTTCCTGGGCTGCCGGCCAGTGTCCTGGAAGGGCTGGGCGTCAGGCCAAACGAGGGAACAGAAAAATAGAAGAAGGAACCAGCAGAAAACGTGCCTGCCGCAAGAGGGGCACGTTTTTTCGTTTACGGAGAATTTACTGAGGTGTCGGCTCAGGCTTTACAAAAAATTTCTATAATGGGCTTGCATCCAAAAGAATGCAAGATAAAAAGGAGGAATTTTTGTGAAAAACGGTTATCCGTTGGGCAGGCGTCTGCACGCCTGGCTGCTTGCCCTGGCCATGCTCCTGTCTTTCTGTCCCACCCCTGTTCTGGCGGCGGAAACGACCGGAGAGCTTGAGGCCGCGGCATTGGAGGCCGGTGCCGGAGCTGCCGCGGGCAGTGCCGGTGACCGGATCATTTCCACAGAACAGACCGTGTGGAAGTATCTGGACAACAATACAGACCCCGCTGGCGACAGCAGCGATGTCAAATGCTGGACGCTGGCCGGTTACGACGACAGCGGCTGGAAGAGCGGCCGCGGCGCTTTCGGCGCCAAGAACGGCGCCCTGGGGTACAACAGCAGCTATACGCCAAATACGCTGCTGACCCAGTATATCCCCGAAGGCCAGGAGAACGCGGGACAGGATATTCCCGCCTATTTCTTCCGCACCGCCTTCGACCTGGCCGATCCTGTCTCGGTGGAGGAGATCCGCGGCACACTGAATTACGATGACGCGGCCCGCGTGTATATCAACGGCGTCGTGGTCTATGAAACAACCAAAGACGCGGTGGATTTTTCTGAAAATATGACCTATTCCAATGGCGGCGGCGAGATGTTCGGAGAGACCTTCCAGGTGTCCGGCAGCGCGTTGGAAGAGCTGCAGCTGCAGGAGACCGGCAATATCGTGGCCGTCGAGCTGAAGAACGACCGCCCCTCCAGCTCGGATATATATTTTGATCTGGTGGAAATGACGGCCGGCGCCGCCGCGCCCGCGGAGATCAAGGATCTGATCCTGACCGTCGGCGCAGACGAAAGCTGCCGTTATCTGACCTGGCAGTCGGATGCCGGTACCGAGCAGATGGTCCAGTGGATCGAAGCCGACCGTCTGGCGGGCGGCGAGATACCCGCGTCGGGTGTGTATGCGGAAACAGCCGCCATGGCGGAGAATTCCCAGGACAGCTATTATAATTACCGTGCCGAGCTGACTGGTCTGGTCCCCGACACAGCCTATGCCTATCGCGTCGGCGGCGGTGAGGACTGGTCGCCGGTCTACACCTTCCGCACGGGAGCCGACGACAGTGACGGCAGTTTCAGCTTCCTGTTTGCCGGCGACCCCCAGATCGGCGCCGGCAGCACGCCTTCGGATATCGAGGGCTGGTGCACGTCGCTGGAGAAGGCGGAAGCCTGGTTCGGCGACACCATCGAGTTCCTGCTCAATGCCGGCGACCAGGTCAATACCAGCAACAGCGTCAGTGAATACGCCGGTTTTACCGAGCCTGACCAGATGCGCACCTGGACCCAGGCCGTCAACGTCGGCAACCACGACAGCGGCAGCGGCGGCACCTACAACGAGCACTACACCTTGCCCAATGTCGACACGGCAACGGCCACCGGCGGCGGCAGCGGCGGTGAATACAGCGGCGACTACTGGTTCGCATGGGACGGCATGCTGCTGATGTCCATCAATTCCAACGACCGCAGCACGGCGGAACACAGACTTTTCCTGGAGCAGGCCATCGCGGATTATACGGAGCTCTACGGCGAGCCCAACTGGAAGGTAGTCACGTTCCATCACTCGGTTTATTCCACGGCCAGCCATACCGATAACCAGGATATCCTGGAGCGCCGCAGCGAGCTGCCCCCGGTCTTTTCCGACCTGGGCATCGATGCCGTGCTGATGGGGCATGACCACGTTTACACCCGCTCCTATCTGATGGACGGCACCGAAGCGGTGGATGACCCCGCGTATTACACCGAAGTGGACGGGGATCCCTACGGCATGGTCACCGATCCGGCCGACGGCCTGGTCTTTTATCTGACGGCCAACTCGGCTTCGGGCAGCAAGCATTACGCCATCGTCAATAAAGACTATACCTTCAAGGCCGTTCACAACCAGGAGAATATCCCCAATCTGACCAAGATCGACGTCACACCCGATTCCATGACCTTCACTACCTACCGCACCGGCGAAGCCAACGCGGCAGATGATATCGTCGACAGCTTTACCATTCTGCGCACCGAAGGCGGCCAATCGGCGCCCATTCTGACCGTGCCCGGCGACGAGAGCTTTGAAGCCGGCTCCGATGCAGCCCGCGCCTTTACGGTCATGGAAGGCGTCAGCGCCCGGGACAATACCGGCGATATCACGGCCGCCGTGCAGGTGAAGGGCACTGTGGATCCGGAAAAGTCCGGCGTTTATACGCTGGTTTATACGGTCAGCAACGCTGCCGGCACAGCTTCGCAGACCCGGACCATTACGGTGACGCGTCCCATTTTGAAGACTGAGCTGGTGGACGCGCAGGCCGAATGGCAGTATCTGGACGATAACACCGATCCGGCTGCCGGCAAGGAAGAGCGTACAGCCTGGACTGTCATCGGCTTTGACGACAGCGCCTGGAAGACTGGCGCCGGTTCCTTCGGCGCCAAGCGCGGCGCGCAGGCCGGTGTGGGCAGTTATATACCCGATACACTGCTGACGCAGTATATCCCGGGCAGCACCACCAACATTCCGGCTTATTTCTTCCGTACGACCTTTGACCTGGAGGACCCTGCGGCTGTGGAGGCGCTGGAGTGCAGCCTGCTGTATGATGACGGCGTGATCGTCTACATCAACGGCGTGCAGACAGCCAATGTCCTTTGCGGGGACATCACGGAAAACCTGCAGTACGGCGGAGCCAACGAAGGCGGCAGCGATCCTGGCCGGGCATCATTCACCGTCACAGGAGATCTGCTGGCAAGCCTTGACCTCCGTCAGACCGGCAACGTGCTGGCAGTGGAACTGCACCAGGTCACAACGACCAGCTCCGACATTTACTTCGGCCTGGAGACCCTGACGGCGTCGGTCCTCAAGTCTGAACCCGATGTGGATCCGGGTGTGGATCCGGAGGAACCCGGCAGCAATGACAACAGCGGTTCCAGCGTGGGCAGCGGCCTGGCGGAGCCCGGCATCAGCCAGCGGCCCGGTTCGGATACGGCGGACAGACAGGTATTCCCCTTCACCGACGTACGCAGCAGTGACTGGTTCTACGGCGATGTGTACACAGCCTGGGCCCGGGGACTGTTTGCCGGTGTTACCGATACGGGATTCCAGCCCGAAGGCCGGATGAATCGCGCCATGATGTGGACGGTCCTGGCCCGCATCGGCGGAGCGGATCTGACTGACAACGGCAGCGCCGCGTGGTATGCGCCGGCGCAGGCGTGGGTCATGGCCAACGGCGTATCCGACGGCACCGATCCGGACGGCCCTGTTACACGGGAACAGCTGGCGGCGATGCTCTACCGGCTGGCCGGCTCGCCCGCCGTATCGGGTGATCTGACGGCTTACGCCGACAGCACAGAGATTTCCGGCTGGGCTGAGGAAGCCATGCTGTGGGCCGTACAGACAGGCATTGTCAACGGACGTTCGGCCGACCGGCTGGCGCCGAACGATACGGCACTCCGCAGCGAAGCCTGCGCTATGCTGGTGAGGTATATCAGCCGCTGACAGACAGCTGCACAGCGCATATTTATCGGCCACCGGGCGCTTTGACGTCCGGTGGCCGACGCACAAAACACGGCTGCCGTTGTGCAGCCTGTGAAAAACAAAAAGGAGCAGTTCAATGAAAGGTACAAGGCAAATTCCAGATAAATCTGACAGAAAGGCCAGTGGGCTCTGGATCGCCTGCCTGCTTTTGGGGCTTCTGGCGGTCACAGCAGTCGTATGGAAGCTGGCGCCGATCCGGTATGAAATGTATGCCAGCGATACCATTCGGTATATTCGCGGTGTGGTCACCGAGGTGATCAGGGAGGAGTTGGAGCCTTCCGTTGATCTTCCCGGACGTGAGCTGGGCAGGCAGACTGTTTCGGTGCGGCTGTCCGGAGAGGATGGCGGGGAAGAGGTCGTTACTTTTGAGAATTATCTGAGCACGACCCATGCCGTCAAGGTCGCCGTGGGTACCCGCGTGATCGTCAAGGCCGACTGTCCCATCGGAGCGCCTCCCTACTATTCTGTTTATCAATATGACCGGACAGGCGGGCTTTGCCTTGCCCTGTTGTTTTTTGCCGCCTGTATGACGCTGGTGGGCCGGAGCAAAGGCCTGCGGGCCGCGCTTGGCCTGGGTATGGCCGTTCTGCTCATCGGCGGCGCGCTGCTGCCCGCTGTCTATAACGGCTGGCCGCCCGTAGTTATGACCCTGCTGGTCTGTCTGGCCATTTCCGCAGAGGCACTGCTGCTGCTCAATGGTTTCAGCCGAAAAACGGCGATTGCCATTCTAAGTACAGCCGCCGGGCTGATCGGCGCCGCGGCCTTTTACGGCCTTTTGACAGCACTGCTGCGAGTGACAGGGTATCATATCGATGAGGCGGAGGAACTGATCCTGATCTCCCGCAGCACCGGCCTGCAGATCAGACAGGTGCTTTTTTCGGCCATTCTTCTTTCGGCGCTGGGCGCCGTGATGGATACCACCATGTCGGTGGCCTCCGCGCTGTGTGAGATGCGGCAGATCCATCCGGCCATCCGCGGCCGCGAGCTGTTCCGTTCGGGCATGTCCATCGGCGGCGACATGATTGGTACCATGTGCCAGACGCTGGTGCTGGCTTTTGCCGGAAGTTCGCTGGCCACGCTTCTCGTGCTGCTTTCCTACGGCACGCAGCTGCAGCAGTTTCTGAGTTCCGACTTGGTGGCGCTGGAGGTGCTGCAGGCGCTGACCGGTTCGCTGGCCGTAGTGCTGGCTGTTCCGGTGACGGCTGTGCTGTGCGCCCTGCTGGCGGGCGGTACGGCAGGCGAGGGTCGGAGATGACTGCCCGCCTTGTTTCGGAAAAGTTAGCATAGGCTAACAAATAGATAAAAAAGGGATTGACAGCCGCTGGGGTTGGTGGTATTCTGTAAGCACGAAAGGTTAGCGAAAGCTAACCTATATTTCAGGATTGTGGTTAGCAATTGCTAATCCATAGAATCCGGATTTGAGGAGGATCATGTGATGCCGCTTACATTTGCGAACCGGGGCGAGATCAATCAGATCAAAAAGATCACCGGCAGAGACGAGGTGCGCCAGCATCTTTCCAACCTGGGCTTTGTTGAAGGCGCAGAGGTCACCATCATCAATGAGGTCGCCGGAAGCGTGATCTGCAATGTCAAGGGCGCCCGTGTCGCGCTCAGCAAAAGCATGGCCGGCCGGATCCTGATCTGAGAATACAAGGGAGGATTACACACGATGAAGACATTGAGAGAGGTCCGTCCCGGCGAAACGGTGACGGTCCTGCGTCTGCATGGAGAAGGGCCTGTCAAGCGCCGCATTATGGATATGGGCATCACCAAGGGCGTGGAGATCTTCGTGCGCAAGGTGGCTCCGTTGGGCGACCCCATAGAGCTGAACATCCGTGGCTACGAGCTTTCCATCCGCAAGGCCGACGCCGAAATGGTCGAGATCCAGTAATTCTGCAGCGGTCGAAACGCTGTAATTTTTAAACTTGATGGTTAGCAAAAGCTAACCAGTTGCTTGGGAGGAAAATATATGTCTATGCATATCGCCCTTGCCGGCAATCCCAATTGCGGCAAGACGACCATGTTCAACGACCTGACGGGCAGCAGTCAGTATGTCGGCAACTGGCCCGGTGTCACGGTCGAAAAGAAAGAGGGCAAGCTGAAGGGCAGCCGGGAGATCGTGATACAGGATCTGCCGGGTATTTATTCCCTGTCGCCATATACGCTGGAAGAGGTGGTTTCAAGAAATTATCTGATCACCAACCGGCCCGACGCTATTCTGAATATCGTCGACGCCACCAACATCGAGAGAAACCTGTATCTGACCACCCAGCTTCTGGAACTCGGCATTCCCGTGGTCGTGGCGCTCAACATGATCGACGTTGTCCGCAAAGCCGGCGACAAGATCGATGTAAACGCGTTGTCGGCCGCGCTGGGCTGCCCGGTCATCGAAACTTCGGCGCTCAAGGGCGAGGGCTCGGCGCAGGCAGCGGCCCGCGCGGCGGAACTGGCCGGCAAAGCGCCCACTCATACGCCGGTGGCATTTGAAACGAAGGTCGAAACGGCGCTGGAGCAGATCGGCTCTGTCATCGACGGTAAATGCCCCGAACATTTGCGCCGCTGGTTTGCGGTCAAGTTGTTCGAGCGCGACGAAAAGGCACGGGAACAGATCCAGCTGAGTGCCTCCGATCTGGCCGCCATCGAGCAGATTGTCAAAGCTGCCGAAGACGAGCTGGATGACGACAGCGAGAGCATCATCACCAACCAGCGTTATGTCTGGATCTCCGGCGTTATGAAGAAATGCGTGCGCAAAAAGGCGGCGCATGGCAGCCTGAGCCTGTCGGATAAGATCGACCGGATCGTCACCAATCGCATTCTGGCTCTGCCCATTTTCGCGTGTGTCATGTTTGCCATTTACGCCATCGCCATGGGCGGTTTTTCCTTTTCCATCGGCACCATCGGCACCGATTTTGCCAATGACGTCATATTCGGGGAATGGGTGCCCGGGCTTTTTGACAGCTTCCTGCTCAACAGCGCCGGGGAGCCGGTCGTCGCGGAATGGCTTTACGGCCTGATCCAGGACGGCATCGTGGCCGGCGTCGGCGCCGTGCTGGGCTTTGTGCCGCAGATCCTGGTGCTTTTCTTCCTGCTCTCCATTCTGGAAGACATCGGTTATATGGCCCGCGTGGCTTTCATCATGGACCGTATCTTCCGTAAGTTCGGCCTTTCGGGCAAGAGCTTTATCCCCATGCTGGTGGCCACCGGCTGCGGCGTTCCCGGCATCA
>CAMEZQ010000019.1 GCA_945947915.1 uncultured Clostridia bacterium | reverse complement strand
AGCTCTCGGAGCAATACTTGACCCCGTTGACCTCATAGAAGCAGCGGAAGTCATATGTATAGTTCTCGTTGGAAAGCCTGTTCAGCAGATCCTGAGACATGACCATCTCCTGGTCGGTAGCCCCATCGATGTCGGACCATCTCTTGACGTAAGAGCTGCCCGTCTTGATCTGCAGCTGCCACTGATAGCTGTCGGCGTCTTCGACCGGGGCCACCAGCGTCTGGGTCTCCAGCTGTGCGGCCGGTTCCTCGCCCTCGACAGCGGCGTCTTCCTCAGACGCTTCCAGCGTTCCGGTGATCGTGGTGATCTCCCCGCCGGCGCGGATGATCTCACCCGAGCCGCCCAATGCCTGATACTGGGCAATGGGCCACGGGTCTTCCACGGTCACCCGATAGTCCTGTGTGCCGGCCGCGTTGGCGTAGGACATCCGGTCTTCCTCGATCTGCGCCGCAGCGGGGACCAGGACGACCAGCGCTTCCGCGCGGCCCTCCGTGCCGCCCAGGCGGTACAGGGTCAGGGTGCCTTTTTCCTCGCCGTTGTCGGCGCCTTCTTTCAAATTGACCTGTGTTTCCTTAAAGGCAAAAATGCCGTAAGGATACTCTTCTTCCCACTCTTTCTGGGATTTGCTTTCGACTACATTGCCGTCTGAATCCAGAATGACAAAATTACCATTTTGGTCCTGGACAACGGCGGCAAGAGCCGGCGATACAAACTGGAGAGAGAGTGCCAGCGTCAGGATCAACGCCGTGAATTTTCTCATCCATTTGTGTTCCATTTTGTTCCCTCCTTGGTAGTTGGATCCTTCTGCGGGGTTCACAGCCCGCTGGCGAATTGATTGACCTCATACTCCGCCATCTCGTAGGAAAAGCCCATAGCATCGATCCAGCGGATGGTCCGCCCATCCGTAGTCACCGACTTCCAGACTGCTTCATCGCGCAGCGCGCCGAAGCGCGGGCTTTGCAGTTTGGGACGCATATTCAGCAGCGTGGTACTGCCATTGCGCCATTCCACGCGCAGAATATAGTCCCTGTGTGCCGCCACTGACTTGATGGGAGGTCCCGTCATCAGTCTTCACCCTCCTTTCCGCAAAAACGCCACTGTATAACTAAAGTATACAGTGGCGTTTAAAAATTGGGCAGGGTAATGATTACCCCAATTTTCCCGATCTCTTTATGCGTTTTTAATGAACTTGGCGAGTGCCTGCCGCTTGTTCCGCCCTTCGCCGCCCAGCCCCAGCTTCTCATAGACGGCGTTCAGACGGTTGTTGACAGATTTGACGGAAATGCTCAGAACCTCGGCGATCTCCCGGCTGCTCTTGCGCTGGGCCGCCAGGCGGGCGATCTCCAGCTCCCGCTCCGTCAGGCCGTACCGTGCCAAAAGGTCATGCTCCTGCCGGGTGTCTCCCCGTCCGGCGCGGAACCTTGCGGCCAGCGTACGCAGGCGCTCCCGGGCCTCTCCCTCCGCCAGCCCATCCAGCAGAGGGTCCAGGCAGGGATCGCTCTCGGCGAAGGGCAGCAGGATGCCGTCCGGCTGCGCCAGGGTCCATGCCTCCCGGAGGGCCTGCCGCGCAGCCTGTTCCTTTCCGAGATGCATCAGCGCCACGGCGTTCTGCAGGTGGGCGTAAATGCCGCACAGGACGAACCGGGAAGCATCGCAGGCCCGGAGCAGCCGGGGCGTCCAGGCCGCGACCTGTGCCCACTGGCCCTGCTCCAGCAGCACGCGGCCCACGATCGCCCGAAAGACCGGCTCGATCAGCGGGAACACCTGCGACATGCTGGCGCCCTCCGCCGTCAGCCACGCGGGAAGCTGTTCGGTCTGCCCCAGCAGGGCGCTCAGCCATCCCCTGCCCAGCTCCACGGTGGTCATCAGACGGTACTGGTGGACGCGGCGCAGGGTATCCGCCGCGTGGTCCAGGATCGGAAAGCCGTTCCGGGGCGGCTGCGCATACAGCGCCAGCCGGGCAGCAAGAAAGGCCGCAGCAGTATAAATGCTGTATTCTCCCGCTTCCAGCGCCTGTTCCCCGGCCTGGCGGCAGAGAATATCGGCGTCGGTCAGATTCCCCCGCACAAATTCCGTTTCGGCCTGCATGACCGTGGCCGCGCCGCTGCCGTGTCCGCTGGCAACGCGGCTGTAAATGGGCATACACTCCCGCATCTCGGCGTTCTCCCGGTCCAGGCCGCCGCTCTTGCTGTGATAGAGCATCAGAACGGAGGGCGAGCCCTGGGTCCATGGGTTGCGGTCTGCGGGGATCAGAGCGCGGATCTGCCGGTGATAGGCGCTCATGGCGGAGATGTCGTTGAAGCACAGGAAAGAAAGGCGCAGCAGGGCCTCTCCCTCCAGCTGATCCTGCTCCTGCCGGGAAAGGTCGGTGCAAAGCGCCATGCTGCGCTGAAACAGCGCGTGATACCGCTGCATTTCCGGGATGTCCCGGCCGTAAAAGAGCAGCAGCATGAATACCAGCAGCGCCTGCGGATGGCGCAGCTGGCACTCTTCCGGGCAGCATTGAGAACTTCTTCCGTGCGCAGGAGCGCAGCATATTGTGATAGCGGTACACGCCGTCGGTACAGGTGATAAAGGCGTTCTGCTCCGTCAGCTGGCTCAACAGCGCCGCGGTGTCATCCTCCGGCCACAGGAACTCTGCCTCTTCCATCGTGAAATCGTCCGGCACACCCAGCCGCACCAGAAATTCCCGCTGGCGGTCCGATAGAGGGCGAAGCAGCACTTCGTCGATCAGCGGATAGATATTGGTGGTGTTTTCCGGCCATTTTCCGGTCTGGGTATAGGCCCGCAGCTTCAGATAGACCATGGAGAACCAGCCCTCGGTGCTGTTGGCCAGCATATCCACATCCCGGCCGTTCAGAAGCTGGCCGCTCCGGCGCGCGTATTCCCGGAGGTCCGTTTCGCCCAGCCGCAGATCGTCCACATTCAGTTCCCACAAGCGGGGGCCCAGCTTCATCTGCGCCGCCCGGTCGAAGATCACGTTGCGGGACAGCAGAATGATATGGGTCCGCTCCGGCAGGTGATCGCTCAAAAACAGGATCAGCGATGCAAACGCGGGATCGGGCAGAAAGTGCAGATCATCAATAATGTAAAAAATATCGTGGAATTTCCCGGCCAGGACGTCGGTCAGCAATTCCATCATCAGCTGCCGCGCCTGCGGATCTGCGGGGAATCCAAGCGCGGACATATCCTTTTCCAGTTCCGGCCATTCCCGCAGATTCCGGCAAAACCCCCGCCAGAAATCCGTCAGGGAATCCGTGACGATGATCTGCTGCAGGATCAGCGCATCCGGCTTCTTCTTTTGGCAGTTCTCTGCCCACCAGCGGATGGCTCTGGTTTTTCCGTATCCGATCGGCGCCACGATGGAAGTGACCGGATATTCGGAAATATGGGACAGCTTATCGGCCAGTGCGCCGGAGATATAAGTTGTATTCAGCTTGACAGGCATTGCGAGGCACCTCGCTTATGACATACTTTTTATTTTATAATCATACTGGAATCATACTGGAAAATGCCCCGAATTGCAAGAGAGCGAAAACCATACACAAAAAAGCGGCGGATGCGGCAGATGATCATTTGCTTCTTCATCGGATCCCGAAACGGCGGCGCTTGGGCCGTTGCCGAAATACAGCCGGCCGAAAAAATAAAAAATACTATTTATTAAAATTACAAACAAAATATATATTCTTCGCTTTCTAAACGAAAGTTCATATATTGACACCAGGTTTTTGCTTTAGTAAAATCTAATTGCAGACAGGCTTGCAGCCTGAAAGAAAAGCCTGTGGTCATTCTGTGACAGTCGACGGGCGACTGCGGCTCTCTTGCGGTCTGCCTTTCACCCGCCGCGTCTGGTCTTTCGGGAAAACTTGATCGACAGGAACAACATAACCTGACGGAGGGATACCATGGGAAAAAGCGACGATTGGTTTGACGATTTTATGGCCATGAAAATCATGGAAAAAGACAGGAAGGATCATTCCGGCAGCCGCGGCAGCGGTTGTCTGCCGGGGATCCTCGCTGTGCTGGCCGTTCTTTTTCTCATAGGGTCGTTCAAATGATCGTCAGCAGGATATGCTGCCGTATACAAGATCAGCAGGCAACGCCGGCAGAAGCCGGCTAAAGGCGCAAAGATGCGTTCAAAATCTGAATCATGCAGCAGGCGCCGGGGATGGGTTTCCCCGGCGCCTGTTTTTTTGATCTTTGATCTTGATAACCGGCGTTCAGCCGGGAAAGGCTTCCATTTTTCTTCTGACCGGCACCTGGATCTCCGACAGCCACTGGCTCTCATCCGCTTTGTTCCAGACCCCGTCGATATAGCTCTCCCGGATCTCGCCGGCGATCTCATACCCGTTTTCCTCCACATGGGTGTCCCGTCGCCGGGCAGGGACGCGGCCTTTGCCGTTTTTCCTCCGTTGGTGATGTCTGAATAAATGCCGCAGACGGTGTATTCCCGCGGGGTCTCATCGGTCAAAAGCACAAGCCGGTCCCCCACGGATAAGCCCAGCTCCTCCGCGCACAGGCCGGAGAGGGCAATCTCGTTGTTCGCTTTTGGCGCTTCCCCTGTGACATAAGAGACCGGAAAGACGGTATGGTCGCCCTGCTCCACCTGCAGCGCGGCGTAAGAGCCGTCGGGCAGGACGGCGCGGCAGGACTGCTTTTGCAGCACGGTGAAGCGGTCCGCCGCCTGATCCGCCGCCAGCAGCTTTTCCACCTGTTCCGTCTTGCCCGCGATATCCTCCGTCTGCCGGATATCCAGGCGGATCTCGCCGTCTCCGATGCCCATGTAGGTGACAAACCGCGGAGAGGAGATGGTGCTCAGAATATTCTGCGGCAGGGCCATCAGGAACATCCCCAAAGCCACCACCAGCGCGACGATGCCATACTGCGGAGAAGGCAGCCGGCGCCCTCTGCCGTTCCCGCGCCGTCCGGTCAGCGCCTCTGCCGCCGAGAGCTTTTCCGTGCTTTTCAGCGTCCGCCGGACGGAGAGAAGCAGAACCCCCTCCGTCAGCGCGGCGCCGGCCAGCGCCGCCAGGAAGCCTGTCCGTCCGTTTTCAGCCGCACCGTACAGCTCCCGCATCTGCGCGGATATGGGTCCTTTCAGCAGAAATGCCAAAACCAGGCCGCACACAGCCCCCAGCCCGGAAAGGGCCAGGAATTTCAGAAAACAGAGCCCGCGGATCTCTTTTCCGGGCAGCCCGATGGCCTTCATCATGCCGATCTCCTTCCGGTCTGCCTCCAGCTGTGTCAGCAGCGTGAACCGGATACAGAGCATGGAGATCAGCAGCACCACCACGCTCACCAGAAGGATCACCAGGATCATCAGCCCGTCCGAAAGCCCATTCATCATGCGGATCAGCGGCTTCGTGATGGCCGGCCCGTCGGCGGGCAGCCCGGCGTCGGTGTAGGCTGTGGCCAGGGCATGCACATCGGCGCCTTCTTCCAGCAGGAATTCGATCAGATATTCTTCGCTGCCCGCGCTTTTCAGCCGTTCATAGTCCGCGCCGCACACCAGAAACCGCTTGGAGGACGCCATCATGGCGTTCATCTGGGAATCCCGCAGAAAGCCGGCGATGGTAAACTCTATCCGGCCGATCTGCACCGTCTCCCCCGCGTCCAGGCCGAACATCTGCCGGTAACAGACGGGGACATAGATCTCTCCGCGCTGCACCCCGCCGATCACACGGTTCCCCAGATCCACCAGGTAATCAAACTGCCGGCTCTGGACACAGACGCCGTTGTCCTGGGTGCTGTCGGCCAGGGAGTAACCGCCCAGGACGATGGAACTGTTCTCCAGATTCAGAAAGCACAAAGTCTGATACGCCCGCACCTGCGGCTGTTCGTCGGCAAATCGGGCAAGGGCCGTCTCGTCGATCTCCCCGGCGTGCATCTGCAGAAAATCCGGCGTCTGGGCCGCTTCCATCAGCGTATCCATCGCCCCCAGCAGCCCGATGGCCAGAAAGCAGGTCAGGGCAAACAGAAACGCGCTTGCCGCCATAAAAAGCCAGGTGGCGGCAGCCGGAAGAGGACTTCCCTTCAGATCATTCCACAGGATCCTTGTTTTCATGATGTGCTCCTTTCGCCGGTGTTTGACGTTCCGTTCTCCAGTTCACGGACTGCTTTGATGGGATAGATCGCAAGCGCGATGACACCCAGCAGCACGCCGGCGGCCATGACGACGGCGGCGGCGCCGCCGCAGACCCATTCGAGAATGGATCTCTTATTCAGATGCATCCTTTGTATCCTCCAGGATTCTGCCGTCTGCCGTGACAGTCAGATACAGTTTTTCCATATTGGCGTCAAAGGAGAATTTGCCGGATGCCACGATCCTGCCATCCATATCTTTCACAGTGATGGTAAAGGGCACCGGAGCATCTGCATCCTTGGCGGCCATCATGATATCGTTGTCCATGAAGCAGTATTCTCCGACTTCCATGGCCATGGAATCGGCGCGGCTCACCGCTCCGCTGAAGCCCTCGTAGGATATTTCAACGGAATACAGTTCGGTCGACTCCAGCTTCACATAGATGCCATACTGCTCGCTCTGGGGCAGAGCGCCGGTCCCGGCCTGCCAGATGCGCGTTTCGTTCATACTGGTTTTCAGGATCACCTCGCGGATCTCACCCTCGACCGGGATGGTGACGTCAAAATCCCCCGTTTCAAAAAAGCCGAATACGGCGCTGAACCGGAAGCCCACATAGAGCCTGCTGTCCTGTTCCTGGGCGTAATATCCGCAGAATCCCTCGGGGAAGGAACCGGGGTAGAAGCCTGTGATATGCACGGCCTTTTCATCGACTTCCACACAGTCGATGCCCGCGCCCTGGCAGGCCCGGAAGCCGCTTAACTTCCATCCATAGCGTCCGGCCAGAAATACTGCCGCCAGAACGGCCGCGACAGCCAGCACCACAGTCAGTGACCTTTTGAGTGTTTCCATGTTTGTTTCCTCCGAATACTTTTTACAGCGCGGCCAGGCGGCTGCAGCCCTGTTTTTTCAGCCAGAGCCAAAGCAGAGCGCACAGAGCCAGCGTGACCCCGCCGAAGAAGGCCAGCGACACGATGACGGTGATCAGGCTCTTATGGCGGAGCCTTTGGCTGATTTTGGCCACCACCCAGCCCAGCGCGCAGGACAACGTCAGCACGATGACCGAGATGAGGAAGATCATCAGCAGACCGCCGAAAACCACGCCGGCCGACAGGGCCGCGCTGCACCAGTAAACGATCACGGCGGGGAGGATGGCGACGATGGAATACATCAGTCCCATAAGATAGACCGTCAGCAGGCGGGCTGTCATCAGCACATGGACCGGAATGGGCAGGGAGAGCATCAGATCGTTGTCTTTGGACAGATACAGGCAGGTAATCGTTTCTCCTTAAATCTTTATGTATTTGCGTATGTTATCCGTTTACAATTGCTATTTTACAGGCATCTTTCCTCTGCATATAGCCGCCGCCGATCAGCAGGGGCAGATGCCAGCCGCACCAGAACAGGCTGGAGATCAGCAGGGTTTTGTTCAGCCCCAGCCGCTCATGCAGCGCGGGGACCATAAAGCCGCGCCAGCCGATCTCCTCGCCCAGCGCCGACAGCATGGACATGAAAGTGCCGATCACCAATACGGGCAGGATATCTTTGAGCACAGCGGCCAGGGGCACGCCGTGATAGGCGAAATTCTCCGGATAAAGCCGCCAGTACACCATGTAGGGGATCAGCAGATAGACCAGAGGCAGCAGGCAGCCCAGCAGCACATAGCGCAGCCTGCATTTCCGCAGGCCGCCTCCGGCAAGCAGCCGCTTCACCGAAAAAGGCCCGCCGTTCTCCCGCCAAGCCGCGAGATTTGCCGCGGCCGCCGCCAGCGCGGGTATCCACATCAAAACAAGATAGAGCCACTCCGGACCGCCCCGGCAGATCATGGTCTCGGCCGCCGCAGACAGAAGGATCACCACGGCAAAAAAGCCGGTCAAAGCCCGGTTTCCATCATTTCTGTTTTCCAGTTTCACGTTCATCAACGCCTCTCTCCGTTATTTCATATATTTAATACTACCTATCGTTCGGTAGTTATGGGGTTTAAAAGAATGCGGCCATGCCAGGCAGACACAGCCGCAGCCCGCTGCAAATGGAATCCCGCGGATGCAATTCGCGCAGAAAGATCTTTTTCCGCCGCCCGCCGGTCAGGCACGGCGGGCATCGTACATCCGGAAGAACTGCCGGATATGCTTATTCACCAATTCCATGACCTCCGGCTCCCGGTCCGGCTCCCGGTCGCAAAGGTTGATCCATGTGGAAACGGGCAGACAGAGCTGGGCCGCCATGATCTCCGGATCCTCTCCGGCCAGGACGCCGTTTCGGATCAGATACTTCACAAATCCCGTAAAATACTGCATCACGTCGGAATAATTCTGCTTGGTCTGCAGCCTGGCCAGTTCCTCGTTCTGGAACTGCTCTATCGCCAGCATTTTCCGCGCCTTGCTGATATGGGGGTCGTGGAGGATATAGCGGATCTGCCCCAGGATCATCTGCGCCGCCGCGTCGGACGTCAGCACCGGTTTCTCCTCCGCGTCATTGTATTTCTCCCAATCTGTCTTCGCAAAGATGGAATGTTCTGCGTACTGCCCCAGAACATCCTTCACAAGCGCGTCCAAAATGGCCTGCTTATTTTCAAAATGGCTGTAAAGAGAGGCCTTGCGAATACCCACCGCGCCGGCGATCTGGGAGATGGAGGTGGCTTCAAATCCCTGTACGGAAAACAGGTCCAGCGATGCTTCCAGAATTTCCTGCTTCGTGTTTCCTCGATCCATAGACATGCTCCTTTACTCTAAAAAAAGTCCTGCTTCTATGGTCCATTATAACTAACTATCGTTCGTTAGTCAATGGGAACATCCGTTTTTTTCCTTTCTGTTTCACAGCACCCACATCAGCCGGCCCGCGCGCTGCCGCTGGCGGCAAAGCTGCCGGTTCCCCGCGTCGTTGCTAAAGGCGTCATTCCACACAGCATCGGGAACGATGACCGTTTCAACGCCATATTCCCGTTTGGCCTGTTCTTCGATCTTCCGAGATTCCGATCCCTTTTTGGAATTAACCGCTGCCTTCTCAATAGCTGCGATCTTTTCCCGGCCGTTTAGCTCTCGAAGTTCTCCAGGCTGTCGTTTGTGAAGCGAAGAAAGCTGTCCGCGATTTTCCGACGTTTCTCCTCTTTCTCTCTTTCTTCCGGAGTCATCTTCTCCAGCATTGCGTCGTACTCCCTCAATGCCTCCATCATTTTCAGAACGCTCTCCCTGGGTTTCTGCTCCTGCATTTGCTATATCTCTCTGTTCGGCAGCTTCAGTTATGGCTGGATCACTCTCTCCCCGTTCGGATAGAACGCTATCTCTTCCGTCGTTATATTGTGCAGCTTCGCGTACTGATCCAGCGCTTCCTCTATCTCCACCAGTGACAGTTCCTCCGAAAGTGCGATTGCCTTGCACGCTTCGTACTTGTCTTCTATCTTCATATACTTCTCGTACTTCATCCGAGTTGACCTCCTGTGCGTAAATCAGAATCTGGCTATGCGCCTGCCCTGCGTACACGGTATTCTCCAGCTATGCGTCAGACAGCTTCCCGCTGGTTGAAAGCTCACTCGGCAAAGATGGAGTATAGGTCACGTCAGGCGGTTCAACGGCCGCCATTGCCGCGCTCTCAACCAGCTTTGCAGGGTGCTTTTTCGCTCCTTCAATACGGGCCTTGCGCGGCACATAGGTGGCGTATACGCTGTCGGGGTTCTCCGTTAAAGTTCCAGCAGATTTTCCGTCCAGATCACGCTCAGCCACTCCAGACAGTGCCATCCGAGCTCCCAGATCCGGCTGTCCCATTCCTCGTCCGTCTGTGCGTTCTTCACTGCTTCGTACAGTTTCTTTGTTTCCTCCGCGTCTGCTGCTCCCAGAAACATCTGATCCGCCGTCTCCTCGTCTACCGGCTCGTCCGTTTCGTCCAGCAGAATCCCGCGCACCAGTTTTTCCTCCTTGCTCCCCGCGTCCGCGTAATCCGGAAGAATCTCTTGCAGTGCGAACAGACTGGTCAAGTCCAATGTCTTGTCCCAGCTCTGCGCCATCTCTCCCAGCGACAACATCACTGTCTTGTAGAACTCCTCGCGCTCCTGTTTCTCTCGTCCTGTCATTTCTAATCTCCTCCATAAAAGACGGAATGTCGGCCAGATCTGTAAAGGTGCCTGTTTTGGTCGCCGCCGTCGTCGGCCCTGTCTTGTCGATCACGGCCAGCTGCACGTTGAATGTCGTGCCGTACTTCCGGTAGTTCTTACCGTCGATCTGTACGTTGGCACGCACATTGTATTCCTTGCGCAGGCCGTTCCACCAGGTCTTGAAGCCCTTGGCGTCGTCGGCCATGCCGTTGCCCAGAATCGCCACCAGACGGCCGCCGTCCTCCAGACGATCCAGCGCCTGCTCGATATGCCGCTTGGCGTTGGCCGTGTCGTTCTTGGTCATGCGGCCGGCCGCAGAAGAAAACGGCGGGTTCATGATCACCACGCTGGGCTTGATGCTGTCCGGCAGCAGGTTGTCGATCTGCTCGGCGTTCAGGTTAAACGTGCCGTCCAGACCCAGCTGATTGAGAAAAGCCAGGCGCCGAGTCGAAAGCTCGTTGGCGTAAACCGTTGCGCCCCATGCCTTCGGCCAGAGCGCAAGGCCGCCGATACCGGCAGACGGCTCCAGCACCACGTCAGAGGCCGTCACGTTGGCGCTCCATGCCGCCAGGTATGCGATATTTGGCGGCGTGGAAAACTGCTGGTACTGCTCCATTTCCTCTGTGCGCTTGGTCTGCGTAGGCAGTTTGGAAAGCAGCTCCACCATTTTATCCAGCGTGGCCTTGGCCGCCTTTGCATCGCCGTTGCCGTTCTTCACCACGTCCGACTGCATCAGATACTGGTTCACGGCCAGCTCCATGCCGTCGTAGGCATCCTTGACGGTATATGTGCCCTCGGCCATCGTGCCTCCGTATGCCTGGTCCGCGATCTCAAACAGCTTGGCCGCCGAGAAGCTCTTGCCGTTTTCAATGTATTTCCTTACTTCGTCCGCGATCTGCTGTTGGGGACTGCTGGAAGCGATTTTCGCAGGCTGCTTCTTCGGCGAATTCTGTGCAACAAGCTTGTCCCACGCTGCCTTCACTTCGTCGGCATTATTGACCAGTCCGCTGATATCCTCGCCGTTATGCATGCGGCCGGTGATATAGGCAACGATCTCTTCCGTGAACAATTTCATATTGCGGGCATAGTCAGGCGCTTCGGTATCCAGTACATCAAACGCCCCGCCAAAATAGTCATCGTTTATCTGGTTATACTGTTCGATCAAATCTCTGCTTGTCCAGTTCAGCCCGGAATAAACGGTTTCTGCATACTCTTCCCGCCCGGGCCGTCCGCGCCAATAATGGAACGCCTCATGGCCGGCCGTTTCCTTCGGTGCAATTTCGATGCTGTTGCTGATACCGACTTCGCTGAGGGCGATGACGCCTGCATCGCCGCCGCTGTAGATTTTCCCGTTGGGGCCGAGGATCTCCAGATCGCCCTTGTGGACGAACGATTCAATCCCCAGCTTGGCAAGTTCTTCCTGCGTTGCAACGGCGTTTGCGCTTCTGGAAGATCCGGTTACTTCAGATAGCCGTACCAGCCAGGATCGTCTTCCGCTTCCTTCTCGATCTTTTTCATAAACTCGGACAGTTTGCCCTCGTCTTTCAGCTTCTGCATGAAAGCGGCGAACTTCTTCGAGTTCTCCACTGTTTTCGGATCGTACTTCCGATTCGGGTCTCGCTTCACGATCTTCAGATACTCGTCCACTGCTTTGCGCTCCTTTCGTTCCTGCTCCACGGCTGCCTTCGCCCTTCTGCTGCGTTTCCGCAGCGGCCGCTGCCGGTTTCCCGGTTCCTGCATCGTCACCGAAGCAGTCGCTTACCACATCGTCGCCGTATCCGGCGTCGATATACTGCTGCAATACCTTTTTGGCGTCCTGATCGTATTTGATCCTGGCCTGCAGCTCGCGTACCGTCGCCGTCGGGTTGTCATCGACCATAGCCATGATTAAGTCGCGCCCGGCAGCCGTGCTGTACGCGATCGGGCTTTTCTGGTGCGGCGCATACCAGGTGATATCCGTCGCGGCCCAGTCGCTCTTTTTGGTGCGGATGGTCTTGTATTTCGGCGTCTGTGCGGTTTCTCCGGTTTTTACGCCATCAGTATACCCCCGCTGGGCAGGATTGGCAACAGGTTCCGGCGCAGATTTCGCCGCGGCCTCAATCGCGTCCATGCGCCCGGCGTTGTAGGCCGCGCGGCGCCTGCGGCAAACGGAAAACGCGATCCCGTCCGCCTTACAGCTTCCGGGACCGCGTTTTTTATTTATTTGGACGTGCACAGCCGGCCGACGTTTCTTTCTTCCATGGTTTCATGCCTCCTTGCGGTTTTTCTTGAATTTTATCCCCGCGCCGGAAGAAATGTCAAGCCCCGGCCACCGGATGCGCCCGATGGAAAATTTAAATTTTTCGTTGCAAATTCCAAAAAATAATGCTATACTAAAGCCGCTTTTGATGAGAGTCGATGAGAGTCTATCTGATCAAAGATTTTGACCGCCTTTTTGCGCTTTCTTCCGCGAAAAAAGGCTGAGGCTACACGGACGGCCGGGTCAAATGCCGAAAACCCGTCGAAGAGCCGGGGACCGTACCGCGGGTACGGGTGGCAACTTTCGTTGCCTTATTGATTGAGCGGCAGCTCAAATTTTATAAGTCGGAAATGCGTCCCACTTGTGAAACGGTCAATAAGAGTAGTAAAAGTGATCTTTGCTATATAGACTCTGAATGCCAATCCAACGGTCCAGGCTTCTTTGGATATTTCCCGGCACCGGCCGGCAGGTATCCGAAAAGCGGCCGCGTATATGTTTTCACAGGCTGTGCATTTCCCGATGCACAGCCTTTTCGTTTTTTCGGACAGGCGGGCGGCCGCCCGGTCAAAATCGATTTTGAGGAGGAAGAAAAATTGAAACGCACCCTGACTTCGCTTTGCCTGCTCTTTGGGCTGCTGCTCAGCCTTGCGGCCTGCGGCGCCCCCGCAGCCGGGACAGATCCGTCCCAAACGGAAACCGCCCCTGCCCTGCAGGAGATCTGTGACGGCTTTCTCCAGGCCGTCGCCCCCGATTACGCCTACGATATCGCCCTGGAGCTGACCACCAACCCCGACTTCTTCAATTCCGCGCAGGGCGGCCGCAACGCCGGCAGCGACGCCGAGCACGCCGCCGCCCAGTATCTGGCCGACGTCATGACCGGGATCGGCCTGCAGGACGTGGAAAAGGTGGCAGCCGACTGCGACCGCTGGCAGTTCAACGGCGCCAGCCTGACCGTCGACGGCGCCGATTATGCCGTCTACTCCTACGCCACCGCCTCGACACCGCCCGAGGGCCTGACTGCCGAGCTGGTCTACGCCGGCAAGGGCACCATGTGGGATTATGAAGACATCGATGCGGCCGGCAAGATCGTCCTCATCGACATCGACCAGCGCAATGACTGGTGGATCACCTATCCCATGCTGGAGGCACAGTATCAGGGCGCGGCCGCCCTGCTGGCCGCCAACGTGGGCGGCTATGCCCAGATCGCCGACGACGCCCTCAACAGCCAGGACATCTGCGGCCCCACGGCCATCCCCACCCTGTCCATCGGCACGGCCGACGCGCAGGCGCTGCAGGAAAAGCTGGAAAACGGCCCCGTGACCGCCACCCTGACCGTCGATAACGAAGTGGAGATCGGCACCGGCACCACCTATAACATCACCGGTACTCTCAAGGGCAAGTCCTCCGACCATCAGATCCTGGTGGGCGGCCATTACGACGCCCATTTCTGGGGCTTCCAGGACGACAACTGCGCCGTCGGCCTGGTGCTGGCCATGGCCAAAGCCATGATCGACAGCGGCTATCAGCCGGAAAACGACATCGTTTTCTGCCTCCACGGCGCCGAGGAGTGGGGCTCGTCCTACACCCAGTACGACTGGACGGTGGGCGCCTGGGAGATGATCAACAACGTCCATCCCGACTGGGTGGGCAAGACGCTGGCCTTTATCAACTTCGAGTTGCCGGCCTATGAATTTGACACCTACACCAGCACCTATTCGGCCCCCGAAATGTACACCATGCTGGATCATTACGCCAACACCTTCCCCTACTCCCCCACGCCGGAGGGCTGCTTCCCCGACGGTGTGCTGACCGACGGCTACCAGACCTACACCTACTCCGACGACTTCTCCTATTATGCCGCCGGTGTGCCCTCCACTGTCAACGGTTTCCTGCTGCAGAAGGATATGGAGACCGTCTTCCCCTTCTATGTGGACATCTACCACAGCCAGTACGACAATCCCGATACCTACAACGAAGCCGTCATGAATTTCAACATCGGCTACTACGGCACACTGGCCATCTACATCGACCAGACCCCCGCCCTCTACCTCGACTTTACCGCCCAGTACGACCGTATCCTGGCCGCCACGGATGAAGATCTGCTGGCCGAGGCCGGCGTCGATGTGGCCGCCTTCCATCAATCGCTGGAGCAGCTCAAAACAGCGGCTGAGACTATGCGGAGCCGTGTGGAATCGGTCAATGCCGATTATCTGCAGGCCCGCGAAGACAACGACGCTGAAAAAATGGCGGCCCTTTGGGCCGAGGGCCGCGCGCTGACCGACCAGAACCTCAAGGCCTTTGAATATGCCCAGAAGCACCTGCTGGGCCTGATGTACGAGCGTCCCATCGTCCCCCACGAGGCGCCGCAGGAAAATATCCAGCTCTGCCGGCAGATCATCGGCTGCCTGGAAACGGGAGATGTGGCCGCCGCCGTTGACGAATATGCCTGGACGGTCAATAACGTGCTGGAGTGGTATGCCATGTACTTCTCCCCCGAGGTCATTGCCATCCAGGACGATATGCTCTGGGGCGAAGGCAACCGGGACAACCTCTACTGGGGCACCGGCATCAGCTTTACCAAGGCCGATGTAGACGCCGCCACCCGCAGCCTCTTCGTCCGCTATGAAGAAACAGACGGCGATTTCTCGCAGGAGATCGGCGTCTACCAGGCGGCTGTCGATGCCCAGCTGGAGCTCCTCGGCACACTGGGCCGGCAGGAGATCGAAGCCATGGACGCGCTGGCCGGCCTGCTGGCGGTCGAAAACTGATCGTCCGTCCCTCTGACAGTCAGACAGCCGCATCCTCCGGGATGCGGCTGTTTTTTTTGATCCAACGGTAGAATCATTTGCCGTTTTCTGCTATACTTTACGCCGTTAAAACCATCCGGCAAAGGAAGTGCGCAAATCATGCCCATGAAGTTTGAAGTTTTTCCTTTCGGCTCTTTTCAAAGCTATTTTTCCGCCGATATCATAGCCCTTCACAAAGGAAAATGGCTGCTGTGCATGCACAGGGACCGTACCACCTGGGAGCATCCAAGCGGATGGATCGAAGCCGGTGAGACTCCTTTGGAAGCCGCAAAACGGGAATTATACGAGGAAACAGGCGCATCCGTATTCGATATCGAACCTTTATGCGATTATTCCATCGACGGAGAACTCAACGGATATGACTATCACGGAAACGGACAGGTATATTTCGCCGTCGTGCATACGTTGGGCCAGCTTCCGCCAAACAGCGAAATGCAGAAGATCGGCCTGTTCGACGCGCTGCCGGACGCACTGACCTATCCGATCCTGCGCGATTATTTTGAGATCGCCGTCCAAAAGAAAGAGCTTCTGGGGTATTGAAAAACAAGGATCCCCCGTATGAGCGTCTCATACGGGGGATTTTCTGTCTGTATAAGGATCAGATATCGCCCAGAATGCGGTCGGTGACCTGCAGGCAGATGTCGGCAGCGTGGTCGACCATCCGGCTGAACTCATCCGCGCCGCCGCCCACGGCGTCGGACACCGTCTTGATGGCCAGACAGGGGATGCCGCTGCGGTCGCAGGTCAGCACGATGGCGGCCAGCTCCATCTCGCAGATGTCGGCGTCGAAATCCCGGGCCAGCTGCTGCTTTTTCTCCGGGCCGTCAATGAACTTATCGCCCGAAGCGCAGGTGACCCGCACGAGCTCGGGCGCCGCGGCGCAGGCCAGATCGATCAGCCGGGCGTCCAGCGGGATATGCACTGTGGGATAGCGCAGATAACGTCCCACCTCGCAGTGATCGACGGGAGATGTATCGAAATCATAGTGGACAACGCGCTCGACGACCACCGTGCGGGCCAGCTTCATCTCCTCGGTCAGACCGCCCACCACGCCGAAGTTGACGATGGCCTCGACGCCGTAAACGGCGATGAGCAGCTGGGTGGCCGCCGCCGCCGCGATCTCGCCGGCGCCGCTGTGTACGACATACAGCTCACATTTGGGCAGAATGTACTTGTAGACCTGAAAGCCGAACCGGTCGATCTCCTCGGCGGCCCGGCCGTATTTGCCCAGCACCGAGCCGATCTCTACGGCCACCAGCATACCGATCTTCTTCATCTTTTTTCCTCCTGTTTCGGTTTGTTCCGCCTTTTCCAGCACCGCTTTGGCAAAGCTCTCCATGGAAAAGCTGTCCAGCTTGTCCAGATCGTTTGTCACCTTGTTGAAAAAGCAGCTGGGGATCTCACCCAGGCGCAGATTTTTGAGGATACAGGGCGTACAGCCCTGGGCATGATTGCTGGGATGCATGGGACAGCTTTTGTCCCGGCAGCTGCAATGCTCGCCTGCCATGATAAATCCTCCTTTTGATTTTCTTCCTCTGTTGTTTGGCCCTGCCTGCCCCAAAGCGCTTCCGTCATCCCTGCGCCCAAAAGGGATTTACAAATGATGCCGGGCGTTATACACTAAAAAGCAGTACAGCGCCATCGTGCGCTTTGGGAGGTATTGGATTGGATATTCTGATCACGCTGGCCGTCTTTACGGCGGCCATGATGGTTTGCATCGCAGCCGGACTGCCGCTTTACTGCGGCCTTTTGGCCGGTTACGCGGCGTTTCTGGCCGTGGGGCTGCTGCGGGGCTGCCGGATGCGCCGGCTGCTGTCCCTGTCGCTGCACGGCATCCGGGATGTACTGCCGGTGCTGTATATCATGCTCATCATCGGCGTCCTGACGGCCACCTGGCGCATGAGCGGCACGATCCTTTATTTCGTCTATTACGGCGTGCGGCTGATCACGCCCCGCCTGTTCATCGTCACGGCCTTTCTGCTGACCAGCCTGGTGGCCTATGCCCTGGGGACCTCCTTCGGCGTTTCGGCCACCGTCGGCGTCATTCTCATGGCCATCGCCCGTTCGGGCGGCGTTTCCCCTGCCCTGGCCGCCGGCGCCATCTTTTCCGGCGTTTATTTCGGCGACCGCGGCTCGCCGGTCTCGTCGGCCGCCAACGTGGTGGCCGCTTTGACCCATACCGATATTTACGGCAACGTGCGCTGGATGCACCGGACGGCCGTGCTGCCCTTCGCCCTGACGGCCCTGCTTTACGCCGTCCTTTCCTGGTTCAACCCCATCCATTCCATCGACCCCGCCATGCTGACGGCCATCCGGCAGGATTTCACGATCACCCATCTTCTGGCCGTTCCCCTTTTGCTCATGCTAGTGCTGCCCATGTGCAAGGCCCCTATCTGGCTGACCTGTGCCTGCAGCATCGGCGCGGCAGGGCTCCTGTCGGTCTTCGTGCAGGGCATCGCGCCGGAGGTCTTTTTCAAAGCCTGCCTTTTCGGCTATCAGCCGGCCGCCGGCGCGCTGGGCAGCCTGCTGCAGGGCGGCGGCGCCTTTTCCATGGTGGAGGTCATCGTCATCGTCCTCATCTCCTCCACCTATTCCGGACTGTTTGAGGAGACCGGCATGCTGCGCGATATTGCTGCGCTCTTCGACCGGTCGGTCAGCCGCGTGGGCCGCTTTGCCACGGCCCTCTGGCTGAGCGCGGCGTCGGTGGCCGTCTTCTGCAACCAGACCATCGCCAGCATCATCTGCATCACGCTGCTGCGCGAGCCTTACCACCGCACCGGCGCAGGCGACCGCGAGCTGGCCATCGATATGGAAAACTCGGTCATCGTGATCGCCGGCCTGGTCCCCTGGTGCATCGCCTGCTCGGCGCCGCTGGCCTTTATGGACGCCGGCCCTGCCGCCCTGCCCTGGGCCTTCTATCTATGGCTGGTGCCCCTGTGCCATTGGGCCGTCAAAAAACATTTTGATTTCACCAAATGACCCCGCCGGACATCCCGGCGTTTCGGCCGCGTCAGGTCCTGCTGGGACCGGCGCGGCTTATTTTGTCTGGTAATAGATCCAAAGGGTCCAATATTGATAATATTTCCCCAAAACATGGGTATGATCGTATGTATATTCCGGATCAAGATTGCCGTTGGCGTCGTCAAACACCGGATTGATGTCCAGCCATCCGGTCTGCCGTTCCTGGGCGATCGCATAAATGACGTCGTTAAGGGCATTGATGGCGGCATTATTGTAGATAGCGTCTTTTTCCGAGCGTGCCTGGGTCACATGCAGATTGGCCTGAAGCCAAAGCTGCGCCTGCGGCTGAAGGGTCTGCAGACGCTCGACCACCTCATCGTATTTTTTCTCGATGCTGCTCAGATTGTAGCCCAGCTCGTTGATGCCCAGCATCAAATAAATGCGGCTGTACTGTTTTTGGGTCAGCAGTCCTTCCAGCGTCGTCTTCTGCCCGGCGGTCTCTGCCTCGTTCTTAAAGACATCAAAAACGCTCATGCCGGTCAGGGCAAAGAAATCGGTCTGATCCAGTCCGGCATACTGCCGCAGGCCCACTGTGCGGGAATCTCCGATAAAAAGGGCGTCGGCAAAAAAAGCCCGCATATCGGCCATGGTCTGCGGATCCTGGGCCGCGTCCATCAGCTCCGCCAGCGTCATTTCCCGCCCGTCCTGCGGCACAGGCGGCGTATATGTCTCGGCGGCGGCCGTCGCCGCGCCGGCCACGCCGGCATAAGCGCCGCGCACCTGTTCCAGAGCCTCCGGCATCTGTTCCCGCAGCCGCTGGCGGGCAGCTTCCCGCTCTTTTTCGTCGCTGTGCAGGCCGCAAGCCGTCAGATTGAAAGCCAGCGCCGCCAATGCCGGATAAAGCAATATATTTTTCGCAAATTTCATCATAAAAGAGAGACACTTCCTTAGTTTTCCGGCGATACAGCAGCCTCAGGGCCGGCGAACCGTTCATAAGGCACTGTCTTGTGCAGAACAGCCAGGTAATTATTCATAAAAAAAGCATAATTGTCCGGATCTTCCACCCGTGAAATGAAAAAGGACCGGCGTTCCAGATCGTCGACGAGATAAGGGCTGAGCAGATCGACCTTGATGTGGTCTCGTTCCGGCGCGTTGTCATAAGTGACGATCATCAGCGCGTAGGGCAGAGCGCACTGGGTAAAAAACAAACTGATGTTGCCGCCCTCTCCGCTTTTTTTCATGGTCTCCATGTCCTCCAGCACCTTCTGCCGCGTCAGCGCGATCATTTCCATGCCGGTATGGTCATAATAGCCCTGAAGCAGCTTGAAGGTGCCGGCGTCCTGCTCGCCAACGCTGCCCGGCAAAGGCAGGATGATTTCAAACCTGGTTCCGTTCTTCAGGCAGTTCTCAAAGATGGCCCGCTTGGGATCGATAACATCCGGCCGCTCCCGGCCGTAGATCAGACCGATGGCCGTGATATTGAGCATACGCACTTCGGAGGCGCCGGTCAGGCGGTCGACGATGTTGTTCTCCGGCTTCGCCTCCAGCCGCCGCCGGCCGGTCATATAGATATTGCAGCCGCTTTGGCTGCCAATTCCTTCCAAATTTTGCCCAAAAGCCTTTTCAGCCAGCTGGGCCGTGACGGCGCCGCCGCCCTGACGCAGAGCGCCCGCGGACATGCCGAACACGATCTCGGCAAAGAGCCGCGCCAGCATACAGGCGGCCGCTCTGTCGCTCAGCTCCGGATCGTTCAGGCCGTCTACCCAGATCCGCAGACGGCTGTCTCCGTAATCATTGCCGCAGCTTTCCGGCCGATCCCGGTAAAAATCCGCGCGGAATCCGGCGCGCACCCGCTGAAAAAAAGCCGGCGGGCACTTCGCCGTCAGCGCGGCGGCTGCCGGACCGGCGTCGGCCTCGATGCAGCGCGCCGCCGGCAGGGTATAACTCTGCCAGTTGCTGGAGCTTTTTTTCGCCGGCGTAAACAGGCTTTTGCCGTTGTTATTGGCGCCGAAAGCCGCGCTGATGATGCGCTCCTGCACGTCACGATCATTGGGATAAAACAGGCGGGTATATGCCTCCTGCCCCAAAGTCCCGGCGTAACGGGCCCCTGTCGATATGAACCACTGCAGTAAATTGGCCGCCATAACCCTTCTCCTTTTCCGACGAAATTCTCTTTTTCTTTATTATAGCATAGCCGCTGCCGGCACGGCTATATACACCTTGACGATTTCTCCCCTTTTTTCGACGAATCTTTGTTTTTTTCACCAAGCCTGCCGACGGAAACTTACGATTTCCACTCGTCAGAAAGAAAAAAAGCCCGGTATTTCCGGGCTTTTTCTTTTTCAAACTTACGATGTCCCTCTTTCAAACTGAGGATTGCCTCCCGTGCCCCTGACTTTTTATGCTGTTATCAGAAGGAAGGAAAAAAAACACGGAAAGGATGAGGGACCATGACACGCACGCTCCATACCGCTGCCGCCCGGGAAGCTACCCTGCAGGTCGCGCTGGCCCATGTCGTCATCGATCTGGACGCGCAAAAGTCCGGCGGCATGGCTGTCTGCCATTCGGTCCCCGCCCAGCGCAAGCGCTTCCCCACCCTGTTTGCCGTACCCGCGGCATGGATGGGTATTCTCCGTGCCTTCGGCGGCCTGTCGATGCTGACCGCAGCCGCCCTGCTGCTTCTCTGAAGCAGCGCCCCTGATCTAATACCGCCTTTCACAATTTTGCAATACCACCCTCCTAAAAAGCAAGCAGACCCGTACCGGCACATATACCCGGTTCGGGTCTGTTTGTTTTTTATGCGGCTCCGCCGCGAGGTACGATAGCTTCACTCGACAACGGCGACCACCGGCTTTTCCCGGCGGTAGACTTCGATGGCGGCGTCCAGCTTGGTCAGCATGATCTCCCGCTTCTCGGGCAGGCGGCCCCGCACACGGATCTCGATCTTGTCGTGGAATCCGTCATAATCCAGCCCGTCGGTTTCCAGCAGTTCCAGCAGCCGGCGCTCCTCCATCATATTCTCCACCTCGTCGGCCGGCGTGAACCGTCCCGCCTCTATGTCCGCCCAGAGAGGCGCCCGCTTATGGATGAACATGGAAAAATTGATGATGGCCGCCGGCGGATTTCGATTGAGAAAAGCCGCCAGCGCCGTGGCGTTCTCCAGACCTCTGCCCTTGCCCGCCACGCCGGTCATAATATGGGCGCCGTAGACATAGCCCTGGGCGCGGATGCGGGAAATGGCCGCGTCAGCCTGGGCGATGGTGTGATCTTTGTTCATGGAGATCAGCACGTCCTCCAGACCGCTCTCGATGCCCAGATAGAGCCGGCGCACGCCGTGGGCGTAGAGCAGCGCCAATTCGGCGTCGGTCTTCTGCGCGATGTCGGTGACGGTGGCATCCATGTGTACGGCCTGGCAGGAGGGCAGATACCGCGCGATCAGCTCCAGAATGTGCACCAGCCGTTCGGTGGGCAGATGAAAAGCGTTTCCGTCACCCAGGTAGACCACCTTGGGGGCGCCCCCCAGACTGCTCACCCGCTGCAGCTCGGCCTCGATCTGATGCAGCGGCAGCTCCCGGCAGCGCAGATGCTTGAAGAGCATGCAGAACCGGCAGGCATTGTAGGCACAGCCTACCGAGACGGGCAGCATATACGACGCGCGCTCCATGGGGCCGCGGCAGATGCGTCCCTCGTATTCCATACGATTGCCTCCTTTATATGCAGTTTTATACCGTTCCGGGACAGATCTGTCTCAGGACTTACTCTTTTGATTCTGCTGCAGGAAGAAAAGCAGCAGACCGCCCAGAATGACCATGATGCCCACGCCCTGCCGAAGGGAAATGGCCTCGTGCAGGATGAAATAGGCCAGAATGCAGGTGCCCACCGACTCGCCGAGAATGCTCATGGTGATGAAGGTGGCCGGCAGCCATTTGAGCAGGACATTGAACAAAAACTGGCCGAAGATGGTGGCGATGAGGGCAATGCCCAGAAAAGCCAGCCAGGTGCTGCGGCTGTAGCCCGTGAAGCTGCTGCCGCAGGCCAGCGAATACAGGGCCAGGAAGAAAGCGCTGGACAGGAATCCCGCCACTGAATAGGGCACCACGGGGATGTGGGCCCGCACCTTCTGGCCGATGAAGAAATAACCGCTGATGACGCCGGCCGCCGCGAAGGCCATCAGATCGCCGATCAGCGCCTTGCCGCTGACCTGCATATCGCCCCAGCCGATGATCATGCAGCCGCCGATGGCGATCAGGCAGCCCAGCAGGGCCTTTTTGCTGTATCGCTCCCCCAGGAAGAAATAGCCCCAGATGATGGAAAAGAGGGGCTGCAGGGTGACGATGACCGTCGAGCTGGCCACCGAAGTAAAGCTGAGGGATTCAAACCACAGCACATAGTGCACGGCCAGCAGAAAGCCGGCGGCCACGATCTGCGCCGCCTGCCGCCCCGTGATCTGCCGCAGCGCCGCACGGTTGTCCCGGCTCAGGATCAGCGCCGGCAGCAGCATGAGCGCGGTGAAAAACAGACGGTAAAAGGCGGTGATGCCCGACGGCGCATCAGCCAGCTTGACGAAAATGGCTGACGTCGACAGGCAGAAGACCCCGAAAAAGAGGGTCAGATACATCATGGCTTTGGATCTCATATTCTCTTAATCTCCCACTTGATTCCTTTTTGTCCGCGCCCGGTCCGGCCAGCGCGCGAACAAAGCATACAGATCCGTGACAAGGATCTGACACAGGCCCATTATACCGAAAGATGCCGCAGAAGTAAAGCGCGCCCGGACAGCGTCCCTCAGAGAAGAGGGGCGATATACTGCACCCACAGCCAGCTCATGGGCATGGCCAGGACCATGGCCGGAATCATGTCGGCAATGGGGAACTCCCGGATCTTGGCCACGCGGAACGCCGTAGCCAGCAGCAGGAAGCCGCCGCAGGCCTTGAAATCCGCGATCATGACCGGCGTGGCAAGCGGCAGGATCAGTCTGGCTCCAAAAAAGAGCAGCAGGAAAACCGCCAGCTGCGGCAGCGCCGCCAGAGCCACGGCCAATACATTGACAATAATTCCAACTGGCATTCCAGTCAGCCTCCTTTTTTGTTTATCTCTGTCTGAAATGAAGATGGACGAGCAAAAATATGTTTTTTCGCAAACGCCATTCTGCACCGGGTATATCCGTCTGATAAAAGCGTAAATTTGATCTCTTGGGTAAGACAAGCGCCGGAAATATGCTGTGATACAGCTATGATCCGGAACTTTCTGCCGGATTTTCCGTTTATATAAACAATAAAGCCGTTTGGCAGACCGCGATCGACGGAAATACTGAATGGAGGGTATTGAAAATGGAGAAAAAAGAAGAAAGATTTACGGTCGTATTCACCGACGGGTCCCAAATGAAAGACGCCGGCATGCGGCAGATCCTTGTGGATAAAGAAACCGGTGTCCATTACCTGGTTTGGAAAGCGGGCTATGCCGGCGGTATGACCCCGCTTCTTGATTCCGAGGGAAAAGTTGTGATCCAGAAATAAAATTCCGGTTTGCCGCGCGCAGCGGCGCATACCGACCGATGGGAGCAGGGCTGCATATGCCTTGCTCTTTTTTTGTTCCCATCTGCATTGGCAAAAAAGCACAGATCAGACAGCGCCTGTTGATTTTTCCGGGCTTCCGCCGGATGCTCACAGACCCTGCCCCCGTATATCCAGGATATTGCACAGCAGCCCGGCGCTGCAGCGTTCGGTGTAAAGACAATACTCGGCTTTGTTTATATAATAGCACCGCCCCCAGGAGGAGATACGCAGCCAGTTTTCATCGGCCCCGGTGACGATGACGTAATGGGCGCTGGTGCGGGCGGCCGGCGCGCACTTCTCCGGCGCGGGATAAAGCGGCAGCCGGTCTTTTTTCCAAAAGCAGGGGAACCCGCCGCCGATGCTGAGAACGACCGGGATGTCGGCATCCAGCAGCCGGTCGATGCGTGCCCACAGCCTGCCGGGACGCACGCCCCACCGGGCGTGCAGCGGAATACCCTGCCGACGCAGGCAGACGCTGACGCCAAAGGCCAGTGCCAGACCGTTGATGCCGTGCCAGGGAATGACCGGCAGCCAACGCCGGCGCAGGCGGTCGGCACGGTCGTTGTACCAGTCCAGATCGATCTCCTCTGCCGGAGGCGCGCCAGCAAAGAGCGTGCCCCGGCAGCCGGGCCGGTGCAGGCTGAGATAGAGCATCAGATCGGCGGCGGCGATGACGCCGCAGCCCCACCTGCGCATATGTGCGGCCCGCCCGCGGCGCTGGCTGCCGCCGTAGGTGACGCCGCCCGGGCCTCTGACGCGAAGATAGGGGTGACGCAGCGCGTGCTCCATCCTCTCACCCCTTCCAGACGACTTCAAAGACTTCCAGAATGACCTCCTGGTCCTCCCGGAAATCATACCGCAGGCGCCGGGCTTCTTCGGCGAACCAGGCGTTGTGCTTTTGCCGCCAGCTTTCAAGGCATTCATCCTCCCCTTCCAGCCGGGCCAGCTCCCAGGGCACAGCGTTGAGGGCCGCCGGATGGACCTCCATGGTTTCAATAACGCATCGGGGACATCCCGCGCGGTCCGTGATGATGGAGAAATCCCCCGGCTCCGGCGGCGTTTCCTCCAGCCATTTCCAGTATTCCATGCTGGAGCAGGTGGCCGTCTTTCTGCCGTCCAACACCAGGCCCAGCAGCCTTTCGCCGGCATCCGATTCGTCAAAGCAGAAGGCCTCTTTATAAGGTGTCCTGGGGTGCAGGCCCTCCCGGCGGACGAAATCCTGCCAGAAAACGTCAATGTCGATCTGGGAAGCCGGCCGCCAGACATAGCGGCGAATGGGACGCAGAAAGCCCTGATAACGCCCCTCACCCCGGAATTCCAGCTGGAAGCCGCATTTCTCCAGAGTCTTCCAGGAAGCAATATTTTCCTCCACGCAGATGCCCAGGATCTCATCCAGCGCCAGCCGGTCGCAGATCCAGGGCAAAAAGACGCCCAGCGCCTCGGCGCCGTAGCCGCGGCCGCCGTAGTCGGCGCCGATATGCACGCCGGCCTCCCAGCAGCCGTCTGAGGTCACAGCCGCCTCCACATGACCGATATAGGTGCCGTCGGGCAGCGTGACGGCGTAGACCAGCGGGCCGCGGTCATACTGGTATTCGTCCATAAAGAGATCGATGACGCGGGCGGCGGCCTCCGGCGTTTCCCAGACCTCATCGGGCAGAAATCGGCGGTTATCGGCCTCCACGGACAGCCGGCTCAGGGCCTCCGCCATCTCAGGCGCAAACGGCCGGACAGTCAAACGGTCGGTATTGAGCATAAAATCACTCCTTGATCAGAAAATAAAAGGGATATGGGATTCAAAACAGCCGGAAGCCGATCCACAGCAGCGCCAGAATGACCGGCTGATGGAGCATATACACCGGCAGAGAGCGGCGCCCCAGCCAGTTGAGCACCGGCGCCCGCAGATCGGGCAGGCGTTCCAGCCAGCCCTGCCGCCGGGCCAAAAAATGCAGGAAATACCCGGTGAGAAAGAGGAAAAACCAGGGCACCAGGGGAAAATAATCGGTGGAATAAAACCCCCGCGGCGGGAAGCCCAGAAAGGCCGTAAAATCATTGGCGTAGAGGGCCGGCGGCAGCGCGGCCGACAGCCGTCCCCAGCCGATCCGGCCCCGGGAGACCCAGCGGGTGGCCAGAAACAGGCCGAATGAAAGAAGGGCCGCCGGACCGGCCGGCAGCTTCCGCAGGGGCTGCCGCATCGCCCAGGTCAGCAGCATGGCACTGCCCAGCAGAACCAGAATGCCGAAATAATTGGGCGTTGCAGGGGAAAACAGCTCCATACAGAGGGTGATCGCCCAGCCGCAGCCGAAAACCAGCAGCCCGCGCCGCCCGCCGCTGCGGCTCATGGGGGCACAGAAGCCCGACAGGAGGATAAAGGTCCAGCAGGTCGCCTGCTGCCACACAAAGGCGCCGCGGCCGCTGTACCAGGGCCAGTCGACGCCCAACAGCCAGACCAGGTCCCAGGCCGCATGATAAAGCATCATGCTGCACAGGGCCAGGCCGCGGATCAGATCCAGCATATGATATCGTTTGCGCTGCGCGATCAAAGCTCTCCCGCCTTTCTCTTCGCCGCCGGCCGGGCAGACGTCCGGCCGTTCAGCAGTTGCTTTATTATACCATATCCCGCGACCGATGGACAGTCTGCCGCGGCAGGCTTTTTCCGGCTTCCGGCCTGTATAAATTTTTTGTTTAGATTTCGTTTACTTGCCGGCCGGCAAAAATACATGCTATCATAAATAGCATAAACACAAACACCCCGCGCCCTTTCACAGGCGCGTGCCGCTTCGGCGGCCTGTATACAGAAGGAGCAAGAATTATGAGCAACGTCGCCGTCATCACCGACAGCACCAGCGGCATCACCCGGCAGCAGGCGGCCATCCTGGGCGTGGAAGTCATCCCCATGCCCTTCTTTATCGATGGTGAGCTCTATTACGAAGGGGTCAACCTGAGCCACGAAGATTTCTACGCCTGCCTGCAGCGCGGCGCTGACGTCCGCACCTCCCAGCCGGCCCTGTTTGACATCGCCGAGACCTGGAACCGCGCGCTGCGCAGCTATGACGAGGTCGTCTATATCCCCCTCACCTCCGGCCTGAGCACCGCCTGCCATACGGCTGTCCAGCTGGCCGCCGAATATGAGGGCAGGGTGGAGGTCGTCGACAACAAACGCATCTCCTGGACCCTCAAGCAGGCCGTCATCGAGGCCGTCACGCTGGCCCGGGAGGGGGCGTCGGCCCGGGAGATCCGCCGTATTCTGGAGCGCGACGCCCTGGAGGCCTCCATCTACATTACCGTCGACACCCTCAAATACCTCAAAAAAGGCGGACGCATCACCCCGGCTGCCGCTTCCATCGGCACCGTGCTCAACATCAAGCCGGTGCTGCAGATCCAGGGCGAGCGGCTGGACGCGTTTGCCAAGGTCCGCGGCATGAAGGCGGCCAAGGCCACCATGCTGGATGCCGTTCAGAACGACGTGGAGCATCGTTTCCTCGGCCACCGGGCCTACATCCGCGGCGCCTATACCTGTTCCGACGCCGAAGCCGCCGTCTGGCAGAAGGAGATCCAGGCCCGCTTCCCCGGCCGGCAGGTCCTGCTGGACCCCCTGGCCCTCAATATCGCCTGCCACGTCGGCCCGGGCGCCGTCGCCATCGGATGCATCCGGCAGCTCGACGAGACCGGCTATCTCGACTGCCGCAGCCTGCTGGCCCCGGCCGGAGAAAAATTCGCCGGCTGACCGGCGTGCCGACAAGATCCACCGGCATCTGTATCGCCCCCGATACAGATGCTTTTTTCTATTCCAAGCGGCAAGCCTTTGGCATATCTGCGGAGCATGGATTGCTTTTGTCGGCCGTTTGCCGTAAGCTGTCAGAAGGGAGCCGACGCTGCGGCCGGCGGCTCCGCGGCCTCGGCAGGGCTTCCGCCGGCCAAATAAGGCCGCCAAAGGAGGAATCATCATGGATTGCGCAAAGATCGGCCGGCTGATCGCCGGCCTGCGCCGTGAAAAAGGGCTGACCCAGCAGAACCTGGCCGACGCGCTGGGGGTCAGCAATAAAACCATCAGCAAATGGGAGTGCGGTCTCGGATGCCCCGACCTGTCGCTTTGGAACGATCTTTCGGTCATTCTGGGGGTCGATATGGCCGACCTCATGGAGGGAGAGATCCGCAAAAACCGGCCCGACACCGGCAATATCCGCCGCGTGCGCTTTTACGTCTGCCCGCACTGCGGCAATATCCTGTTCAGCACCTCCAACGCCTCCCTCTCCTGCTGCGGACGCCGGCTGGAGCCGCTGATCCCCACCGCGGAAAACGCGCCGGCCGTACAGGCCCGGGAGATCGACCTCTCCACCTATATCACCTTCGACCACCCCATGGAAAAGACCCACGCACTGACCTTCGCCGCCTGGGTGCGCTACGACACCGTCTATCTGCGGCGCCTGTATCCCGAGCAGGAAAGCGCCGTCAGCTTTCCCCTGCTGCGCGGCGGCACCCTCTATCTCTACTGCGGCTGCCACGGCCTGCACGTTTATGAAAACCTGTTCTGAACCGGTCTTGCTTCCGGCATACGAAAAAGCGGCGCGTTCCAAACGCGCCGCTTTTTTGCCTGGCCGTATATTTTATTGTGCAGCCACCGCGCCGGCCAGCGCGGCCAGCACGTCCTGCCGCGGCTGCTCCGCCGGCCCAAAAACGCCGGGATCGGCATAAATGATCTGCCATGCCATGCTGCCGCGCACGGCGATATACTCCAATCCGCGGCTGCCCATCCACGCGGCATCCAGCCCCGGAACCTCCACGGGGACATACTGGCTCAGTTCCGTATCAAAAACGGCGCTGCCGGCCAAATATCCGGGCATCTGCCCCGCCAGGAAGCCGGCCTTGAGACGGTAGACCGTCATATACATCCATACCTCGCCGTCTTCTCCCGGCAGCTGCAGACATTCGTAGGTATCCCAGATCTCGGCGGCGAGATTGTCCACATGGGTGACCCGTGCCGCCTGCCCGGCGTCGTCGGTCCGCACGCCTTCCCAGCCCAGCTGCGCGAGGGTCAGATAGGGCCCGTCGGGCGTGGCCGGCATGTCATATTCCGCACTGCCCAGCAGGGTGGTGAGCAGCAGCAGGCACAGCATGACCCCCACGGCAGTCAGCGCGAACAAGCCCACGCGCCGGGCCTCCGGATGCCCCTTGGCGCTGTGGTCGACGGTCCCGCCGCGGGCCAGCTGCCGGTACAGCACCATGGTGCGCGTGGCCCCATAGGCCGCCGAACCGATCAGACAGGCCAGGATATACACGACCAGCAACAGCCATTCGGGATACATCAGCCATTTGTTCATGCCCGGCATGGCCGAAAAGCAGAAGGCCGCCGCCAGCACGCCCAGCAGGCCGACCACAAAGCCGGAGACCGCCTCGCGGCGCAGCGCCCGCCGGGTGGCTGCCTGCTGCTCAGGCCGGTCGTAAAGGGGCGGCAGCTTCTTTTTGGCCGGGCCGCAGAAGACGTGGACCAGGCCGCAGTGGGTGACGTACCGCCAGCCGCTTTGGGCGCACCGGGCCGCCTGGTCGGCCGGCAGCTCCCCCTCCGGCAAAAGGTCGGGGCTGATGAGCCGGATGCGGCAGCGCAGTCTGCGCACGCTTTCATCCGGTTCAAACCGGCTCAGCCGCCGGCCGCGCCGGACCAGGCGCCAGCCCTTCGCGGCCATTTCGGTATATAGATTTTCATTCTCGCCCACGGCGTAATCTCCGTAGTGCAGCATATATTTTCTTTTCATGGCATTCCTCCGGCAGCAGCCACGCGATTTAACGAGCATTATATCACATTTCGCAGGCCCTCACAAGCGCGGTTGCTTTTTACGCGGCGCTGTGCTATATTGAAGCTGTTCTTACAGAACCTGCCAAAATTTGAAGGAAAGAGGGGTTTTTATGCAGATCCGACCCGCACTGCCCGAAGATTACGCCGCTGCAGCCGCGCTGGAACAGTCCGTTTACGCCCTGCACCAGGAAAACCGGCCCGATTTCTTCCCCCGCCGCGATACCGCCATGACCGAAGAGCGATACCGCGCCATGCTGGAGAATGGCACCATCTTCCTGCTGGCCGAGGACGAGGGCCGCGTGGTCGGCCAGGCCACCGCCATCCGCCGGGGCTATAAAGACCATCCGGTCTTCCGCGATATAGAGTGGCTGGAGATCGACGACATCTCGGTCGATCCGGCCTTCCAGGGCCGGGGCGCCGGCAAGGCGCTCTTTGAGGCCATGACGGCCCGGGCGCGGGCGCTGGGCCTGCACCGGGTGGAGCTGACCGTCTGGGCCTTCAACCGATCGGCGCGGGGCTTTTACGAAAAAATGGGCATGCGTTCCCGCATCGACCGTCTGGAGCTGGAGCTGTAAAGCAGACAAGCAACAGCCGGTTGCTTGGATCGTTTCGGCGTCCATGCTACAATATCCGTGAGGTGAAGATGTATGGAAACAAAAGAGATCCTGTTGGCGCTGCGCACCAAACATGGGTTGTCCCAGGATGCGCTGGCAGAAAAAGTCTTCGTCACCCGGCAGGCCGTTTCCCGCTGGGAGACCGGCGAAACGGTGCCCAACACGGAAACGCTCAAATTGCTGTCCAAACTGTTTGACGTTTCCATCAACACCCTGCTGGGCGCGCCGCGGACCCTGATCTGCCAGTGCTGCGGCATGCCGCTGGACGACACTTCGATCAGCCGGGAGCCCGACGGCTCCTTCAACGAAGACTACTGCAAATGGTGCTATGCCGACGGAAAATTCGTCTATACCAGCCTGGAAGAACTAACCGACTTCTTGGTTGGCCACATGTCCGGCAAAAACTGGCCGCCCGAGCAGGCCCGGGCCTATTTTGAAGCCCAGCTGCCGCAGCTGCGTCATTGGCGTCAGGAAAAAGAATAGGCCCCTTTCCCGGCGAAAACTGCCGCTGCTCCGCAAAGATACCCAAAGTGCAAAGCGCGCATACAGAAAAAAAGACGGTACGCTCGTACCGTCTTTTTTCTGATTCCGGGCGCCGTACTTACGGCAGGCGGCTTTCACGCCTTCTTCGCGGCTTTCTCGCGCTGCCTGCAGATATCCGCCCACTTGGGGATCTTGCTCAGCCTTTCGTTGAGCTCGGCCATCACGCCGGGGATATCAATGCGCCGCGGACACATCCGCGCGCACGCTCCGCAGCCGATGCAGGCGGAGGGCTGTTTTTCCGCGGGCAGGTTTTCCAGACGCATGGCGACGTTGATCACCGGCGCGAAACGAAGCTCGCTGCAGGTGTTCATCATCAGCGGGATATCCAGCCCCATCGGACAGTGGTCGGTGCAATAGCGGCATCCGGTGCAGGGCACGGAGTCCTTCATGCCCTCCGTGACGGACAGAATGGCGTTCAGCGGCCTGCGCGATTCAAAGGTCTTTACGTTCTCCCGCATCTGCCGCATATCGGACATGCCGGACAGGATCATCGTCACCCCGGGAATGCCCTGCAGAAAACGGAAGCCCCACGCCGGAATGCTCTCGTCGGGACGCAGGGCTTTGAGCGCCGCTTCTGTTCCCTGAAATTACCGATGATGTCCCAGCGGGGATCCAAATAGGTCTGGATGGAGTTTTCGTAAATATTGTGCAGCAGATAAAAATCAAAGCAGTCCACGCCGCACTTTTTGAGCTGTTCCTCAAAAACCACTGCGGGATCGTAGCTGGCGCTGATCTGATGCCCGGGAAGATAATAAGAATCCCTCGGATAGGCGCGCAGCGCTTTGCCGATGGCGATCTCAGCCATGCCGCCGTGATAGGGATAAGCCGTATCAAATGGGGGGAATTTTATGTATACGATGAAAGACGTGTGCCGCGAAACAGGGATGACTTACGAGGTTTGAAGTTCTACTGCAACGAAGGGCTTGTCCCGAATGTAAAACGCGACGCCAACAATCATCGTGTGTTTGATGACCGCGACGTCGCGTGGATCAAAAGCCTGACCTGCCTGAAAAACTGCGGCATGAGCATTCAGGAGATGAAGGTGTATATTCAGCTCTGCCTGCAGGGAGAGGCCTCTATTCCCGAAAGAAAAGTCATCCTGGCGAAAAAACGCGAAGAACTGCTGCGCCGTATGGAAGACCTGCAGGCCAGCATGGCGTATATCGACTGGAAACAGAGCTTTTATGATGATGTGTTGTCGGGAAAAACAGCATACCACAGCAACCTGATCCGCCCGTAAATATTCCGGGACCCGCATACACGCAGGCCAAAACAGCAGAAAGAGGCGCATCTGGCCCGGAACATAAAAAAGAGCTGACTGACTTAATCAAAATCAGTTAGCTCTTTACTTTTACAATATTTCAAATAATGTTGCCATTTTGTTGCCACGAAAGGCTCTAATTCCTCGAAAAGTCCGGTGATGACTGGGCTTTTTCGACCTCTGGAATTACTGCAAAAAATTATCCCTGATCCATAAAAAGAAACACATAAGCAAATCTTTCTCTAACATATGTTAATGATCTTTATTTATCTATAATTTTATCACTTTTTGCTCGATTGCATTTCCAACACAATGTCTGAAGATTATCTTTCTCCGTCCGCCCACCTTTTGACACCGGAATAATATGATCTATCTCGAGCAAATGTTCTCCTTGAAGTTTCTTACACGAAATTCACGATTGTATACAACCACATCAACTGCAGCATTGTTTTCCCATTCAATTTCACATTCACGATATTGCGATCCAGTTGGATTATACAAGAAATTGCTGATTGTGGATTTTCCACTTCCATTGGGACCATAAAAGAAATTGACCTTTTGACAATTTTCGATTGAGGTGCCCACTGATGGATAAGTGGCACAATTCTTTAGTTTTATTGCTTTTATCACAGGGGGCACCTACTTTCATTGCAATTAGAATCAACAAATACTACAAGCGTTATTTACACGCTCTGATTCTTACGAGTCATTCTACGGTTGCACATTTTTTCCCAAATACTATGGAGCAAACTGATTTCATATTCAGATAAACCAAGCCCCTCTTGGAGCAAGATGGTATCTGTATATTTCAAGATTTTATCAATCTCTCCATTGCGCTGCCAACGATCAATTTTTTGCAAATCTAACCGTTCGGCCATTTGCATGGGAATACGAATTTTTCGCATTTCTCCCGGCTCAAAGGTAAGAACTCCTCCGCCATAACTTCTGCCAAGTGTTTCACTAAGAGCAAACGTGTATGTGTTCAAAAAGGCCGCCGTAACTTGTCTTCCGTCAATGTCCTCTAAAAATCTTACCTTGTGAAGAGTATCAGTGACGAGAGCTTTTTTCTCGTTGAGAATCATCCTTGGATACAAATGCGCCTGGCGAATTAGGAAAGCATCCGCACACCAAGTCTGTGATACATGATACCACTTTGGTCTTATACGGCATTTATAATTCTTGTTGAAGCCTTTTTCTTCCCCCCACTGGATATATACCTTCTCTTCATCAGACAAGGTATCGAACTCCTTATTTCCGGGAGCAAAGAAAAACACCTTTTTTCCTAACTCAGTCAGATTGTTATAATCCTCATTTGTTAATTGCACACCTTTTAATTGCTCAGAACGGCTAATGATAGGGATAACGCTTTGTTGAAGATTAAATTTTTCTACTGTTGCCCGGTTCATGACAAAAAAGTCATTCTCGCCGCTTACAAGACCAACATTCACTTCAAATAAATCGGTTGCATTGGAAATTCTCGGATCACTATTAAGCCGTTTCAGCAGTTCCAACTCTTCGTTGGATAAATAGTATTTCACCCATTTGTCACGGCTATGGTCGAGTTCCTTTAGCTCGGTATTCTCCAAGCATGTTTGCCCTTGCGCAACCAAATCTGCCATATCCTCCAGTTCTACAACACGAATGCCATGTTTATCGCAGCCTCTTTCACCCAACAGAAGAATAACTTCCTGCTGTATGTCATCAAAGACCAGTCGTTTGAACGTAACAAGTGTTAGCTTATCAAAAAACGTACTGAGGAACTGTCTTGCTTCAGCAGCGTAATCAACCTGGAATAGTTCGGCGGGAATAACCATTCCTACTCGACCAGTTGGCTTTAATGCCTTACAAGAAAGCACTAAGAACGGGAGCCAAATGTTTGTTAGGCGGTTGGGTTGAAATCCATGTTTATTCATCAAAGCAAATGCAACTTTACGATATTTCTCTGTAAAATGCTGATAGCGAATGAAAGGCGGATTTCCAACTATCACATCGAATTGAGTCTGGTCTTCAATGCTCTCTTGGTAGTATGTGAAAAAGTCTTTACAGACTACTGTTGTACCATACTGCGCAGATTTTTCAGCCTCAATATCATCCAATTCAATCCCAAGCACATTGTTCTGAATTTGCTCATCCGTAGCACCCAACTCTCTATAACGAGTGGTTATAGCACTCAAAAAACTACCGTCACCACAGCTTGGCTCCAAGACAGAATCAGAAGTTTTACGGATTGCCCAGTCTGCAATAAATTCAGAAATTTTGTCGGGGGTATAGTATCCGCCTCTTAATTTGTTATATCCGTCAATCGGTTTCATACCTGTTCCTCGACTTCCTGAGATTCCACCTGATAAAGCTCATCGATTGCGCTATTTAGTTCAGCGTTGATTGCCTTGATGGAGTGTTTCAAAACTGTACGACGAGCGGCATTAGGAGCAGAAGCTAATTGTTCCTTTAACTGCATGATGTTTTGCACCATATCAACAATCTGCTGATGTTTGGCAGCTTCGGTAGGATTTTCAAAATCAATCTTGTAAATCGGCAAGGTCGCAATAAACTGCTTCCCATGAGAATAGTAATCTCCTCTAAAGGTACTTGCTCTACTTTTCACAAGGAGCTCCATTAACCAATGGTTCAAAATTGCCTGGATGTAGAAAATGGATTCCTGAGACGTAGCTTTCTTTTCTATACCATAGAAAGGACCATTTCCTCCCCCTGTAAAGACAACCATGTCATTATCATAGACATAATTTGAGCTTGTAGACAGCACAGGCCAAACAAGATGTTCTCCAGAGAGGAACCTTCTTAAAGATTGGCTACGTCCGAACGCAAACCAATTTTCGGTAGTACGTCCGGGCATATTACGTTCATCCAACTTGTCTTTGAAACAATTCAAATATGCTAATGCATGAGGGAAGTTCTCTGTCATTTCGGCCAAACTATATAGAACCGGTCTTCCGTTTACCGACTTATACGGGAATATGATGTAGCTATTTGCTTTTATTTTCTCGTAACTGACAAGCTGCGTATCATATATGCTTTTACGCAAAATCCCTTTCTCTATCTGGAACTCACGCCCCTGTCTATCGTGCGAGTAAATGAAATTCTCGTCTTCACGATCAGCGTGGATAATATAGATTTGATCAGCGCTTGTTTGAACACCAACAAAAATGTCAACCAAAGTAGAAAGGGAAACACAAGATTGCGAGATCTCTTCCAAATGCGCAACGATATTTTGAGGCAAGAACGACCACGGCTGACCACTAATGTAAGCAGCCGGATAGGTCAAGCATTCTGTATCATGATTGAATAAGAACTGATTCCAATCCTGAACAAAACCAATTTGGAATTCTTCGTGACCTTGCTTAGATAATACCAAGATGCAGGTGTAAGTGCTTCTGTTTTCAAAAACTTGATGAGTTCCGAAATGCAGAATTTTCTTAACATTGGAATTTGCAGAAAGCAATTCTCTCAATTTAGCGCCTGACTTGATTTTCATAAACTTGTGTGGGACTATATAACCCAGCATTCCGCCATCGTTTAACAGTGCAAGTCCTTTTTCAATAAACAGATAATACTTATCAAGCGTATCAGTTTGTGCGGTTACATAGGGAGAATGGCCGCTCTTATAAAAATCATACTCTTCTCGGGAATAGTGCACCATATTCTGGACACGAATATAGGGCGGATTACCGATAATTGCATCAAACTTTCGGTTGCCAAACTCAGCATTCCAATCGAACATCTTTAATTTGTTCATCAAAGAAACATTCTGATAAACAGATCGATCAAAACGTGCATAAGCCATATCCACAAGGCTATTGCCATTTTTGATATTCTCGTCCAAATTAGGAAGGATGCGTTGATTAGTACGCTGATGAAAAGCTTCTGCCTCCTCCAAAGACGAATTTTCCAATGCCTTTAGCAGCAAGCTAAACTTTGATACTTCTACAGCAAGAGGGTCAATATCAACGCCGAAGATGTTATTTTTCAAAATGGAGCGTTTTTTCTCGTAAGAAAGTATATAGTTTGTACTGCCAGCCAGTTGATAAATATCGCCTCTTCGCTCAGCATTTTCTCTATCATGGTTTCGATAATACTCAATATGATAGTTTACAATGTATTCAAATGCCGACAGCAAAAAGTTGCCAGACCCACAGCAAATATCTGCAATGCGATACTGAGCTACTTCCTCGGGAGTTTTATTTTCATACAGAGGACGAAGCGTTTCTTCGATAATAATATCGGTGATGTTTTTGGGGGTGTTGACTGCACCCTGGGAGTCAACTACTTCGGGCTTTTCTTGCGTCTCAATATGTCCATCTTCTCGAATTACAAGAGCCTCATCCAAGAACAGTTCATAAATCTGACCAATAATATACGGGTCAATTACACCAAACTCATAGGAGTTATTGGGGTAATACAGGCTTTGAAAGATCTCGATAATAACTGAGTCAGACACCGTAAGCCGATCCTCTTCTAAGAGTTCAAATAAGCCTGAATCGTATTTCTGGTCTGCCGCAGCGAACATTGTTCTTAGATCTTGGTATGTCGTAATAGCTTTCAGCGACTCATAGTTCTCGAAACATCTATCCTCACAAATGCGAAGGAAAATTGTTCTATCAAGAACTCGCTGGACGAAAATGTTGAGTGTTTCTGCATCAACGTTTGGATTGTTGCGCAGAATATCCTCACCAAGCATCATTCGCCAGGTTCTAATCTGATCCAAGAAATACTGATCGAACGGTTCACGACGAAGAGCACCCTGAATGTTACCGAAATGGCGCTCAAACTGTCCGGTCAAGACTGCTTCTTTGGACAGCATGTTGTAAATTTCCTCAAAACGTTCCACATATTCATCGAAGTGGTAGTGAGCAATCATTGCAACACCAACGTCATCGCCTTCTCTCGGACGAACAGAACAATCATAGATATATAGATCGGTGAAATTGGTCAACACTGAGACTTTTAAGTTTCCGCTCCATCCATATCTGCGCAACTGGAATGCCGGTGCGGCATCAATAGTAAGGTTTACCGCAGGTTTCTTTGTCTCAAGGAAATATAGAACTTCCGTTCCTATTTTGAAAGAATAATCTGGTTTTTTACTACGATGGACGCCATCTTCCTCGACAACAACGGTAGCCTCATGGGTAACTTCACGCAAGTGTTGTGGCAAACCACGTTCATTATCTACATCCCATCCAAGGAGTTTGAAAAAGCGGTTTACAAAGTCAACACGGACTTGAGTCTCGTTATAGGTTGCTCTCTGGAATTGCGGATAATTATCACTGTATGTCTGAACAAGCTCAGCAACTTGTTCAGTTAGTGTAGCCAGCATCTCTGGTGTCATTTCTGCAATTCCTCACTTTCTGGTAAAAAGTCCATAATATCGCCAACGTTACAGTTGAGAGTAGCGCAAATCTTCATAAGGCTTTCCATTGAAACGAATTCATTTTTCCCCATTTTAGCAATGATGTTAAAACTGATTCCAGCAGTTTCTCTCAAATCAGTTCGGTTCATTTTTCTATCAATAAGAAGCTTCCACAACTTATCATAGCTAACAGGCATACCAAAAACACTCCATCTCGTTGGTTTCGGCATTATTATATCACATGCAACACGAATTTTCAAGAATATCTCACGAGATCGTGAATATTACTTTTGAAGAAATGAGAATACCGCCCGCAGGATTTCTCCCACGGGCGGCGAGCGGTCAGCTATCCAAATGCTTGTATTCGGTTACGGTTCTCAGATAGATCTCGGGATTGCCATTGAGTATCAGCTCGGCGTATGCCACCGGGTCATTGTAGATCAGATAGTCCAGTTCTGACCGCTGATACATATTGTCGGCCACTTCATTCTCCACGGCGATTGTATCAATCGCTATCATGCTGCCGTCATCGAATTTCAGCTCTACGCAGGCGGTATCCATGTTGAACGCACAGGATAGGATTTTCATTGCTCTTGCCTCCTTAATCTTTCGGTGTTTTTCTTTGCCAGTTCGCTTGCAGCCTTGCGGCGTTTCTCGTCATAGGGTGCGGTCAGCTTGAAACCGAAGCGTCCCTTGCTGACTTCAAAGGTCAGACAGCCGTTTCCGTCATCGTCAATCAACCGACACTCAGAGGGATATTTCCCGGCATACTCGGTGAGCCTGTTTTTGAGTGCGGTGTTGTAAGTGCAGACCTCGATCATGCTGTCTGCTTCGTTAAAATAGATGTTTGTTGCTTTCTGTTTCTTGGAAAGACCTGTTCTCATAAAACCTCCTGTTTTTCACGAATTTTTCTCAGCTCATCACCTGTAAAAGTGAGCTGATTTTTGGACAGGGAGCGCCCAAACGACGTGCGGTACGATTTGAACGCTCCCATTTGATAATTTGCGATTTTTCCAGCTCTACACGGGAATCAACGGACATCGTCCCTTGTGGGCGTTTTCTCTCTGTGTCGGGAGAAGTAAGGCCACAGATTGTTGTGTGAAATCACTTCCTCATAGGTGCGAAGTCTGCTGCGGAGCCGGTCATTTTCCTGCTCCAGATCCGCTGTGCGGAGCTTACCACGGATGGACTTGTATTGAGCCAGCTCTGCCTTGACCGCAGAGAGTTCCGTTACCAGCGATTCGATTTTTGCCTTCAGATCGGCAATGGTTTTCTTCGCATCATTTAGGAGCTTTTTCAGCTTGCCTTCCTGTTTTTCCTGTGCGTAGTATTTCTTTGCAGCGGCAGCCAGCGTTTCATACTCGGTTTTTTCAAGTGATACTCTCGATGGGGAGAGCATGACAGGCCTGGCTTCGATTTTATCAATACTCTCAATGTCAACTTTCCTCTGTCTGGTCTTTTCAATTTTCTTATCCAAAGCCGCAGCTTCTGCTTCTTTCTGCTGTGTCTGCACAGTGAGGTCTGTAAGGCGTTCCTGCTCACGCTCCACCTTGAACTGTGTGACTGTCAGATGTTCCTCAGAGCTGCCACGCTCGCCACGCTCGATATCGGTATATCCGG
>CAMEZQ010000018.1 GCA_945947915.1 uncultured Clostridia bacterium | reverse complement strand
CGGGTCATCGCGGAGGGCACGCCGGAGGAAGTGGCACAGAATCCGAAGTCCTATACCGGCATTTATCTGAAAAAAGTTCTTGCGAAGAAATAGCTGCAAAGGCCCCGGCATACCGGGGCCTTTGTTTGACCGGAGGGCTGCACGGCGGTCTGCAAAAATGTAAACATTTCGCGGGGGGTTGCAAAATGGCCCATGATATATTAAAATAGTAGCAGCCAATGAAGCAAAAATTATGTGCTGGGGGACAGAGAGATGAACAGTCCAAAATATAAACGGGTACTGCTGAAGATCAGCGGTGAAGCTTTGGCCGGCGAACAGAAGCGCGGCCTGGATTTCGACGTGCTGGACAGCGTTGCCAAGGGCGTCAAAAACGCCGTGTGCATGGGTGTGGAGATCGGCATCGTTGTCGGCGGCGGCAATTTCTGGAGAGGACAGAAAGACGGCGCCGAGCGCATGGAGCGCACACGCGCCGATCATATGGGCATGCTGGCCACGACGATCAACGCGCTGGCGCTGGCCGATGTGATGGAAAAGAACGGCATCGAGGTCCGGGTGCAGACCGGCATCGACATGACCAAGATCGCCGAGCCCTATATTCGTTTGCGTGCCATGCGTCATCTGGAAAAGGGCCGCGTCGTTATTTTTGCCTGCGGCACCGGCAATCCTTTCTTCTCCACCGATACGGCGGCAGCGCTGCGGGCGGCGGAGATCTCGGCAGATGCCATTCTGCTGGCCAAGAATATCGATGGCGTTTATGATTCTGATCCCCGGAAAAACCCCGAAGCCAAAAAATTCGACCGGATCTCCTATAAAGAGGTTCTGGCCCGAGGCCTGGCCGTTATGGACAGTACGGCCATCGCTTTGGCCATGGACAACGGCCTGCCTGTTCTGGTCTTTGCCATTGAGGACCCAGAAAATATCAGCCGCGTCCTGCAGGGAGAAAACATCGGAACAGTTGTGGAAGACTGAATTTTTTCCCGCGCACATTGCCTGTATCGTGTACATCAATAATCATTCAGAGAGGAATACTTGTTATGAATAAGGAATGCGAAGTATACACCAATAAAATGATCAAGACCATCGAGGTCCTGAAAAGCGATTTTGCCACCGTTCGTGCCGGCCGTGCCAACCCCAGCGTCCTGGACAAGATCACTGTCGAGCACTACGGCTCTTCCATGATGATCAACCAGCTGGCTTCGGTCAGCGTGCCCGAGCCCAGAATGCTGGCCATCCAGCCCTGGGATTCCAGCGCGCTCAAGGCCATTGAAAAGGCCATTCAGCAGTCGGATCTGGGCATCAATCCGCAGAACGACGGCAAGGTCATCCGTCTGGTTTTCCCGCAGCTGACTGAGGAACGCAGAAAGGATCTGTCCAAGCAGGTCAAGAAGATGGGCGAGGATGCCAAGGTGGCTATCCGCAATATCCGCAGAGATGCTGTGGACACTTTCAAGAAGCAGCAGAAGAAGAGTGAGATCACGGAAGACGATCTTAAGACGCTGGAAAAAGACATCCAGGATGCCACGGATAAGTATTGCAAGGAGATCGACAACGAGACCGCCAAGAAGGAAAAGGAGCTCATGGAGCTTTAATCCTGCCGTCTCGGCCCTTTGTTTTAGATTTCATATTTTTCAATATGAGGCGGTGCAGGCTTGTGCGCCGCCTCATATGCAGTATGGGAGCAATCATGACAGAAAACACCTATTTCACGCCGGAAGAAATGGCCAACATGCCCCGGCATATCGCCTGCATCATGGACGGCAACGGCCGGTGGGCGAAGCAGCGCGGCCTGCCCCGCACAGCTGGGCATAAAGAGGGAAGCGAGACCTTTCGCCGGGCTGCGGAGTTTATGTCGGATATCGGCGTGCAGTATTTTACGGTTTACGCCTTTTCCACGGAAAACTGGAAACGGCCTGCGGAAGAAGTTGCGGTCATTATGGGACTGCTGGAAAAATATCTGCGCGAAGCAATTTCCAGTATGGTGGAAAAGAATATCCGCCTCAACTTTTTCGGCGATACATCGGTCCTGCCGGCCAAACTGCAGCGGCTCATTGAGGAGACACGCGGTCTTTCGGCGCATTGCAGCGGCCTGACCGTCAATGTCTGCCTAAATTACGGCGGGCGTCTGGAGATCGCCCGGGCGGCCCGGCTGGCTGCTGAGGCATATGCGGCAGGCAAGATCCGGGCGGAGGATATCACGCCGGAATATCTTTCCGGCCAGATGTATTCCGCGGGCATGCCCGATCCCGATCTGATCATCCGGCCGGGCGGGGAACTGCGCCTTTCCAACTTTTTGCTGTGGCAGAGCGCCTACAGCGAATATTATTTTACTGACCGCTTGTGGCCGGATATGGATGAGGCCGCCTTTGCGGAGGCGATCCGTGCATTCATGCACAGAAACAGACGATTTGGAGGATTATAATTTTATGGGGATCCGTCTTGTAACGACGATTGTGGGCATACTTGCAATTATTGCCATTCTGTATTTTCTTCCGTCCTGGGTATTGGCGGCAGCCCTTTGCTTCCTTTCGGCAGTGTCCGCCTACGAGCTGCTGGGCGCTACGGGAAAGCTCAAGGGGCATCCGCTGATGTGGGTGGCCTGCGCGGCCGCCGCGGCAGTGCCGTACTGCACGGCCTATGTGCCGTTTGAGGGATCGGTAACGATGGTGCTGTTTGCTTTTGGCTTCGTGGCGTTCGTCATGGGCATTTTTGATTATACCCGCGTCACGTTTGAAAAGCTGGCCATCGCTTTTATGGGCGCTTTTATTCTGCCTTATTTTCTGTCGTCGCTGCTGCGCATCTATGTGGGCGCGGGCGCGCTGGGGAAATACTATATTCTGATGCCCTGCATCGCCGCCTGGGTCAGCGATATCATGGCCTATCTGGTCGGCCGTCTGATGGGAAAGCATAAGCTGGCGCCCCATGTCAGCCCCAAAAAGACGGTGGAAGGCGCCGTGGGCGGTCTGCTGGGCGGCGCTGCCGGCATGTGTGTTTTCGGCGTGATCATGAACCGCTGCTTCGGCGTCGGACTGGGATTGCCCACGCTCTTTTTGTGCGGCATTCTGGGTGCGGCCGCCGGCCAGCTGGGTGATCTTTCCATGTCGCTCATCAAGCGGAACGTGGGCATCAAGGATTACGGCAAGCTGTTTCCCGGCCACGGCGGCGTGCTGGACCGGTTTGACAGCATTCTGTTCACGGCACCGATTTTTGAGCTCTATCTGATCGCGGTACAGATCATCGCCTGAGTCCAGCCCTGGGAGGGGCATAAAGATGAAAAAACTTGCTATAATTGGTAGTACCGGGTCGATTGGCACCCAATCCATCGACCTGGCCACAGCGAAGGGCTGCCGTATCGCGGCCCTGGCATGCGGCAGCAATATTGAGCTGGCCGAACAGCAGATCCGCAGCGTCCGGCCGGATTATTGTGCCGTTTTTGATCCGGCTGCGGCAGCCGCGCTGAAAGCCCGTGTCGCCGATACCACAACCGTCGTGGAAGGCGGGGAGGAAGCTGTGCTGCGCGCCGCTGCTTATGAAGACTGCGATATGGTCATCAATGCGGCGACGGGGATCGCAGGATTAAAGCCAAGTCTGATTGCAATTCAAAGCTGTAAAGCTTTAGCCCTTGCCAACAAGGAGTCGCTGGTCTGCGCCGGTGCCATCGTTATGGACGCCGCCGAAAAGCAGAATGTGCCCATCCTGCCGGTCGATTCCGAGCACAGCGCCATTTTTCAATGCTTGCGGGCAGGTGAAAAAGACGAAGTGGATCGGCTGATCCTCACGGCTTCCGGCGGGCCTTTCTTCGGATGGGACAAAAAAATGCTGGCCGGTGTGCGCGCGAAAGACGCGCTCCGCCATCCCACCTGGCGCATGGGCAGCAAGATCACCATCGACTCGTCCACGCTGATGAACAAGGGGTTTGAGGTCATTGAGGCAGCCTGGCTTTTCGGTGTTCCCGCTGAACGGATCGATGTGGTCGTCCACCGGGAGAGCATCGTCCATTCGGCGGTCAGGTTTATCGACGGCTCCATCATCGCCCAGATGGGCAGCACCGATATGCGTCTGCCTATCCAATATGCCATCTATTATCCCCAGCGGGTCGTCAACCCCTTTGAAACGCTGGATATTTTCAGTCTGTCGGGGCTGACTTTCCACGCGCCCGACCGGGAGACATTTCCCTGCCTGCGCCTGTGTGAGCAGGCGGCTGAAACAGGCGGCAATACGGGCGCTGTCATCAACGGGGCAAACGAAGTCGCTGTGGCTGCTTTCCTGCGGGATGAGATCGGCTTTATGGATATTTACGCCATTGCGGCAGATGCACTGGACAGCGTGCCGTATATCGCGCAGCCGAGCCTGGAGGAGGTGCTGGACAGCGACCGCCGTGCCCGGCAGGCTGCCCGCGCCGCAATACAGCAGAAAGGGTAATTCATGACGATTATTTATGCAATTCTTGTTTTTGGCCTGATCATTTTTGTCCATGAGCTGGGACACTTTATCGCAGCCAAGGCTGCCGGGATCACGGTATATGAGTTTACCATTGGTTTCGGTCCGGCCATTTTGAAAAAACAGATCGGTGAAACGCTTTACGCCGTGCGTCTTTTGCCCGTCGGCGGCGCTGTGATGATGAAGGACGAAAACGAAGAGCCGGACGCGGACGAGAGAGCGGCCGAAGGGTATTCTGATGAAGGCAGTTTTCAAAAAGCCAGCTGGCCGCGCCGGTTTTCGGTGATCATCGCCGGTTCTTTGATGAACTTCCTCACGGGCATTCTGATCATCCTTCTGGTCCTGGTGCCGGCATCCCATGTGGTCACGCCGGTCATTGCCGGGTTTGCCGATGGTTTCCCTCTGGAAGGAACGCTGGAGGTGGGCGACCGGCTGGTCCGGATCAACGGCTTCCATATTTTCACCTACAATGATGTGTCCATGGCGCTCCAGCTGTCCGGAGACGCCCCTATGGATATTACGCTGGAGAGAAACGGGGAGAAGATCCGTCTGGAAGACGTTCCTCTGGAGCGCAGGGATTACGACGGCAGCGGTCAGCTCCGCTTTGGCCTGAATTTCGGGTATGAAGAGGTTTCCGGCATCGGCAAGCTGAAATACGCCGTGAACAACGCCTTTACCTTTTTCCAGTCGGCCTATAAAAGCATAGGCATGCTGCTGGGCGGCCAGGCCAAAACATCCGATCTTATGGGTACCGTGGGCATTGCCAGCGAGATCTCCAACCGCGCGGAAGAATCCATGCGGGATATGTGGTATTTCGTCGCCTATATCTCGGTCAATCTGTCGTTTGTCAATATGCTGCCGATCCCCGGCCTCGACGGCGGAAAGCTGCTCTTTATGCTGGCAGAACTGGTCATGCGCCGCAAGCTGGACCCCAAATGGGAAAACTATTGTTCGTATGCCGGCCTGGCACTGGTCATGGCCCTGTTCGTTTTTGCCACTTATAACGATATTATGCGTCTGATCCACTAAAACCGAAGAACAGATCCGATGTCGCTCTGCTGCAGGGCGGCATCTGTCTGCAAAACGATAAATCCCTGTCCAAAGGAGATGGAGATATGAAAAGAGAATCCAAACCCATGCAGATCGGCCGGGTGACCATCGGCGGCGGAAACCCCATCGCCATCCAGTCGATGCTGAATACCGATACAAGAGACGTTGCTGCTTCACTGCGCCAGCTGCAGGCGCTGGAGCAGGCCGGATGCGAGATCGCCCGCCTGGCCGTGCCCGATATGGAGGCTGCTCAGGCTTTGGCCGACATCAAAAAGGGGACGAGCCTGCCTTTGGTGGCAGACATTCATTTTGATTATCGTCTGGCGCTGGCGGCGTGCCAGAGCGGTGTAGACAAGATCCGCATCAATCCGGGCAACATCGGCGAAAAGTGGAAGATCCGCGAGGTGGCCAACGCCTGCGCGGCGCGCGGGATCCCCATCCGGATCGGCGTCAACGGCGGGTCAGTGGATCAGGATCTGCGCCGGGAATACGGCGTAACGCCGTACACGCTTTACCGCAGCGCCGTGCGCAACATCGAGGCTCTGCAGGAATGCGGATTTGAGAATATCTGCGTTTCGCTGAAGGCGTCCAATGTTTTCTCGACCATCGAAGCTTACCGGCTCCTGGCTGCGGAATGTGATTATCCGCTGCATCTGGGCGTCACCGAAGCCGGCAGCCGGCATATGGGTACGATCAAATCCGCGGCAGCTTTCGGCGCATTGCTTTGTGATGGTATCGGCGATACCATTCGGGTCTCGCTGACCGACGATCCCGTGCTGGAGGTCGAGGCCGCACGGGATATTCTCAAAGCGCTCGATTTGCATCAGAGCGGCGTGACCATCGTATCCTGTCCCACCTGCGGCCGCACCTGCATCGATCTGATCCCCATCGCCCAGGCTGTGGAAGCACGGCTGAAGCATGTCCGGGCGCGCATTACCGTCGCCGTCATGGGGTGCGTGGTCAACGGCCCCGGCGAGGCACGGGAGGCGGATCTCGGCATCTGCGGCGGCAAAGGCGAGGGCCTGATCATCCGCAAGGGCGAGATCCTGCGGAAGGTCCCCGAAGACCGGCTTGTGGACGAGCTGCTGCGCGAAGTGGAAGCGTTGACGGGTGAACGCGTATGAAACAGGCACTGCTCCGTGAAATATTTCCGGAAGTATCACCAAAGACAGAGCTTTTTGATATACCGGTCTGTGAGCTGACCATTTCTTCACAAACAGGCGCGCTTGAGATCCTGCTGGCAGAGGACTGCGGTGTGTCGGAAGATCTGCTTTTTCAAGGGGCGGAGCTGATCCGGATGCAGTACGGTCTGAAAAATGTCCTGCTGCGTGCCGCTGAGGGCACCGACCGCACTCCGGAGGAGCTGCTGCTGTCCAAGCTGGGAGAACGCAATCCGTCGCTTTGTATTGCCATCGAAAAAGAGAGCTTCAGCCTGGAGGGCAGCGAACTGTTTGTACGTATTTCGGAAGACTGGGCCTGCCGGGCGGAAGATCTGACGCGCAGCCTGGAGGCCGCGGCGGAAGAGCTGGGACTGGGGCGGATACAGGTCCGTCTGGATATGGTCCGTGAGGCGGTTTCCTATGATGCCCGCCGGGAAAAGAATATAGAACAGCTGATGCGGCGCCGTCCGGTACTGGTGCCGACGAAAAAAGCTTCGGAGCCCTCTGCCGCCAATAATACCGACGCCGGCGGCCAGCGCAGATTTCGACCGCGCAAGCCGGAGGGCACGCCCTACACACCGCCGGCAGAGGATGACAAGATCATTTACGGCAAGCCGGTCAAGCGGGATCTGCTGAAAATCGGCGATCTGACGCTGGACAGCGGGAAAGTTGCGGTCTTTGGTGAGATTTTCTCCACCGAGCTCAAGAAGCTCAATGGAAAGGGGAAAACAGTCGTCAGCTTTGAGATCACCGATGGGACCGGCTCCATCAAATGCGTCAAGGTCCTGATGGACGATGAAGTGCCGCCGCTGAAAGAAAATATCAAAGAGGGCAAGGCGGTGGTGGTTCAGGGGACGGTCAGTTATTCAAAATTCGACAACGACAATATCATCACCCCTTATGCCATCATCAAAGACAAAAAGAAAAACCGAGTCGATACAGCGGCGGAAAAACGTGTGGAGCTGCATCTGCATACCAATATGTCGGCTATGGACGGGATTTGCGACACGCAAAAGGTCGTCCGTCTGGCGGCCAGCATGGGACACCGCGCTGTGGCCATCACGGATCACGGTGTCGTACAGGCCTTTCCCGATGCGCTGAAGGCGGCCAAAGATATCAAAAAAGAGAATCCCGACTTCAAAGTTCTTTACGGAGTAGAAGCCTATGCCGTCAACGATCTGGACGGCGGTATTGTCAAAGGGTTTTCCGACGGCACGTTGGAAGACGAGATCATCGTGTTTGACCTGGAAACGACCGGCTTGAATCCCGTGCGCTGCGAGATCATCGAGATCGCGGCTTTTCGGGTCAAGGCCGGAGAAATACTGGAAAAATACCATACTTATGTAAAGCCCAAGGCCAGCATTCCTTATGAGATCACGGATCTCACCGGCATTTCCGATCAAACCGTGCAGGATGCCAGACCGATCGAGGAAGTTCTGCCGGAGTTTCTGGCCTTCTGCGGTGACCGACCCATGTGCGCGCACAATGCCGATTTTGATATTTCCTTTGTCAAACGGGCGTGTATGGCGCAGGGCATCGAACGCAGCTTCTGTTCCATTGATACCGTCGAACTGTCGCGCGCGCTCCTGCCCCACTTAAAAAAGCACCGGCTGAACGATCTTGCTTCGGAATTCCATTTCTCTTTCAATCATCATCGTGCCGATGACGATACTGAGGTCCTGTGCAGGATCTTCTTCGAACTGGTCGAAAAGATCCGCGCCCGCGGGTGTTCGCTGGCCATCGGCGATCTGAACGCGGAAATGAAAGCCATACGGGAGGGCAGCGGGGACAAGGCGCCGGCCGGCCGGTCTCACCATCTGATCATTCTGGTGCAGAATATGGTGGGCCTGCGTCATCTGTACGAGCTGATCTCGGCCTCCCATCTTAAATATTTCAAGCGGCACCCGCTGATCCCCATGAGTCTGCTGATGGAAAAGCGCGAGGGGCTGATCCTGGGTTCGGCCTGCGAGGCCGGCGAGCTGTTTGAAGCCGTCGTGCAGGGGAGGCCCTGGAGCGAACTGGTCCATCTGGCCAAGCGGTTTGATTTTCTGGAGATCCAGCCGGTGGGCAACAATATGTTCATGGTGCGCAACGGTACGGCCAAAGACGTGGAGCAGCTGCGCGAGTATAACCGCACCATCGTTAAGCTGGGCAAGGATATCGGCATCCCCGTCTGCGCTACGGGTGACGTGCACTTCATCGAGCCGGAGGACGCCATCTACCGTGAGATCATCATGACGGGCATGGGCTTTGACGATACCGCGGAACAGGCGCCGCTGTATTTCAAAACGACGACGGAAATGCTGGAGGAATTCAGCTATCTGGGCGCCGGCACCGCCAAACAGGTGGTCGTGGACAATCCCAACCACATCGCCGATCTGTGCGAAGACATCGTGCCGCTTAAAGACGGAACTTATCCGCCTTCCATTGAGAACTCTGCCGAAGAGATCAATTCTTTGGCCAGAAGTAAAGCTGCTGAACTTTACGGAGAAGACCTGCCGCCCATCGTTCGGGAACGCCTGGAAATGGAACTGAATTCCATTATCGGACACGGCTATGACATCATGTATATCATCGCGCAGAAGCTGGTGAAGAAATCGATGGACGATGGATATCTGGTCGGCTCCAGAGGTTCGGTGGGCTCTTCGATCGTCGCTTATTTTACCGGCATCACAGAGGTCAATTCACTGCCGCCCCATTACAGATGCCCGCAGTGCAAGCACAGCATTTTTGATATCGAGGGCGACTACCGCACCGGCGTCGACCTGCCCGATCAGGATTGCCCCGTCTGCGGCCATAAAATGATCAAGGACGGCTTCGACATTCCTTTTGCCACATTCATGGGCTTCAAAGGCGATAAAACCCCCGACATCGATCTGAATTTTTCCGGTGAATACCAGGCGCAGGCGCATAAGGAGACCGGACGGCTTTTTGGTGAAGAAAACGTCTTTAAAGCCGGCACCATCGGCACCGTCAAGTCCAAAACGGCTTATGGCTTTGTCAAAAAATATCTGGAGGAAAAAGGCCTGGTGCTCAATAATGCCGAGATCAACCGGCTGGTGGCCGGCTGCACCGGCATCAAACGCACCACCGGCCAGCACCCCGGCGGCCTCATCGTATTGCCCAGAGACCGCGATATCCATGAGTTTACTCCCGTACAGCATCCGGCTGATGATGTGAATTCCGATATCATCACCACCCATTTTGATTACCATTCCATTCACGATAACCTGCTCAAGCTGGACCTTCTGGGGCACGATGATCCCACGATGATCCGCATGCTGGAAGATCTGTCGGGTATGGATATCAAAACCGTGCCGCTGGACGATAAAGAGACCATGAAGATCTTTACGGATATTTCTCCGCTGGGCATCGAAACCGATGATATCCTGGAGGAGACCGGCGCCGCCGCCATTCCGGAATTCGGCACCAAAAATGCCCGCCAGATGCTTGTCGATACCCAGCCGACGACGTTCGACGGTCTGGTGCGTATTTCCGGCCTTTCCCACGGGACCAACGTATGGCGCAACAATGCGCAGGATTATATTCTTTCCGGTGTGGCAACACTGAAAGATGTTATCTGCGTGCGTGACGACATTACGCTCTATCTGATGAAAATGGGGCTGGATTCTTCCGAGGCGTTTACCATTTCGGAGAGCGTCCGAAAAGGCAAGGGACTCAAGCCGGAATGGGAAGAGACCATGCGCGCCCACGGGATCCCCGACTGGTATATCGAATCCTGCAAAAAGATCGAGTATATGTTCCCGCGCGCCCATGCCGTCGCTTACGTCATGATGGCCTACCGCATCGCCTGGTTCAAGGTCCATCGGCCGCTGGATTTTTACGCGGCATATTTCAGCATCCGCGCCAACGGTTTTGACGCCGGCTATATGACCAAAGGTGATACTGTGGTCTGCAAAAAATACAAGGAACTCAAGCCATGCCCAAACGTTCGGCAGTGGAAGACGACACCATGGGCACACTGGAGATCGTCCATGAATTCTACAAGCGCGGATTCTCTTTCCAGCCGGTGGACATCTACAAATCCGACGTCAAGCGGTTCCGGATCGACGACAATACGCTCATTCCGCCCTTTACGGCGCTGCCCGGCGTGGGAGAGGCCGCTGCCATTGCCATCGTCAAAGGCCGGGAAGGGGAGCCCTTTATGTCTATGGAGGACATCATGCAGCGCTGCGAAAAAGTGTCCAAAGGCGTTATTGAAACACTGGAGGCCGCCGGCGCCCTCAGCGGTATTCCCAAAACCAATCAGCTCAGCCTTTTTGATTCTTTCAATGCATAAGGCCTGTCCGGCGGAAAAACCCAATAAGTATAAAGAAATGCGGTGTGGTCGTGTACCACACCGCATTTTTCAGTTACTGTTTCCAATATGCTTGGGATCCCGCTTATTTTCTCAGTGCTTTTTTGAGCGTCGGGACGATCAGCAGCGCAATAAAACCGCCGATTGCTGCCGTGATCAGCTGGGGCCAGCTGAATGCTGCGCCGACAACGGCGGCTTTGGGCTCGGGCAGGGCCAGCAAGACAGGAACGGCAAACTTGACGATGCCCAGATACAGCGCGGCAAACTTCAGAACCGCGCCGGCGCTCAGGGCAATACCCATCTTTTTTATTTCCGTGCTCTGGCCGCAGATATATCCCCAGACTAAAACCAGCACAAGATTTCCCAGTGCCACGAAGGGCACCATCTGCACAAAGGCCGGTCCGATGCCGAGCATAAAGGCAAAGACCGGAGAGAGCAGGGCAACGGTGGCTCCGGCAGCTGTCCCGGCGGTCAGCGTGGCAACGACCAGGATCATGTTGACCATGGAACCGGTAACATACTGTCCCATGGATTTTGTGATCCCCTGCAGGGCCACCAGAAGGGCAATGAAAATGGCCGTAGTCGTGATCCAGCGGATCTTTGATGTGTTGTTTTGCATAGAAAAACCTCCTATATTTTGCATTGGCAGGGATAGTATAATACAGATCCTGTTATAAATATGTTGCACAGGCAACGAAAAATAGATATAATCAAACAGATTGATCTTCGTTATCTATCACAGGAAGATCTGTTTGGAGTGTTTTATGGAAGAAACAATAAAGATCCTGTCACAGACCGAGCTGTTTGCCGGCATTCCCGAGGAACAGATCGCGGATATGCTGATCCTGTTTGCGGCCCGCGAATGCCTGTTTTGCAAAGAGGAGGTCATACAGTGGCAGCAGAGCACCGTAAGCAGCATCGGCATTCTGCTTTCCGGCAGCGCGCTGGCTTACCGCCTGACCGACAGCGGACATCAGATCATTATGAATCATCTGACCAAAGCATCGGTTTTCGGTGATCTTCTGGCAGCAGATGCGCAGCGCACCAGCCCGGTCAGCATCCAGGCCACAGAGTGCTGCAAGGTGCTTTATATCGACTATACAGCGTTTTCCAGCGGCGCGGCTGCGGCAAATCCAGGATATGCGCGGCTGATGCACAACTATATCCGCACCATCTCAAAACGGTATTTTGCATTGCAGGACCGGGTAGCCTGTCTGGTCCTGCCGACGCTGCGCGAAAAAGTGCTGTACTATCTGCAGGAGCAGGCAGCCGGCCGCAAAGGGGAGGCCTTTTCCATTCCCTTTGACCGTACAGAGATGGCCGCTTATCTGAATGCCGACCGGAGCGCGCTCTCCAGAGCCCTTTCGGATCTCAAAAAAGAGGGCCTGTTGGATTACTATAAAAATACATTCAAGCTTTTATAAAGAGAGATTCTGATAAGATCTGCGGGGCTTCTCCGAGGCCGACTTCAAAACTCCGTTCTCCGTTTTTGCAAGTTTTGCGGACATGGTATAATTGCCCCATCAAAAACAGGGGAGATGACCGGATGAAATGCAGATACTGCAGACGTGAATGGACGCCCGGATCCGGGTTTCCTGTCAATCTGACGAGCTGCCCGTTCTGCGGCGAGCCTCTGCGGCCGGAAACCGTGTCGGCCGGCGGCATGGCCGGGATCATTGCACAGATCAGAACGGACTATGGCCTGGAGGTCCTGCGCAGTGACCGGCTGCCCGCGTATTTTGCCGATCTCGCGCCGGCCATGGACCGTGAACAGACGATGCTGCTTTACCTGGTGCGCTGCGGCGGGCACTGCAGCCTGACAGAAGTACTGCAGGAACCGGAGCCTGTCCAGAGAGCCGCGCATGCACGGATCATCCGCCGGCTGTGCGACGAACTCTTGATGGGCCCGGATGCCGCAAAAGAAACCGTTGCATCTTTCTGGGCCGGTCTCGGCGGGAAAGCTTTCTCCACCTCGTCTGAAGCGTCTGCTCCGGCTGCCGGCAGCCAGAGCGATATGGCGGCGGTTTCTGCAGAAGATTTGTTTGATGCCGCCTGCCGGGCGTATCACAGCGCGGAACCGGATTGGGTCAAAGCAAAGGAAGCCTTTCAGAAAGCGGCAGGTATGGGGCATGCCGACAGCCAGTATTATTTGGGCTGGCTCTGCGCCCATGGGCAGGGGACGCCAAAAGACCCGCAGACCGCCGCAGTCTGGTATGGCAAGGCCGCCGCGCAGGGACAGGCCGACGCGATGCTTTGCCTCGGCTGCTGTTATTACCACGGCGACGGTGTGGAAACCGACCGGGACCAGGCGCTTTACTGGTTCCGACAGGCCGCAGAAAAGGGCTCTGTTGTCGGGATGTTCAACACAGGCACGCTCCTCCATACCAGCGAGCCAAAAAATGCCGCTGATTGGTATACCCGGGCCGCACAGCACGGACATAAAGAAGCCCTGTATTGGCTGGGTATGCTCTATGCCGACACAGGCTCTGTGCTTTACGATCCGAAACAGGCACAGCACTGGCTGACAGAAGCTGCCGAAAAGGGCATAGACGCTGCAACCGCCGCACTGGCCAGATTGGAACGCCTGTGCGATCGCGGCAGCCCCTGAACAAAGTATGATCTATTGATTTCGTCATTCTCTCAAATGTATAATCAAAAAGGAGACAAGATCCATGTCCAGACCTCCCATCGGCGCCAGGATCCAAACAAGGGACAGCCGCCAGGTCCAGGTACTGCAGGTACTTGGCAGCGGCAGACAGGGCACGGTTTACCGCATCAGCTATGACGGTCAGGAAAAGGCCCTCAAATGGTACCACAACGGGTTTTTCAAAAACGAAGAAAAACAGAAGCTCTTTTACAACAATCTATGCAACAACATCGCCCACGGGGCGCCGTCTCCGCAGTTCTTATGGCCGCAGGACGTTACGGAGCGCCGCAGCGGTTCCTTCGGCTATATTATGGATCTGCGGCCCGACCGATTTTTCGACCTCTCCACGCTGCTGGTGGGCAGAAAAGCGCATTTCAAGAGTTTCCAGACGCGGGTCGACGCCATGCTTCAGCTGGTCAGCGCCTTTCGCATCCTGCACAACCAGGGATTCAGCTATCAGGATCTGAACGACGGCAACTTCTTTTTTGACCCCAACACCGGCGAGATCCTGATCTGTGACAACGACAACGCAGCCTATCAGGATTACAGCACCGGCATCAAAGGCAAACCACGCTACATGGCGCCGGAAGTGGTGATCAATCAAAAGCGTCCCGATAAGACCACCGACCGGTTTTCCATGGCGGTCGTACTCTTTCTTCTTCTGCTGCAGTCGCATCCTTTGGAAGGCGCGGCGTCGACACCGCCCTGTATGACCGACACCATGGAGCGCCGTTTTTACGGGGAAGAACCCATTTTTGTTTTTGATCCAAAAGATCCCCGCAACCGCCCGATCCGCGGGATCGCAGATCATTCCATTGACATATGGAACGCGCTGCCCGCCTATCTGCGTGACGCTTTCTGCCGCAGTTTTTCCAAAGAGGCCATGACCTTCGATCCGGCAGGGCAGTCTTACGGTGCACCGCGGCTGATCGAAAAAGAGTGGCTCGATGTGCTGGCCCGGTTCCGCAACAGCATTTTCCGCTGTGCCCATTGTCCCAACGAAGTCTTTGTCCAGGCGCTGCCCGCCGTCTGCGACAATTGCGGGCAGACAATGCCCATCGTCAATCAGCTGCGGCTGGCAAAATACGACATGCCCATGTTTCCCGGTGTCCGGCTGCTGCGGTGCCAGCTGGGCAGCTGTTCGGATGAACAGGCCCTGGAGCCGGTATTTGAAGTCGAAGGCGCCGCAAGCGCACCCGGACAATACTATCTGACCAATCTGACTTCCGAGATCTGGCAGTGCACCACCAGCAAAGGTATCCAGCGCCCGCTGGCGCCCGGCGAAAAAATGCCGGTCAAAGCCGGTATCCGGGCAAGTCTGCTGCACAGCGGATTTGAGATCATCTGAGAATGCTGAAGATTAAAAATATTAAGATAAAGGAGACTGAAATATGCCTATTTCCGACACTATGCTCCCCAGAAGGGTCATGACCCTTTTCATACTGATCGATTCTTCCGGCAGTATGACGATCGACGGCAACATGGGCAAGATCAACGGCGCCATCGAAGAACTGATCCCTCTGCTGCGCGACATTTCCGACAGCAACGCCGACGCGGAGATCCGGATCGCCATTCTGGATTTCTCCACCGAATGCGTCTGGATGACCAACGGCGCCGAATCGCTGGATACGTTTGTCTGGAACGATATGAAGGCCGGCGGCCTGACCAACATGGGCGCCGCTTTCCACGAACTGGAAAGCAAGCTCTCCCGCAGCGCGTATCTCGAAAGCGCCACCGGCAATTATAAACCGGTCCTTCTGCTTCTGAGCGACGGCTCTCCCACGGACGACTACAAAGCCGGCCTGCGCGAACTGTCGCATAACAACTGGTACAAAAACGCCGTCAAGATCGCCATCGCCGTGGAAAACTCGGCCAAAGACATGCTGGCTGAGTTTACCGGCAGCACCGAAACGGTCCTGATGTACGATAAGGACCGCACCGATCTGCAAAAGCTGCTGACCAATATGGTCATCGTTTCTTCCTCGATCGTCAGCCGCTCGGCACCGCTGGCCGACGAGGACAACGAAGACGAGCTCGATGACACCAAGGCGTCGATCAAGACGGCACAGGACATCGTGAAGCAGGTCAAAGAGCAGCAGGATGGCAAGATCAGCGGCGCCGACGGCAACAATACCGACATCCCCGACCCGGATGCGTGGAACTGAGGCGATGGCGATCTTTGACACGGCCAGAAAGCAGCTGCAAAAGCTTTTTGGCAAAGGACATGAAGAGAATACCGGCGCGGATCCTATCGACCGCGCCGGTATGCCGGCAGATCCGGCAATGGCGAAAAACGACGGGGTCGTTGGCTTTGCGCATACAGTCATCGGACACAGCCACGAGAAAAAGGGGACCGCCTGTCAGGACGCGTCCGTATATATTCAAAAAGCCGGCTATACGCTGATCGTCGTTTCCGATGGGCACGGCAGCGGCAATTTCCCGCGCAGCGACCGCGGCAGCCGTTTTGCCTGCCAGGCAGCTGCCTCCGCTGTCGACATTTTTGTCCGCGACTTTGACCCTGCCATGTTGGAGGAAGAAGGCCGGCATGCGGCAGCTGTCGTTCAGCTCTGCAAAAACATCCTGCTGCAATGGAACGCCGCAGTCGAAGCCGACTGGAAAGCCGAACCGATCACCGAAGAAGAAGCGGCAGAGGCTGACGAAAAATACAGGGCGGCTTATCTGAACGGCGAACGCTGCACACACGCATACGGCACTACGCTGCTTGCCGTATTGATGACGCCGAAGTATATTCTGGCCATCCGCAACGGCGACGGTCAATGCGTAACCATCGACCGCACGGGCAGTTTTGATACGCCGATCCCCTGGAACGACAAATGCCGGGCAAATATGGTCACTTCGCTTTGCGATTATAACGCCATCCAGGAATTCCGGGCCTGGTTTTCCAAAGATCTGCCGGCTGCTGTTTTCATCGGCACCGACGGCATCGATAATTCCTATCCGCGCCAGGCAGACCTGTTTGGCCTTTATTGCAATATCTGCACGGAAGCGCTGCGCAACGGCCTGGAAACAGCCGGACGCGACGCCGCGGAGTTTCTTCCGAAGCTCACGCAGCAGGGAAGCCGGGACGATGTATCCATGGCCGGTATTCTGTCCGGCAGCGCACTGCGGGCTGTCCAGACAGAACTGGAAGCATATCTGGCCGAAAGACAGCGCCTGAAGGCTCTGGAAGCCTCCAAACGGCAGCTGGCCCGTCTGAATCGAGAACTGAAGGAGCTGCACAAACGGCTGGGTCTCACCGAACAGCATCTCCAGGACAGTATGCAGGAACTGGAGCAGGTAGAAAACGGAAGCAGCAGCTGGAGCACCATTCCGGGTCTGGAACCGACCGAGGCGGAACTGGAAGCACTGATGGACGGTATCCGGACGGCCGAATGTGAAATCACAGACTTGAAGGCCCGTCAGAGCGACCTCAGCGAAGCAGTTGCGGCCGAAAAAGAGAAACGGGCCCAATTGGAAGCTGCCGCGCCCGGCGCACAGCCGCCGGCCCAGTAACCCATACAGCTGCCGGAAAGGAAGATGACCTGTGGATATGCAGCCTTTTAAACTGCGCAGCCGGTATTATTACGCAGCGCTGACACCGGAAGACCGGATCTATTATCGGATGATCTACGATGCGTGGGTACAGGGCAGCCTATCTGCGGAGCTGCATATGCCGGGCCAGGGCTTCGTGACGCCCGGCGGCCTGCCTTTTGGATCGCTGGTCGAAGCTGTCTGCAACGATAATCCGCATCTTTTCCATCTGGAACCGACACATTTCTTCTTCGAGCGTGCCGGCAGCCGCGTAAAAATCTGGACAGATTCAGTTTATACGCCCGCGGAATACCGCGCCGTCTATAAATCTCTCCGTCAAAAAACGGCACAGATCCTGGCACAGGCGGAAAAACAACCGGATACAATCGGAAAGATCCGGTATCTGCACGATTATCTGGCCGGAAATGTCGTCTACCAAAATAATACGTCCACCCCGATCGGCCACCGCGAGGTGCACACCATCGTCGGAGCCCTGCTGAACGGCGCCTGCGTCTGCGACGGGTATGCCAGAGCCTTCCGGCTGCTGTGTGATCTGCTGGGTATTTCCTGCATTGTGATCGTGGGAGAGGGCCCTCTGGACGACCGTCCCGGACCGCATGCATGGAATCTGGTGAAATTTGACGGCGGGATCTATCATACGGATATCACCTGGGACAGCAATCTGTCGCCTGCGGGTGCGCTTATTAAGGATTTTGAGTTTCTCCTGGGCGACGAAGCCGCTGCGCGGCGGCACCGCTGGGACAGACATAAATACCCCGCTTGCCCGCGGGATTATCCCCGCAGAGAACCACTGCTGGATACGCCTGCCAAGCTGGAGCAGGCATTCTGTACGCATCTGCAGCTGCACCGCCATCATTTTCTTCTGCGTCTGGATGGACCTCTGACTCAGTTTTCGGTGTTGGAACGGGAGGTCCAGCGCATATGCATCGCCAATAATGCGCTGCTGCCGCGCTGCGGCCACTTCCGGTATTCTGTTTATGAGCGGTATGGCTACGCGGAATTCACCTATGTCAAAGATGAACGGTAAAAGCGCTTGTATAAACATATGTAAAGCGTTTTAGCTTTATAGAAAAAACCGGCTGTGAAGATTTTCTTCACAGCCGGTTTTTTGCATACTGTCTGCTTATTTTTATGCCTGATCCCGGATCATTTCCTCAAAGGCCTGCTGGTCGATGACAGGCACGCCCAGCGTCTGTGCCTTGGTCAGCTTGGAGCCCGCTTCGTCGCCGGCCAGAACAAAGGACGTCTTTTTGGAAACGCTGGAGGAGACCTTGCCGCCGAAGCTCTCGATCAGGGCGGCAGCCTGGTCCCGGGTATAATCGGGCAGCGTGCCGGTCAGCACAAAGGTCTTGCCGGCAAACCGGCTGTCTTTGCGCTCGACGGTTTCGGTCATGTTGACGCCGGCGTCACGCAGGCGCTGGATGAAATGGCGGTTCTGCGGATTATCCAGCCAGCTGCGCAGGCTCTGCGCCGTCGTTTCCCCGATGTCGCGGATCTCGGTCATCTGTTCCGGAGAAGCTGCGTCAATGGCCTCCAGGCTGCCGAAATGCGCGGCCAGGATCTTGGCGGCTTTTTGCCCCACATGGCGAATGCCGAAGGCAAAAAGCAGCCGGGAGAGCTGATTCTGCTTGCTCTTTTCCAGCGCGTTCAGAAGATTGCCGGCAGATTTTTCTCCCATCTTTTCCAGAGCCGCGATATCCTGTGCCTGAAGATAATAGAGGTCGGCCGCTGAGTGGATCAGTCCGCTGATGAGCAGGTTCTCGACGATGGAGATCCCCAGACCATCGATATCCATGGCCGGACGGGAGGCAAAATGGGCGATCGTGCGGGCCAGCTGGGCCGGGCATTCCGAGCCGGTGCAGCGGATGGCGGCCTCTTCCGGATCCTGATAAAGAGGTGAACCGCAGACGGGACAGCGGTCCGGCATCTCAAAGGGAACGGTGCCCTCGGGGCGTTTGGAGAGATCGACGCCCAGCACCTGCGGGATGATATCGCCGGCCTTGCGCACCAGGATCATATCACCGACGCGGATATCCTTTTCCGCTATAAAATCCCGGTTGTGCAGCGTGGCACGGCTGACTGTGGTCCCGGCCAGACGCACCGGCTCAAAAACAGCGTTGGGCGTCAGAACGCCGGTACGGCCCACCTGGAGGACAATATCCAGAAGGCGGGTCGCCTTTTCCTCCGGCGGAAATTTATAGGCGATGGCCCAGCGCGGCGCTTTTACGGTACTGCCCATCTGCCGGCGCTGCTCTAATGAATCGACCTTGATGACGATGCCGTCGATGCCGAAAGAAAGCTGTTCACGCTGATCGCCGATCTCGCGGATAAAGGCCTCGATCTCCTGCATATCACCGGAAACTTTGTAATGTTTAACAACTTTACAGCCATAATTATTTAAGGCATTCAGCGTTTCGCTGTGGCTTTCAAAGCCCAGTTCGGGGCCGTTTTGCAGGTTGAAGCAGAAAATAGACAGCCGCCGCTGGGCGCAGATGCGGCTGTCCAGCTGACGAAGGGAACCGGCGGCCGCGTTGCGTGGATTGGCGAACAGCGGCTGCTCCAGTGCTTCACGTTCGGCATTGAGCTTCTCAAAGGCATCTTTGGGCATATAGACTTCGCCGCGCACATAGAGCGGCGAGCGATCGGTCCGTAGCCGCAAGGGAATGTCCCGAATGGTGCGCAGATTTTCCGTAACATCTTCGCCGACCATACCGTCGCCCCGTGTAGCGCCGCGGACAAAAATGCCGTCCCTGTATTCCAAACAGACCGAAAGGCCGTCGATCTTCACTTCGGCACAGTAGCGCGCGTCGGGAAAACGCTCTTTCACGCGCCGGTCGAATTCATAGATCTCCTCAAAGGAAAAAACATCCTGGAGACTTTCCATCGGATAAAGATGGGCAACGCTTTCAAAACCCGTCAGCACGGTGCCGATGACCCTGCGCGTGGGGGAATCCGGCCATGCCAGCGCAGGATGCGCGGCCTCCAGCGCCTTGAGCTGGTTCATCAGGGCGTCGTATTCATAATCCGTCACTTCCGGATCGTCTTCGTTATAATATTTTTCGGCATACCGGATCAGTCTTGCCGTCAATTCGTCGATCTGCTGTTTGATCTCACTGTCCATATCCATACGCGACTCCTTATCCGTCCATATTGATCCGTCCACGCACGCGGAGCGGCAGGCACGGATCATACTTATTATACCAGTTTTAATTGGCGTAGTCATTATATTTTTCCAGCAGGCTGCTGTCGGTATCCACGATATCGGTATAGCTGTCGGGGACACGGCCGACGATAATGGTTTCCGCCAGATTGATCTGGCTGGTGATCCTGAAAGAAGTCCTGCCGGCCGGCAGAAGCGCGGTGACCGCCGTGTCGATCTCGATGAGCAGACGGTGCCGCGTCTGGTTGATGCCGGCTTCGTTGAACTCACTGATAAAATTGGCGTTGGCAGTATTGACCAGCTGCAGCACGATGGGCATCTTCGGACCGCGTCCGGAAAACAGCTCGCCGTTGATGATATTTCCCAACGGCACTTCAATGCGGGTCGTGCCGGACTGGCTCAGCTTTTCGGCGACGCGGTCGAGGATGGCCGATTTCAAGCGGTTGATTTTGATGGAATCTGTTTTGACGGCCAGAATATCTCCGGCTTCATTCTTTTCAAAGAAGACCAGATTATCATATATGCCGCCGGCCTGTTCCAGTTCCTCCTGCACGGCCTGATTGACCGAACGGGCAGCGATATATCCCGCGCGCCCCTCCGCGTATGTCCACACCAGCGGCCGCAGCTTCAGTTCAGCAGCCAATAGGGCCGCCGTACAGGCAAGGCAAAGAATGAAAAGCCAAACCAGACGGAGATCCATACGTCCCCGCAACCGGTGAGACAGGCGCCGGAACCTTCTTTTTCGCCGCATTCCCACACCCTCCTATCTTTTGATGCTGTTTTATTTTATTCCCGGGCAAAGACAGTGGTTCTGAAAGAGGGACACGCATGCATATGATTTGGACAGGAGGACAAACCACGATGATGCAGACAAAGAATAAAAAGGAAGCCATGAAAAGCTACATAACAGCCGCGGATCTGCTGCCCGAGCGGCTCTGGTGGGGCGCTTTTTCCGTTTCCGAAGAAATACGCCTGCAGACGGAAGAATTTCGTCTGCGCACCGGACAGCCTATGGAACTCACCGTGAACGGTCGTGCCTGCCCGGTCCTGACAGACAAAGGGCCTTTGCTCGTGACGCAGGAGGATATCGAAGCCGTGCTGGCCAAGGCCAGCCGCTGCTCGATGCACAGCCGCGAAGAAGAATTGCGGCAGGGCTATCTGACCGCAGCCGGCGGCCACCGCATCGGGCTTTGCGGCCGCGCGGCACAGCATGCGGACGGACTTCTCGTCGCCGAGCCGTCGTCCATCAACATCCGCATCGCCCGGCAGATCCTCGGCCTTGGAGACCGTCTTCTGGAAGCCCTGAACGGTCCTGGGGGGTTTGCAAGCACGCTGCTGCTGGCGCCGCCCGGGACCGGCAAGACCACGCTTCTGCGGGATCTCTGCCGGGGATTATCCAACGGCTACAGGGTCAGCGTCGTTGACAGCCGCTATGAATTGAGCGGCTGCCTGTCGGGGACTGCGCGATTTGATCTGGGCCGGTGCGATATCATGCAGGGCGGCGAAAAAAGCGCTGTGATCCCCATGCTCCTGCGGGCTATGTCACCGGAGATCCTGGCTCTGGACGAGATCACGGCGGAAGAGGATCTGGCCGCTGTCTGCGCCGGCAGCTATACCGGCTGTTCGTTTCTGGCCACGGCACACGGCAGGTGCCTGGACGATCTGGAGCAAAGACCGGTTTACCGCCGGATGATGGACATGGGGATCTTCAGACGGATTGTTTTGCTGGAACGTCAGGGACAGTTTCGTGCCTGCAGGATCTATGAAAGGAGAGAACAGGATGATAAAAACCATTGGATTGATCATGATCGTCACTTCCTGCTCAATGATGGGCATCTCGCTGAGCAGCGATCTGCGCAGACGCAGCCAGGCGCTTAAAGCGCATATTTCTGCGCTGCAGCTTATCCGCACGGAGATCCTTTATAAAAATACGCCGCTGGAAATGATCCTGGCCATGCTGTCGGATGCCTGCGGCGCACAGGCGGTGCAGTTTTATCAGAAAACCTTTGCCATGGCAGCCCAGGGCATGGCATTTTCGACTGCGGCAGAACGACACTGCCAGATGCTGAAAAAAGAGGGATTGACCGCCGAGGACATCGATGTGATCCGGGGCGCCTGCCAGGTCCTGGGCCGGTATGACAGTGCTTCACAGTCGGAACGCCTGCAAAACGCCGTGCGGCTGCTGGAAGGAAATCTGGACGAACTGAAAGGCGTGCTGCATGCCAAGGGACGCATCTACCGGGCGGTGGGAGCCACGGTGGGCATCGTACTGGCTCTGATCGTATTGTGAGGCGGCAGATATGGATGTGGATCTGATTTTTCGCGTTGCAGCCATAGGCATTCTCGTGGCTGTGCTCAATCAGCTTCTGGTGCGCTCGGGACGGGAAGAGCAGGCGATGATGACGACGCTGGCCGGGCTGATCGTCGTCATGATGATGATCATCGAGCAGATCAGCCGGATGTTTTCGCTGATCAAAAGCACATTTGGCTTCTAAGGCCTCGTCTGGAAAGGAAAGTGAAATGCTTGGAAGAAGTCTTGAAAATTTCCGCCGTCTTGATCGCCGTCTGTCTGCTGACGACTGTGGTTGGGCAGGGAAGCCGGGTCATGGGCCTGCTGATCGTCTGCGCGGCCGGGCTCGTTTGCCTGTTCTGTGCGCTGGAGCGCGGCGCCGCTGTTTTGGAACACCTGCGGGAGATCGCCGCGGCGGCCGGCATAGAGAGTCAGCTGGCCGGACCGGTCCTGCAGGTGCTGGGCATCGCGCTGTGCGGCAGGCTGACATCCGAGCTTTGCCGGGATATGGGCAGCCGCTGGGCTGCCGGCAGCATCGAGATCTTTTCGGTCATAGCCGCATGTATCTGCCTGCTTCCGCTTCTGGAACAGGTGCTGCGGCTCGTAGGCAGCCTGTAAAACACGCTGCGCTCCTGCTTCTGCTGCTCTTTCTGCTGCCTGTGCAGGTCCGTGCCGCCGTGGATACCGACGCCCTGGAAAAAGCGCTGCCGGAAGAAGCAAAAGAGTATATGGAGATCACCCCGGAAAGCGGTGATCTCAAAAGCGGACTTGCAGGGATCGTCAAAAACCTGCTGTCTCTGCTGCGCGAAAGCCTCCGGACATCCCTTTCGGAGGGCTTTACCATTTTGTCGATCGCCGCCCTGAGCGGGATGGCGCGCCTGTTTTCCGGTGTGTCCGATTCGGAACCGCTGAAAAAGGCCGTCGACCTGGCGTCCGTTTGTGCCGTGACGGCACTTTGCATCAGCGGCGCCTCCGGCGTGCTGGAATCCTGCAGCCGGTCGATCAGCCGGCTGGGAAGCTTTTCGGCGGCCCTCATCCCCGCCTATGCGGCAGCTGTCGCCGTGAGCGGGCATCCTTTGTCGGCCGTTTCTACAGCTTCGGCTACGCTGATCTTTTCCAACGGGCTGATCTTTCTGGCTTCAAAACTGCTGATCCCGGCGATCTATCTTCACATCGTTCTGTCGGCTGCCGGCCTCATCGCCGACAATCCCATGATCCGCGGAGCGGCCGCCATGCTGCGGCGGGGCGCCCTTGGTTTTTTCAAATATTTTCTGATGCTTTACACCGGCTATGTTTCTATGTCGGGGCTGATCTCTTCCGGAACAGACGCCGTTACCCTGCGCACGGCCAAGGTGACCATTTCCGGCAGTGTGCCCGTGCTCGGTTCCATCGTTTCCGATGTCTCCGATGCGCTGCTCAGCGGCGCCGTTATCCTGAAAAACGCCGTGGGCATATACGGCTTTATCGGCGCCCTGGCCGTATGTCTTTTGCCCTTTGCCGCGACCGGCGCCAAGCTTCTGGTGTTTCGCCTGCTCTCGCTGCTTTCGGCGTCTTTATGCAGAGGAACGCTGACACAGCTGCTCAACAGCATTTCGGAAAGCTACAGCATGGCGCTCGGTTTGTTGGGGACCTGCTGCGCCGTACAGTTTCTTTCTTTTGTGATCGGATCGGTGGTGATCGGCGCTTGACGACCTGGATCACAGCTTATATCAGCCGGCTTCTGATCGGCGGTCTGATGGTCTGGTGCCTTCTGGCGATAGCCGGCAGCCACGTCTGCGCCATGCCGCTTCGCCTGGCGGGCGCCTGCTTTATGATCCTGCTGACGCTGACGCCCATTCTGCGCGGCGGCTGGCAGCCGGAGACGCTTCTGGACTATGCCGCATCGGTCGAAGACCGGCTTTACGCCGAGGTGGAGCGCGCCCAGGATGCGCTGTGCACAGATCTGCACGCAGGCGTTGAAGAAGAGGTCAACGCCCAGCTTGCCCGGAAAGGCTGCGTATGCCGTGTGACACTGGAAGGCGGACTGGATGACAAAAACCAATATGCGGTCACCGGAGCCGTTGTGACGGGAGCTTCGGGCGATCTGGAGGAAATCAGTACCCAGCTGGAAATGCTGACCGGCCTGCAGGCCGGTCAGATCCGATTTGCGGAGGAGGATATCCATTGAACGGCAGACTGCAGTGGGACAGAAATAAAATCATGGCATATTTGAAGGAACATTTCGATAAGTATAAGTACGTCCTGATCGTCTGCATCTGCGGGCTGGCACTGGCTTGTTTTCCGTCGGCCGAACAAGGGGACGAAGAAGCGCGTGACGGAGAAAGCGTTCTTACGGCGGATGTTTCTGCGCTGGAAGCACAGCTGGAAGAAGCGCTTTCAGCCATAACGGGCGTCGGACGCGTGACCGTCGTACTGACTGCCAAAAGCAGCAGCCAGGCCGTTTATGCCTACGACGAAGATAAAACGGTGGAGCAGACAGAGACCCAGCGCAGTGCCGACACCCGGACTTCGCTGGTCTCCGTCGGAAGCGGGAGCGGCCAGCAGCCGGTCCGCCTGCGGACTGATGAACCGGAATACCGGGGCGCGCTGATCGTTTGCCAGGGCGGTGATTCCGCTGTCGTCCGGCTGGAGGTCACCCGCGCTGTTTCGGCGCTGACCGGGATCACCAGCGACAACATCGTCGTTGCAAAAATGAAAAATTAAAATCGGGAGGAATCCAACATGACACGCAAGAAAAAAGGCGCCGTTTATTCCGTAATTGCTCTGATGCTCTGCATGGCGGTCTATCTCAACTGGAGCTATAACCGCCAGGAGGCGGAAACAGGGGGCTATGAGACCATGGAAGAATTCGAGACCAGCAAGATGCTTGGAGAAGCGGCGCTGGTCGACGGCGGCGCAGCAGGCGGGATCGGAACGGATACGGATGCGGATACACAGACAGCCGGCACGGTGTCTGAAAACTATTTTGCCGAAGCGCGCCTGTCCCGCCAGCAGGCGCGTGACGAAGCCGTATCCATTCTCAATACCACTGTGGAGAACCAAGCGGCAGACGAAACGGCTTCGCAGGAGGCCAGCGCGGCCATTCAGGTCATGGCACAGTCGGCCATGCAGGAATCCCGCATTGAGAACCTGATCATTGCCAAAGGCTATGCGGATTGTGTCGTCTTTGTCAACGAGACCGGCGTCAACGTGATCGTCAGCGGTCCGGAAGGCGGTCTGCAGGACAGTGATGTTGCCAGAATCACGGAGATCGTTATGGAGGAGACCGGCTGCGCGGCCTCGGCCATCAAGATCATCGAAACGGCATGAGCTGAAGATTTGCACAAAAGACTTGCATACGGCCGCGTTATCGTATAAAATATCTGACAAAGAGAAGGAAATGCCAAGGCCGGATGTGTATACATCCGCGGTGCAGTTCAGATCGGGAGCGTGGTCAGATTGACAGAAAACAAAAAATATTTTGAAACTCCCTGCGAAGGCGGGATCCTGAAGCTTGCTTACGATACGGTCCTGGAACTGATCCGCGCCGCCTGCGCGGAGATCAGCGGGATCTCGGAGGCTGCGGCTCCTGAGCTGTCCGGTGAAAACTGGTATGGAAACAAGGGCGTCTGGATCGCGCCGGGCGAAAGCAGCGAAGACTGCCGCGTCCGTGTCTATATCCATATTCTTCTGGGAGAATCCATCACGGAAACGGCTGCCGCCGTGCAGGACCGGATCAAGTCCGCGCTGGAAGCTGTGACTTTTCTCAGAATCACTTCAGCTGACGTCTTTGTCGCCGGTATCCGTTTTCCCAAAGAACAGTAAAGCGGCAGCAGAGCAAAAATAATCATTGAACTTTTTTATAAACCCCTGTATGAAGGGGTTTATTTTTTATGCAGAAGCGTGTATAATATTAGGGAATATGGATATCGGAGGTTTCAGATATGAGCAGAAGACTGGCACGCGAATTGGTCTTACACATGCTTTTTTCCAACGACTTCGTCAACGAAGATGCCCAGAGTGTCCTCGACAGCAGCCTGGGCCACAATTTTGATTTGTTTTCCGATGAGCACGAGCTTTACAAAGTCGCGCCGTCCGAAGCTCAGGACGGATATATCAAAGACGCGTTCCTCGGCATCATGGAGCATATGCCGGAACTGGATACATACATCGAGAAATATGCCGTCGGCTGGAGCGTTGCACGTATGTCCCGCCTGACAAGATGCATCCTGCGGCTTTGCATGTATGAGATGCTCTATATGCAGGTGCCGGTGGGCGCTTCGGTCAATGAAGGCGTCGAGCTGGCAAAAAAATACGATTCAGAAGAAGCGGCCGCTTTTATCAACGGCGTGCTCGGCGCTTTTGTCGCCAAAGAAATGGCCTGAGCCGTATCTTCGGCCCGGCAGAGAGGGAGGTGAAGGGCTATGGCCCAGAAAGCCATTACAGTCACACAACTGAATGAATATCTCAAAAACCTTTTCGCTGCCGACCGCAGCCTGGCCAATGTCTGTGTGACCGGTGAGATCTCCAATTTCAAGCGCCATACCTCGGGCCATCTTTATTTTACGCTGAAAGACGAGAACGCCGTCGTTTCCGCCGTCATGTTCCGCACCGACGCGGCGCGCCTGCGTTTCCGCCCGGAAAGCGGCATGAAAGTCCTCGTGCTGGGGCGGGTCAGCATTTACCCCAAAAGCGGGCAGTATCAGATCTATGTTTCCGCCATGCAGCCCGACGGCATCGGTTCTCTGTATATGGCCTTCGAGCAGCTCAAAGAACGGCTTTACAAAAGGGGCCTGTTCGATCCGGATACCAAGCAGCAGCTGCCCCGGTATCCGGACCGGATCGCATTGATCACGTCGCCCACCGGCGCTGCCGTGCGGGATATGATCCGCATCCTGCGGCAGCGCTGGCCGCTCTGCCGTGTTCTCGTGTGTCCGGTGAAGGTGCAGGGAGAAGGCGCGGCCGGGGAAGTGGCGTCGATGATCGATTATGTGAACGAACACGATCTGGCCGATCTGATCATTACGGGGCGCGGCGGCGGTTCTCTGGAAGACCTGTGGGCCTTCAACGAAGAGATCGTTGCCCTGTCTATTTACAACAGCCGCATTCCCGTCATCTCGGCAGTCGGGCACGAACCCGACGTCACCATCTCAGATTATGTGGCCGACCGGCGCGCCTCCACACCTTCCAACGCAGCCGAAATCGCAGTCTGCGACCGCCGGGAGGTGGAAAGCTGGCTGCGCGGCGCCGCCTATACCCTGGAGCAGGCTCTTCGCGGCAGGATCCAGACCCATCGGCGGCGCCTTGAGGCCATTGCCGAAAAACCGGTGATGACCAGCCCGTATGAATATTTCAACGAACGGCGGATGACGCTTGCACTGCTGGAACAGCGCGCGGCCGCTGCTCAGAGCCGTATTCTCGACAGGCACCGCCGCCGGTATCTGCACGCGGCAGCTTCTTTGGAAGCTCTCAGCCCGCTGAAGGTCCTTTCGCGCGGATATTCCATGGTCACCGGCGAGACCGGCGTGATCAAAAGCGTAGAGGAACTGCACCGCGGCGACCTGGTCACGATCACCATGCGGGACGGCGAGAGCACCTGCACGGTCGAGCAGGTCATCCGTAAAGAAAGGAAGAAATAGCTATGGCAAAGAAATTCGTCTTTGAAGAAGCCATGCAGCGTCTGGAAGAGATCATCGGCATGCTGGAACGCGGCGACGCTCCGCTGGATGAGAGCCTGGCGCTTTTTGAAGAGGGCACCGGACTGATCAAAAAATGCGGCGCCGCGCTGGATAAGGCCGAACAAAAGGTCTCTCTTCTGGTCCGCACGGAAAACGGCCCGGCAGAAACACCTTTCGATCTGCCCGGTGAGGAGGAATAGACATGCATGCAGCACCCGAGAATCTGAAGCTGTACGCCGGGTGGGTGGAATCTGCCCTGGACGAGCTTTTCCCCGAAGAAGCCTCTCTTTTGCAGAAAGAGCTTTTCACCGCCTGCCGATACAGCTTGCTGGGCGGCGGAAAACGGCTGCGCGCCTATCTCTGCATGGTTTTTTGTGAACTCTGCGGCGGCAGCGCGAAAGACGCCCTTCCTTTTGCCGCGGGGATCGAAATGATCCACGCCTATTCTCTGATCCACGATGATCTGCCCTGTATGGACGATTCCGATTATCGGCGGGGCAAGCTTTCCAATCATAAAGTCTTTGGCGAGACCACAGCCGTACTGGCCGGTGACGCACTGCTCAACCGTGCCTTTGAAATCATGTCCAAGCCCGATCAGAAGATCGCGCCGCAGGATCTGCTGCGCGCCATAAATGTAATGAGCACCGCTTCGGGCGCTTACGGCATGGTCGGCGGCCAGATCATCGACCTGGCCCTGGAAAACCGCACGTGCACGGAAGAGGAGCTCTGGCAGATGGTCGATCTCAAGACGGCGGCGCTGATCTGCGGTGCCTGCCGCAGCGGCTGCTGCCTTGCCGGCGCCGATCAGGCACGGCAGGACGCCGCCTTTGCTTACGGCAAATGCATCGGCCTGGCTTTTCAGATCCGTGACGATCTGCTGGATCTTACCGGCGATATGGCGCAGGTGGGCAAGCCGGTGGGCAGCGACGCAAAAAACGATAAGAATACCTTTGCTTCCGTCTTCGGGCAGGAACGCTGCGAGGAATTGATCCGTGAATTGACGGATCAGGCGCTGATCCACGTGGAAGCCTTCGGCGCGCAGGGCGGGATCCTCAAAACCATCGCTCTGTGGCTGGTCGACCGTGCAAACTGAGCATTCGCACAATACTTCGGCGGCGCTGAATGATCCATCCGGCCATGGCAACCTGCAGCACAGGATCCGCCTGAAGTGATTTCTGTATCTGTAAAGGCAGGGGAGATTTTGAACGAGTCTTCTGTTCTTGATAAAGTCAATTATCCGGGAGATGTCCGGGCCCTGGACGCGGCGGAACTGCGTCCGCTTTGTGCCGAGATCCGGGGATTTCTCATTGAAAATATCTCCAAAACCGGGGGACATCTGGCCTCCAACCTGGGTGTGGTGGAGATCACCGTCGGCATTCACCGCGTTTTCAATTGTCCCGTTGATCCGGTCATTTTTGACGTGGGACATCAATCTTATGTGCATAAGATCCTCACCGGCCGCAAAGACCGTTTTCCCACCCTCCGCCAGCTGGGCGGTCTGAGCGGGTTTCAGCGTCCGGACGAAAGTCCCTACGACTGCTTCGTTACCGGACACGCGTCCGATTCTATTTCGGCTGCCCTGGGCATGGCCCGGGCCCGTACCCTGGACGGCCGCCGCAACGACGTCATCTGCGTGATCGGCGACGGCGCGTTGACCGGCGGCATGGCTTACGAGGCCCTGAATGACGCCGGCCAGTCGGGTGAAAAGCTGATCGTCGTTTTCAACGATAATGAAATGTCCATCGGGAAAAACGTCGGCGCCATTGCCCAGCGACTGTCCAGCATGCGCTCACGCCCGCGTTATCTGCGGCTCAAGACCCGCGTGAAAAAACTGCTTTCGGTCTTTCCCAACGGCCAGAGTCTCATCACCTGTGTATCCAGGGTCAAGGCCCGGCTGCGCCGCACGATCCTCAAGGAGAGCATCTTTGAGCTGATGGGCTTTCGGTATCTGGGCCCGGCCGACGGAAACGATATTGAAACGGTCTGCGCCGTGCTGGAAGAGGCCAGAGCACAGACCGGCCCGGTCGTGGTCCATTTCAAGACCGTGAAGGGGAAGGGATATCATCCTTCGGAAGTCAGCCCCTGGGCGTATCACGGCGTCGGGCCTTTTGACGCTGTCACCGGGAAAAAAGAAGAAAGCGGAGAGAGTTTTTCCAGCGTTTTCGGACATACCCTCTGCGCCATGGCGGCGGATGACGACCGCATCTGCGCCGTCACGGCCGCGATGGAAGACGGCACAGGCCTTGGGTCCTTTGCCGTCAAATACCCCAGCCGCTTTTTCGATGTCGGCATCGCGGAGGAGCATGCCGTATCGATGGCGTCGGGGATGGCCGTGCAGGGGAGAAAGCCGGTTTTCGCCGTCTATTCCTCTTTCCTGCAGCGCGGATACGATCAATTGATCCACGATGTGGCCATCGCCGGAAATCACGTTGTTTTTGCCGTCGACCGCGCCGGTCTGGTCGGCGCCGACGGCGAGACCCACCAGGGCATTTTCGACGTACCGTATCTGCTGTCTATTCCGGGCATGCGTATTTATGCGCCGTCTTCTTTTGCCGAACTGGAAACGGCGATCAGGCAGGCCGTTTATCAGGAGAACGGCCCCGCGGCCGTTCGTTTCCCGCGGGGCGGGGAGCAGCTCTATAAAGACGACCGGTTCGGCGCGTCTGCCCGCCTGCTTCGGGAGGGGTCGGATGTCACCCTCGTCGGCTACGGCATCATGATCAACCAGCTGCTGCAGGCCGGCCAGCTGTTGGAAAAAGCCGGCATATCGGCCGAAATCGTAAAAATCAATGAGCTTTCAGCCTTTGACCCGGATGTTCTTCTGACATCCGTGAAAAAAACCGGCGCCGTGCTGATCGCTGAAGACTGTACCGCCGGCGGATGCCTGGGTGAAAAGATCTGCGCGATGCTGCTGGAATCGGGATACAGCCCCAAATGTCGTCTGGTCAATCTGGGACACCAATTTATTCCGCACGGTAAAGTCGACGAGCTTTACCGGCTTTACGGCATCGACGGCGCGGCCATCGCCGCAAAAGCGCAGGAAATGCTGTAAAGATCCTGTTTCATTTTCCGTTAAGGAGCGAGTTAAAAATGTCAGATAAAAAAAGACTTGACGTTCTTCTGGTCGAAAGAGGCCTGGAGCAAAGCCGCGAGCGCGCCAAAGCGCTGATCATGGCCGGTATCGTCTATGTCAACGATCAGAAGGCAGACAGCGCCGGACAGACCTATCCGGAGAACGTGCAGATCGAAGTCCGCGGCAAAAAGCTTGCCTATGTCAGCCGCGGCGGCCTCAAGCTGGAAAAAGCCCTCAATTGCTTTGACGTCGATCCGAAAGATAAGATCATTATGGATATCGGCGCATCGACCGGCGGGTTTACCGACTGTCTGCTGCAACGGGGCGCGCGCAAAGTCTATGCGGTGGACGTCGGTTACGGGCAGCTGGCCTGGAGCGTGCGCACGGACCCCAGGGTCGTCTGCATGGAACGCTGCAACATCCGCTATGTCACCCGGGATCAGCTGCAGGACGATCTGGATCTGGCCGTCTGCGATGTTTCTTTTATTTCTTTGCGTCTCGTGCTTCCGGCTGTCAAGCCTCTGCTGACAAAAGACGGCGAAATGATCGCCCTGATCAAGCCGCAGTTTGAGGCCGGGCGGGAAAAGGTCGGGAAGAAAGGCGTCGTTCGCGAACCGGAGACCCATATCGAAGTCATTGAGAATACGCTGTCTTTCGCGCGCGGCATCGGTTTTGGCGTTCAGGACCTGACCTATTCGCCCATCCGCGGCCCGGAAGGCAACATCGAGTTTCTCGTCCATCTTTCACTGGCCAGAGGCCGCGAGGATATTGATCCTGCCGCCGTCGTTGCCGAGGCCCACCGGCAGACCATCAAATAATCCCGACAGGGAAGGCAGGTGCTTTTTACGGACAGAATTTTTATTTATCCAAATCCCACCCGCGCCAATACGCTACGCGCACTTCCGGAGATCCTGGACTTCCTGCTGGGAGAAGGATTCGGCGTTGCGATGGAGTCGTGCTATCAGCCGACGCTTGGCACGGAGTATCCGATCGTTTCTTTTCTGGAAGTTGAAGAAGCGTTGTCCGCATCGGATTTTGTTCTGGTCATCGGCGGCGACGGCACTATTCTACATATCGCTTCTTTGGCGGCGGTCCATCACAAACCCGTGCTGGGCATCAATCTGGGCACCATCGGTTTCCTTTCCGAATTGGATATGCGCGATCTGGAGATGCTCCGGCAGGTCAAAAACGGGGCGTATACCGTTGACGAACGCATGCTGATCGATGTTTCCGTGCTGGACGATGCCGGGCAGGTGACCTTCACGGCCACCGGGCTCAATGACGCGGCTGTGATGAAGGGCGATATTTCCAGGATCGTCAAGCTGACGGTCAGCGTCAACAGCCGGCGGGTCATGAGTTTTTCCGGCGACGGTGCCGTAGTGTGCACGCCGACGGGATCGACAGCCTATTCTCTGTCGGCGGGCGGCCCTATTCTGGAGCCCACCAGCTCCTGTATTGCCGTCACGCCGGTCTGCCCGCACGCGCTCGGGATCAAATCCTTTGTCGTCTCCGCGGACCGTGTCATCGAGCTGACGGCGCCGGCGCAGGATAATTCTGTGCAGCTGTCCGTAGACGGGTATCAGAACCGGCATATCCTGCCGGGGGAACGGATCGTGATCCGCAGATCTGCCCGCAGTCTGTCGCTGATCCGTCTCAAAGGCATCGGTTTTTACGAGCGGATCCATCAAAAGTTATCGAATGAGAGGTTCTAAAAATGAAGTTTAAAAGACAGTCGGCCATCATGCAGATCATCTCACAAAACGATATTAAAACGCAGGAAGAGCTTTCAGAAAAGCTGACGGAAATGGGCTTTGCCACAACGCAGGCCACCATTTCCCGGGATATTAAAGAGCTTCGCCTCATCAAAGTCAATTCCCTTTCCGGCGGTTATAAATATTCCTCGCCGTCCCAGGGCGACGATGCGGGATTCCTGCCTCGGCTGCGCACGATTTTCAAAGAATGCGTCATCGGCATTCAGCGGGCCCAGAACCTGGTGGTCATCCGCACCATCACCGGTATGGCCAACGCCGCAGCCTACGCCATCGATCAGCTGAAGATCGACAACATCATCGGCACCATCGCCGGCGACGATACCATCCTGGTGATCCTGGCGGACAATGAAAAAGCCGAGCAGTTCTGCGAGATCGCCGGCAACATGCTGAAATAAAACGCTATGCTGAGATCATTGTCGATCGAGAACGTCGCCGTGATCGAAAAGACCGATATTGATTTTGAAGACGGGTTCAGCGTCCTTTCCGGCGAAACCGGGGCCGGAAAATCCATCATCATCGATTCCATCAATGCGATCCTAGGCTTTCGCGTCAGCCGTGAGCTGATCCGCACAGGCGCTTCCTCTGCTTCGGTGACGGCATATTTTGAACGGATCGACCAGAAAGCTGTTGAAAAGACCCGCCAGTTGGGGTTTGATATCCACGATGATACGCTGCTCATCCGCCGGGAGATGTACATGGACGGCCGCAACGTCTGCCGGATCAACGGCAAGCCGGCCGTGCTCTCCATGCTGCGGGAGCTCTCCGGCATGCTGGTCAATATTCACGGGCAGCACGACGGACAGAATTTGCTGGACGAAAATCTGCATATCGATTATCTGGATGCCTTTGCCGGCCTGGAACCGGACCTTGCCGTCTTTTCCGAGGCGTATGACGATCTGCTGCAGCTCAACCGCAACATTCGCTCCCTGTCCCTCAGCAACGTGGAAAAAGAACGGCGCATCGCCCAGCTGACCGCCGAAACAGATGAACTGGAACAGGCCAGTGTTTCCGAGGGAGAGTATCAGCAGCAGCTGACCCTGCGCTCTTCTCTGATTCGTGCCGAAAGGCTGGGAACCGCGCTGCGGGACGCCATTCTGCTCTTTTCCGGCGACGAGGATACCCAGGGCGCTCTGCCCAAAGTCAGCGAGGGCATCAAGGCGCTGGCCGCCTGCCCCGGTATCGAGGGGGAAGTGCCCAATGCCCTGAACCTGGGCAAAGAGGCAGAGGCTTTGCTGACCGAGCTGTCCTCTGAGCTTTCATCGGCTTTTTTGCGCATCGACTTTTCGCCCGAACTGCTGGCGGACACCGACAAGCGGCTGGATCGGATCACGGAGCTTTCGGAAAAGTATAAGGTCGAGCCCGATCAGCTGCCCAAGCTGCTGCGGGAGCTTTCTTCCGAGCTCAATGCGCTTTTGGGCACGGAAGACAATCTAGAAGAGCTCAAGGCACTTTATGCTGAACGCCGCAGCCACGTCTTCGCTTTAGCCAAAGCGCTCACCCGCAAGCGCACGGAGGCTTCCGAGCGGCTTTCGGAACTTGTGCGGCAGGAGCTGGTGCAGCTGGACATGCCTTCGGCCCGCATGGCTGCCGAAATTGAATCCCAGGACGATCTGAAAGGCGTGCGGTTCTCGCGCAAGGGGATCGATACGGTCCGTTTTCTGCTTTCCACCAACAAGGGCGAGAGCCTTAAACCCCTAACGAAAGTCGCGTCGGGCGGCGAGCTTTCCCGGATCATGCTGGCGCTGAAAAAAGTTTTGTCGGCGGGGGAGGCCTGTACGGCTATTTTTGATGAAATCGACACCGGCGTCAGCGGCCGCGCCGCAAATAAAGTGGGGCAGAAGCTCTATGAGATCTCCCGCGGAAGACAGGTCCTCTGCATCACCCATCTGCCTCAGATCGCCTGTCTGGCCGACCATCACTACCGCATCAGCAAACATGAAGGCGCCGAACGCACCTATACCCGAGTGGAAGCGCTGGACGAGGCCGGCCGAAGGGAAGAGCTTTCCCGTCTGACGTCGGGCGTCCATGTGACAAAGGCCAGCCTGGAGGGGGCGGCGGACCTTCTGGAGCAGGCCCGTGCCTATAAGAAGTCCTTGACCAAATAACCAGCCTGCAATATAATGAAGCCAGTTACATGCGTTTCTTAAAAATACACAAAAATACACAGATTTGAATATACCGGAGGAAAAGAGAATGACACTGTACGAAGAACTTCAGGCCAGAGGTCTGATCGCCCAGGTCACCAACGAGGCTGAGATCAGCGAGATGATCAACGCTGGCAAGGCGACCTTTTATATCGGCTTCGACTGCACGGCCGACAGCCTGACAGCCGGCCATTTTATGGCGCTTACGCTGATGAAGCGTCTGCAGCTGGCCGGCAATAAGCCGATCGCTCTGATCGGCGGCGGCACGACGATGATCGGCGACCCCTCTGGCCGTACCGATATGCGCCAGATGCTGACCAAGGAAGCCATCGACCACAACGCCGAATGCTTCAAGCGCCAGATGGAGCGCTTCATCGAGTTTGGCGAGGACAAGGCCCGCATGGTCAACAACGCCGACTGGCTGCTCAAGCTGAACTATGTCGATCTGCTGCGTGAGGTCGGCGCCTGCTTCTCGGTCAACAATATGCTGCGTGCCGAATGCTATAAGCAGCGTATGGAAAAGGGTCTGTCCTTCCTGGAATTCAACTATATGATCATGCAGTCCTACGATTTCTACTATATGTTCCAGCACATGGGCTGCAATATGCAGTTCGGCGGCGATGACCAGTGGTCCAACATGCTGGGCGGCACCGAACTGATCCGCAAAAAGCTGGGCAAGGACGCCCACGCCATGACCATTACGCTGCTGACCGACTCGCAGGGCAAGAAGATGGGCAAAACCGCCGGCAACGCCGTCTGGCTCGATCCCAACAAGACGTCGCCTTACGAGTTTTACCAGTACTGGCGCAATGTGGATGACGCCGACGTGCTCAAATGCATCCGCATGCTGACCTTCCTGCCGCTGGAGCAGATCAACGAAATGGATACGTGGGAAGGCAGCCAGCTCAACCGCGCCAAGGAGATCCTAGCCTATGAGCTGACCAATATGGTCCACGGCGAGGAAGAAGCCAACAAGGCCCAGGAAGCCAGCCGCGCGCTTTTCGGTGCCGGCGCCATTTCGGCCAACATGCCCTCCACCGAGATCAGCGCCGCTGATTTTGGAGAAGGCCTGACCATCGTCGATCTGATGGTCCGCTGCAAGCTGACGGCTTCCAAAGGCGAAGCCCGCCGTCTGGTCGACCAGGGCGGTGTTATGGTCAACGATGTCAAGGTGACCTCTCCCATGCAGGTTTTCACGGCTGACGACGTAAAACAGGGTGATTTTGTGATCAAGAAGGGCAAAAAGACTTTCCACAAGGTCATCTGCAAATAAGATCCGACAAAAACCGGCCCGCCGCCCGCGGCCTTTGGGCGGCGGGCCGACTGTTATCTGTAGCTTTGCAATACTCGATCAGGAGGCATTATGCAATACCGTATCAATCCAAAAAACGGCGACCGGCTTTCTGCGCTGGGGTATGGCTGTATGCGCTTTACCAAAAAGGGCGGCTTTATCGATCAGGAGAAGGCCGAGCGGGAAATGCTGTATGCGCTGGAACAGGGCGTAAATTACTTCGACACGGCCTATACCTATCCGGGCAATGAGACTGCGCTGGGAAAATTTCTGGCCAAAGGATACCGTGATAAAATCTATCTGGCCACCAAGCTCCCGCAATACCTGGCCAAAACCTATGCCGATTTCGACCGCTTCTTTTACGAGGAGCTGCGGCGGCTGCAGACCGATCATATCGATTATTATCTGCTGCATATGCTGGCCGACTATCAGGGCTGGCAGCGTCTGGCCGATATGGGGATCGAAAAATGGATCGCTGAAAAAAAGGAAAAAGGTGAGATCCGCAATATCGGCTTCTCCTATCACGGCGGTTCTGCCGGATTCATCCGGATCATCGACGCATACGATTTCGATTTCTGCCAGATCCAGTTCAATTATATGGATGTACATGGACAGGCTGGCGAGACCGGCCTGCGCTATGCGGCTTCCAAGGGACTGCCGGTCATCATCATGGAGCCGCTGCGCGGCGGCCGCCTGGTCCAGGGACTGCCGGCCCGCGCAAAAGAGTTTTGGGCATCCTGTCAGCCCCGGCGCAGCCCGGCTGAATGGGGTCTGCGCTGGATCTGGAATTATCCCGAAGTCACCGTGATCCTCTCGGGCATGAACGATGTGGAGCAGATCCGCGAAAACTGCGGCGTCTGTTCGGATGCAGCGCCCGGAAGCCTCAGCCAGGACACGCTGGCCCTCTTCGACCAGGCACGGCAGATCATCCGGGAAAATACAAAAGTGCCCTGCACCGGCTGCAGCTACTGCATGCCCTGTCCGGCCGGCGTAGACATCCCCACCTGTTTTAATACCATGAATGTTCGGCAATCCGACGGCTGGTTCACCGGCCTGCGGGAGTATATCATGTGCACCTCGCTCAAAGCCAAGCCGACCAACGCCTCCAAATGCGTCAAATGCGGACGATGTGAACAGCACTGCCCTCAGGGCATCGCCATTCGCTGGGAATTGGAAGAAGTGGCCCGCACCATGGAAGGTCCGGCCTATAAAGTCTTTATGGCGGCCGCCCGGAAGGTGACGAAATTCTGAGCATTTCCGCCGGGACGCATTGAAAAGGCCGAAGGCGCTGTGCTATAATTTTTGAGTAAACGATGCTGTGCGGAGGGGGTGCAGGCGATGAACGGATTTCGGCGTATACTTGCGGTCTGCCTGCTGGCAGGTATTTTTCTGTATATGCCCGCGCAGGCGGCGAAACTGCCTGCCGATCCCGATCCCATGGTCCGGATCGGCCTGGCCTATGGCAGCGATGCCAGACCGGCACCCAAACTGCTGAATAAGACGGGACAGGCCACAGGCTATGATTTTGGCTGGTATGACGAGGACGGGGCTTTCCAGGCAGTCGGCGAAACAGACGTCCGGGATCTCGTCATTCTGAAAGATAAAGTGATCTATCTCTCGGCCGGCGAGAATTACAGCGACCGCGATGCCCAAAACAGCATCCGCACCATCCAGCCGTATCATCTGGAAACCGAAAAAACATTCCAAAGCTATGCCAAAGCGCAGGCTGCTGCCGATGGTTTCCGGGAGGAGGGCGTCACCGCTTTTCCGGCCTATCACGAAGACGCCTATACCGTCCGCGTCGGAGAATACGGCTCCTCGTCCGCGGCCCGGCTGGCAGCGTCTGAGATGGAAGAGCTGCTGGATCAATCGCTGCAGGCCGTAGGCGGCAGCGCCACCTGCTATACCGTGGCAAAATGCAGCAGCGGTGAGATCCTGTTTGAGTTCGACCAGAAGGGCCAGCCGCTGGGCATCCAGCCTCATTCCGAGGAGACCTGGTTTGCCGGTTACAGCTATAACGGCGGCTTTGAATACAACCGTGTCAACGGCAACGATCTGACTGTTATCAACGTCGTCGGTATCCATGACTATGTCAAAGGGGTCATCACAGGGGAAATGAGCCCGTCCTGGCCCATCGAGGCGCTGAAGGCACAGGCGCTGTGCGCAAAATCCTATGCGTACTGCAGCCGGGGAAAGCACGCGGCGCTGGGGTTTGACCTGTGCAATACCACCGACTGTCAGGTCTATCAAGGCACCCGGCAGCAGAATTCCAACAGCAATCAAGCCGTCGATGCAGCGTACGGATTGTTTGTGCTGTATAAAGGGAATGTTGTTCCGACGTTTTACCATGCCTCCAGCGGCGGCTGGACCGAAGATGCCGAAAACGTATGG
>CAMEZQ010000017.1 GCA_945947915.1 uncultured Clostridia bacterium | reverse complement strand
GCCTGTAGCTCAGCAGGATAGAGCAACTGCCTTCTAAGCAGTAGGTTGGGGGTTCGAGTCCCTCCAGGCACGCCAGTATGTGGTGGATATAGCTCAGTTGGTTAGAGCGCCAGATTGTGGCTCTGGAGGCCGACGGTTCGAATCCGTTTATCCACCCCATTTTTTTCTCCGCTTGTTAGCGCTGATACCTTAATAACGGCCTGACGGGCGGATTTTTTGCGATATTGGGGTATAGCCAAGCGGTAAGGCACCAGACTTTGACTCTGGCATTCGTGGGTTCAAATCCCGCTGCCCCAGCCAATTTTAAAACCGAATACGATCCATTAGCTCAGCTGGCAGAGCATCTCCCTTTTAAGGAGGGTGTCCGGGGTTCGAATCCCCGATGGATCACCAAAATAAAAGCACATCATCGGATGTGCTTTTATTTTGCGTATTTATCGATTAATCGAACCCCGGACACCCTTTATTGGATCCGTTGTCCAGTTCCGCGGACGCGTACAGCGTTCGTGTTCGAATCCCCGATGGATCACCAAAATAAAAGGGCTGTGTTTACAGCCCTTTTATTTTGCGTATTTATGGATGTTCGAACCCCGGACACCCATTTATTGGATCCGTTGTCCAGTTCCGCGGACGTGTACAGCACCCTACCCATGCCTCCCTTGTGCAAAGGGAGGTGGGTCCGAAGGACCCGGAGGGATTGTGGATTTCTGGTTTTTCCTTCTCAGCGTCACTTCTCCGCCCTGGCAGGCGCGCGTTTTTCTGTTACTTTCGACTGCCCGAAAGTAACCAAAGGGCACCGGGGGCACTTTAAGCCGTCCCCCGGACCCCCAGGCGAGGGTGTAGGTGGGTTTTGGTGTGCTTTTCCAGACATATGGGGGCCGCATCCCGAAGCCCCGCTGACGCGGAACGGCTTCGGGTCGCTCCCGATGCGTGTCGGCGCCCGGAAGTTATGAAGGGCCTGTTTTTTGCCTGGCTGCATCGCCGTAAGGCCGGGAACTTCGCTGAAGCGGACGAATTTGGGTGCTGTGCCGCGCCGGAGCCTCCCTTGTGTAAAGGGAGGTGGGTCCGAAGGACCCGGAGGGATTGTGGGGTCGTGCTTGCCGGACGCACCGCATCTTTTGGCTCCCCTGTGTAAGAGGCAGGAGGAACAACCCTGGGGTGTTCTTTATCGCACAAGGACGCCGATCAACCAACAACGCGGCCGGACGGCCCATACAGGGCGTCCGGCCGCGTTGTTTTTTTACTCTTTCGTATCGTCGTATTCCAGCCATTTCTGGCAGTGGGGACAATAGCCCTGGTCGGGCTTTTTCCAGGCGATGCCGTGGATGCGGCCGCCGCAGTAGGGGCATTTATTGGCCTTGCGGGCATAGAGGACGGCACACAGCAGGAGGAAAACGCCGGCGATGTAGCAGGGGTCACTGCGCAGCAGGGTGCCCAGCAGCACCAGGGCGATGCCGCCCCACAGCAGCAGGAGCACCTGGCGCGCCCGCCGGCGGCTGAGCTTTTTATCTTTCATGGCAATTTTTTCTTTGGCGGAGGACCGGTCATTTCCACAGGCTGTAGAAATGGACGATCTCCATATCCTCGGGCATATCCAGGCCGTGGCTGCCCAGGCCGCCGTCGATGTCGTGGCAGCCGTGGTCGGGCAGGAAGGCGGCCAGGCAGGCCTTGCCGGCCCAGGCCGCGTGGGCGGCCGCCGTCAGCCGTTCAAAATCAGCGGCATTTTTGCAAAGCTCGGCAATGGCTTCGGCCGATTCGGTGCCGGTGCGGTGCATCTGGGTGTCGTAATTGCCGTTGTAAACCACGATGAGATCGTGGCTGTCTTTTTCCAGCACCTCCAGGGCGTGACGGTTGCATTCCTCGGGAGTGGCGCAGAAGATATACTCCATGGGGCGCTGCTTGAAGATCTCGGAAATGCTGTCGCCCTCGGTGGAGATGATGATGGGCTTGTGACCGGCGCGGATGGCGGCGTCGAAGAGGGTGTCGCAGGTCAGCACCGGCTTGACATAGGCCTGGATGCCGTGGTCGGCAGGCTGGAGGCCGGAGTACATGGAGGCAAAGCAGACCGGCGTCACTGAGGGCATGACCGACAAAACCGGCAGGGTGATGGCGGTGTTTTCGATGACCGGGGTAAAGAGATGGGTGTATTTCTGGAAGAGCCAGAGGGCGATGGCGTCGGGGTTATAGAGCAGGGCGCGTTCGACCTTGCGTCCGTTCAGGGCCTTTTGGGCGGCGTGGGTGACGACCGGATTGGGGGCGTCGGCATTTTTTGGCGCCTCAAAGCCCATAAGGGCGGCAACGGTGGCGGCGGTCTGTGTGATACGCAGGGAATTGATGGCTTTGTTCATGGCAGATACCGATCCTTTCTCTCATTGGATCACCGGGGCGCAGGGCCTCCGGTTGTTGTTGGTTTTATTGTACAGGACGGGAGGGGGCCTGTCAATCGGCCGCCGGCCGCAGAAGATTAAACAAATCTTAAGGATTGGCCGGTTGACGGCCGCGCCATCAGCCGATATAGTAGAAAGTGTATTGAGAAGAAACATTTTGCCGAAACCGAAGGGAAGACACGGCAGGATGGGAAAACTTAAGGCCTTCTTAAAGAAATCTTAAAGGGCTGCCGATTGACGGCCGCCCCCATGATGTGCTATAACTGTATTAGTTCAATTCATACAGTTCGGCCCGGCAGGCGGCGCTCGCCGCGTATGCCGGACCGCGCGCATCAATCTGCAATGGAGGTGGTCTCTTGATCGGCCTCAATTATCGGGATTCCCGTCCGATTTACGAGCAAATCAAAGACAACTACAAGAAACTGATCCTGTCGGGCGGCCTTGCGCCCGACGAACGCCTGCCCTCGGTGCGTGAGCTGGCCGCGCAGCTGGCCATCAATCCCAATACCATTCAGCGGGCCTACCGGGAGCTGGAAAATGAGGGCATCATCTACACCATTCCCGGCAAAGGCTCCTTTGCCGGAAAACAGCAGGAGGTCGACAGAGGACGTATGAACCAGCTTTTAACCGATTTTGACCATATCGTCAGCCAGCTCGTTCTGATGGGCATTTCCCGGGAAGAGCTGCTGCGGCGCATCGGCGGTGAAGGAGGGGTGGAAGAATGATCGAAGTCAGTAATCTGGTCAAGACCTTCGACGGCTTCCGGGCTTTGGACGGGCTCGACCTCCATGTACCGAAGGGCGGCATTTACGGCCTGGTGGGTCCCAACGGGTCGGGTAAGTCCACCGTCATCCGCCACATCACCGGCATCTACCGGCCCGACAGCGGCTTGGTTGCCGTGGACGGACAGCCCGTCTATGAGAATCCGGCCGTCAAAAGGCGCATCGCCTATATCTCCGACGACGTTTACGCCTTCCTTTCGGCCAATATCCGCGATATGCGCGATTTCTACCGGGGCATCTATCCCCAGTTCGACATGCAGCGCTTTGAGGCGCTGCGGGAGGCCTTTCCCCTGGATGAGAAAAAGGCCATCCGTCATCTTTCCAAGGGCATGCAGAAGCAGGCGGCCTTCTGGCTGGCCATGTGCTGCCGGCCCGATTATCTGATCCTCGACGAGCCGGTCGACGGCCTCGACCCAGTCATGCGCCGCCGGGTGTGGAGCATCCTCATGGGCGACGTGGCCGACCGCGGCACCACCGTGCTGGTCTCCTCCCACAACCTGCGGGAGCTGGAAGATGTCTGCGACCATGTGGGCATCATCGACCACGGCCGGGTGCTCATCGAACGGTCCCTTTCCGAGCTGCAGGACAACATCGTCAAGCTGCAGGTGGTCTTCCGCGGCGGGCAGGACGAGAGCCTGCCCGGGCTGGATATCCTGCACCGCAGCACGTCGGGCCGGGTGCATACCGTCATCGTGCGGGGCAGCCAGGCCGCCATCACGGCCCGCATGACAGAGATCGACCCGCTGTTTTTCGATCTGCTGCCGCTGACGCTGGAGGAGATCTTTATTTACGAATTAGGAGGTGCAGACTATGCAGTCAAAGACATCGTTCTTTGATTGGACGCTGGCCAGAAAAGGGCTGCGGCGTACAATGCCGCTGTGGCTGACCCATCTGGTCATCTGGGTCTTTGCCATGCCCATCATGGTGGTCAATCTGGGGCCCAACGTCGGCAATATCCTGGATATGAGCGAGTATATTTACTATACCGTCCATATCGGCGGCACGCTGATGGCCTTTTTCTTCTGTGCGGCCATTGTGGAGGTGCAGAACAGCTATCTCTGCACGGCGCGCAGCGTCAGCTTTTACCACGCGCTGCCGGTGCGCCGCGGCACCATCTTCTGTACCAATACCCTGCTGACGCTGGCCGTTTTGCTGGTGCCCATGGTGCTGGTGGCCGCCATGACGCTGGCTATCGAATACAGCCTGGGGCTGGGCGGCGGCCTGATCTATCTGGTCAAATGGCTGGGCATGTATGCCGCCATGTGCCTCTTCTTCACCGGCTTTGCCACCCTGTGTTCCCACATCACCGGCCATGTGGCGGCGGCGCCCATCCTGTATGTGGTGCTCAATTTTACCGTTGTCGTGGTCGAATGGGTGGTGCGGTATATCCCCACCCTGTTCCTCTACGGTGTTTCCTTCAATGGGAGCACCAGGCTGGGCTGGATGTCGCCCATCTGGCATATCTATACCGAGTGCTGTCCGCAGATGGAATACACCGAAGACATGCAGCCCCTGCGGCTCTTTTACGACGGCAGTGGCTACCTGTGGGGGCTGGCTTTGTGCGGCCTGGTGCTGCTGGCGCTGGCCTGGCTGTTCTACCGCCGGCGGCAGAGCGAATCGGCCGGTGAGTTCGTGGCCGTGCCGGCGCTGCGCCCGGTCTTTAAATACTGCGTCACGGCCGGCTGTACGCTGCTCCTCAGCATCCTGTTCTACGCCGTATCCTATCAGATCCGCAGCGACGCGCGGCCCAGTGTGCCGTGGTATACCGTCTGCATGCTGATCGCCGCGGCCATCGGCTATTTCGGCTCGGAAATGGTGCTGCGCAAGAGCTTCCGGGTCTTCCGCAGCTGGAAGGGCTTCGCCGCCGCCGCACTGGTCATCCTGCTGTGCGGCGGTGTGCTGGGCTTCGACCTGCTGGGCGTGGAGAGCTATGTGCCCCAGGCGTCGGAAGTGGCCTACGTGGAGCTGCAGAGCTATTACAACCAGAATTTCAGAGCCAAGGTGATCCCCGAGGATCCCTGCTTCGACAACGTGCTGGCCCTCCATCGGCTGATCCTGGACAACAAGGAGACCTCGCAGAACCTTGTTTATGACTGGTATGCCGGTACGTCCGGCAGCGAACAGTATGATTACGACTATATCCGGCTGGACTATTATATGAACGACGGCTCCACCGTCGGCCGCGAATACTATCTGCCCATCGCGGCGGAGGCTGAAAATGATGGTGAGATCCAGGATGTCTTCGGCTATCTGGCGCTGGTGGACAGCATCTATGAGACCCCCGAGGTCATCCGCCGGGCCTATTCGGTGCTGTGGGACGACGCGCCCTTTTATCAGCTGTACTACGGCGGTGTGCAGCTGGCCGGCATCTGGGACGATGAGGATGTCCTGTCCTATACGGTCTATGCCGATCTGCTGGAGGCACTGCGTGCTGACCTGCTGGAGGGCAGCCTGGTTTCCAACAGGAATGATTACTATTACAGCGCAGAAGCCGAAGACGGCCAGCGCGTCTTCTGCCTGAATCTGGAGTTTGAGCGCCGGTCGGAGGAGGATCCGGTCTACCGCAGCTATGAATTCTATGTCACGCCCGAAGCTGCCCGCACCTGGGCCGTGCTCAACGATCCCGCCAGCTATCAGGAACAGCCCGACTGGGCCGGCGAAGCCCACTCCGACCTCCTGCCGGCGGACAACCGTATCGGGCGGGACACACAGGTGATCTTCCTGCCCGCGCGGCCCCGCTTGCCGGTCACCATCCTCTGAACGGATCTGCCGTAAAAAACAGCCCCGCCTTCCCTTTGCGGAAGGCGGGGCTTTGGTTTGGGCGTTTTTCAGATGTAGTGCCGCCCGGGACCGGCGGCCCCGGGGGCGGGAAGCATCAGCGGCAGCAGCGTGCGCGTCCGCCGGAGTGGGCAGGACGGCGTTCTTCCCGCAGGGTATCGGAGATCTCCTGCAGGACGTTGCGCGTATCCACGCAGCAGTCCAGCTCGGTATAGCCCGGGCCGTAGTATGTGGTCATCGGCACGTCGAGAACGCGTTCGACAAAAATACGGGTCTCTATGGCCGGACCCTCCTGCCGGCGGTCTTCCGAATGTCTGCAGCAGGAACAGCAGCAGCAGCTTTCACAGCAGCGGCTTTCCCAGCGGCAGCAGGTCCGACAGCAGCAGCTTTCACAGCAGCAGCTTTCACAGCAGCGGCTCTCACAGCAGCGGCTCTCACAGCAGCAGCTTTTGCAGCAGGCGCGGTTTCGTTGGCGTCTCCAGAACATAAACTCACCCAAACCTTTCGTAGAGATGGAAACCAACAGGCGTGTGCTTTGCACGCCTGCATCATTCTATGCATCTCCGGGCGCGGGGGTGCGCTGCGGCCGCCGGGCGCGCACCAGCAGCATCATGGGGCGGCGCAGCTCGTCGGCCATGCCGGGCTGGGTCAGGGTATCCGCGGCCGGCACCACCTCCTCTACGGCTTCCAGGCAGAAGCCGCAGGCCAGCAGGCCGCCCAGGATCTGGGTGAGGGTATGGTGGTATTTCTCCACGGTCCTGCCCAGAAAAACCGTCTGCCGCGGGCCGGGGCGGTAATAATCGTCCACCGGCCAGCAGAGGGGCCGGCCCTGTTCGTCGGTCAGCCACTGCTGCCCCACACCGGCCGTAAAGGTGGGATGCTCGATGTTGAAGAGAAAGACGCCGCCCGGCCGCAGGGTGCGGAAAACACGGGCAAAGACATCGTCCAGGCCGGCGATATAGTGCAGGGCCAGGTTGGAAAAGACCAGATCCCAGCTTTCCGGGGGATAGTCGTAATCCCCGATGGCGCAGAGGCGGTAGGTGACGGCCGGATGGGCGTTTTTTTCGGCCGCGGCGGCCAGCATCCGGCGGCTGGCGTCGATGCCCAGCACCTCCCGTGCCCCCTGTTCGGCGGCATAGCGGCAGTGCCAGCCGTAGCCGCAGCCCAGGTCGAGCATCCGGCTGCCTGCCAGCGGCGGAAAGAGCGGCCGGAGCTGATGCCATTCGCCGGCGGCCGCCAGCCCGCCCCGGCTGCGCGCCATCTGCCCGTAGGCGTCGAAAAACTGCGCGTCGTCGTATAATGCCATAAAAGGGCCTCCTCTATACAGAATGATCTGATTATCTTATTATACCAGGCATGGCGGAGCGGCGCAAGCCGTGCGGTTGACAGCGCCGAAGGTTTGAGATATACTAAAACATTAGTTAGACAGAAAAGATCGGGAGGATCAAAGATTGGAATTGCAGAAAAACAGGCCCGCGGCCAGGTATGAAGGTATGCTTTTCGTCACGACGCTGGCGTGGAGCATGTCCTTTGTCTGGTCGAAGATGGTCACCAATACAGGCATGTCCAGCGAGATGTATCTGTTTTTGCGTTATACGCTGGCGGCGCTGCTGCTGCTGCCCTTTGCCCTGCGGCATCTGCGCACCATGACCAAAAAAGAGTTCTGGTCGGGCATTCTGATGGGCTGCATCTTTTTCGGCGGCATGATCTTTCAGACCATCGGCATCTCCATGTCGACGCCGTCGGAGAGCAGCTTTATCACGACGGCCTATGTGGTCATCGCCCCCTTCACCACATGGCTGCTGATGAAGCAGAAGCCCAAAAAGAACGTGGGCGCCGCCGTGGTGCTGTGCCTTGCAGGCATCTATATTCTCAATATGCAGCCCGGCCAGACCATCAGCCTGAGCCTGGGCAACCTGCTTACCCTGATCGGCGCGGTGGGCTGGGCCTTTCAGCTGACCTTTACGTCCATCGCCGGCGCCTATATGCACCCCGTGCTGCTGTCCTTCATGTCCTTTGCCTTCACCGGCGTCATGGGCGGTCTGACGGCGCTGGGGACCGGCAGCTTTTTCACCACCACGGCAGCCCAGCTGCACGGCGCCGGCTGGGCCATCGTGCTGGCCGCCATTTTCCCCACCATCCTGGCCAATCTGGTGCAGGTGCATGCCCAGCCCCATGTGGACGCCAACAAGGCCGCCGTCATCTATACCATGGAGGCCGTGTTTGCCACGGTGATCTCCATTATGATCGGGCTGGAGCCGCCGCGGCTGTCGGTGCTGGCCGGCGGCGGACTGATCGTCGGCGCCGTTTTGCTGACACAGATCGGAGGAGGCAGGGAAAATGCGTGACAACCGTCCCATTCTGGAAATGCTCGACCGGCTGGGGGTCGGCTATACGCTGGTGTGCCACGAGGATGTGCATACCATGGAGGATCTGGCGCCCATCGAAGCGCAGCTGGGGGCGCGGTTCTTCCGCAATCTCTTTCTGACCAACCGGCAGAAAACCATGCTCTACCTGCTGCTCATCGTGGGCGACAAGCCCTTCCGCACGGCCGAGGTCTCCAAGGCGCTGGGCGTGGCGCGGCTCTCCTTCGGTTCGGCCGAGCTGCTGGAGGAAAAGCTGGGGGTCCATCCCGGCGCCGTCAATCCCCTCAGCCTGCTCTTTGACACCGAACGGGAGATCCGGCTGGTCTGCGACCGGGACATCCTGCAGCAGACGCGGGTGTGCATGCATCCGGGCAGCAACGGCATGAGCGTTGTGATGGATACGAAAGATCTTTTTGAAAGGATCCTGCCCCATCTGGGCGTGACGCCCACCTGGATCGGGATCACCGGGGAGGCGTAAACTATGGGCTTTTTCAAGCGTGTACACAAAGTGGTATCCTATATCCCGGAAGGCCGGGTCATGAGCTACGGCGATATCGCCGAGACCCTGGACGAGCCGCGCAAGGCGCGCTTTGTCGGGTTTGCCATGAAGCTGTGTCCCAACGAATACCCCTGGCACCGGGTGGTCAAGAAAGACGGCCGGCTGACCATGGGCGATATGCAGGCCATGCTGCTGGGCAGGGAAAACGTGCCCTTCCGCGATCCGGCCCATGTGGATATGGAAGCCTGCAAGGTCTATCCCACCGAAATGCGTCTGATGATGGACGCCGCCGGCGACGAGGAATAGATCCTCCCGGCAGGCGGAAAAGCGCGGCGGCCCCCTCGTTCCCTTTCGGAACGAGGGGGCTTTTTGCTGCGGCCGAGAAAACAGTTGCGGGAAATGGGCAATTGTGTTAAGATGGTCTTGTAATGGAAAATCAACGGCTATGCACAAAATAAGCTGCATTTTTTTAGCGGTTTTGCATAAAAAATAGCCGAATTTGCGCATGGCCTGTAAAAAGAGGAAGGAGTACAAGCATGAAATACGATAAGGATTTGTTCGTCAAGCATCTGCAGGGCATGGTCCAGATCCCCACGGTTTCCAGCGCCGACCCGGAGAAGACCCGCGTCGATGATTTCCTGGCGCTGCACAAATATCTGGAAGAGGCCTATCCGCTGGTACATAAGACCCTGTCGAGAGAGGTCATCGGCAAGTGCGCGCTGCTCTATATCTGGAAGGGCACCGGCAAGTCGGGCAAGCTGCCCCTGCTGATGACGGCCCATCAGGACGTGGTGCCCGAGGGCGACCACGCCATGTGGAAGTATCCTCCTTTCTCGGGCCATGTGGACGAAGAAGGCGTTATGTGGGGCCGCGGCTGCACCGACTCCAAGTGCAACATCCAGGCTTATCTCGACGCCATCGAGCTGCTGATCGCCGACGGCTTCACCCCCGACCACGATATTTACCTGGCCTTTGGCTATAACGAAGAGATCATGGGCGGCCCCGGCGCCGCCGGCCAGATCATCCACGACGAGCTGAAGGCCCGCGGCGTGCAGTTCGGCATGGCCATCGACGAGTGCGGCGGCATCGCCGAGATCGACGGCAAGAATGTGGCCACCGTCATCGTCTGCGAAAAGGGCTATGCCGACTATGAGTTCTATGTGGAAGATCCCGGCGGACATTCGGCCTTCCCGCCCGTGCATACGGCGCTGGGCAAGCTGGGCCACGGCATCTGGGAGCTGGAGAACAACCGCATGGATCCCGTGCTCATTGAGCCGGTCATCCGCGAGATGAAGGCCCGCGTGCCCTTCCTGCAGGGCGAGTTTGCCGAGCTGTGCAAGGATCCCAAGGCCAACTGGGAACGCATCCGCGAGCTGGCCGAGACCGAAAAGAGCGTCAACCAGATGGTGCGCACCACGACGGCAGCCACCATGGCCCAGGGCAGCGCCCAGGCCAACATCCTGCCCGAGCGTGCCTCGGTCGTGGCCAACAGCCGTCTGCTGCCCGGCCAGACCCTGGAGGACCTGGAAGCCCACTTCAAGAAGGTGCTGCCCGAGGGCGTGCAGTTCCGTCTGGTCAAGGGCCACAATCCTCCCGCCATCTCCACCACCGACAGCTACGGCTACCGCCTGATCCAGAAGATCATTTCGGAAATGTACCCCGGCGTCACCTTTATCCCCTCCATGCTGGCCGGCGGCACCGATTCCCGCTATTACTGCGATCTGACCCCCACCAAGAGCGTCTACCGCTTCACCGGCATCAAGTCGAGCGCCAAGACGGCCGGCGCCCATCAGGTCAATGAGCATATCGATACCGGCATCCTGTGCGACAACGTCCGCTTCTATGTGGAGCTGTTCAAGGGCTACGGCGACGCCGAATAATATCATCCAAAAGCGGCTTTTTCAGGGCGGCGCGTATCATACGCGCCGCCTTTTCCGCGTTTTCCTGCCTTTTTAAACCTTTGGTGAACAATCGGCGGCCGCGATTGTTTTTGGCCCGCGGGCGGGCTATAATACCGGTAAGAAAAATATTTCGGAGGCTTTATATGGGCGAATATCGTTTCGATACGCAGCTTCTGATCGAGGGGCAGGACCTGTCCGAGCAGCAGATCATCGCCGATATTACGGAAAATATCCCCGGCGACTGTCTGCTGGTGGTGGGAGACGCGTCCCTGATCAAGATCCATTTTCATACCAATACGCCCTGGAAGGTGCTGGAATACTGCGCCGGACTGGGTGAGATCCACGACGTCGTCATCGAGAATATGGCGCGCCAGGCCCGGGGGCTGCAGGGCTGAAGCATCTGGAGGGACGGCCGCGATGAATAACGGCAGCCTGTTCGCCGTCCTGTTTCTGGCCGCCATCATCGCCAGCGCCCTGGCGCAGGCCTGGCTCTCCAGCCGGAAAAGCTGGCTGCCGGGGTTGATCCTGCCGCTGCTGGGGCTGGTCTCCTCCGGCCTGCTGTGCGCCGCCTTCGTGCGGGTATTCGGCCTGCCGGCCCAGTGGGACGCGGCGACGGTGTGGGAGCTGGTCATCCTGCTGCTGCCCGGCCTGCTGCCCACCCTTATCCTGCTGGTCATCTACGCCCTGTGCCGGCACGACATGAAAATGGATCGATAACATAATGGATCGATAACATAAAGAAAAAGCAGATGCTTCGGCATCTGCTTTTTTTATGCTGGTTTGTCTTTTTATGCGGCTCAGTCGCGGCTGTAAACGCTTTCGATGAGGCAGATATACTGGCGGTGCAGGTCGTCGTCGGCCACGGTGGCGTAATTGCTGTTGGCCACCTCGGCCGGCACGCGGGCCGGGTCGAACTGCTGGTCGTAGAGCTTGCGCAGCACCAGCACTACCTTGGCCTCCTCATAGGCCATCAGGCCGTCCAGCATCATGGGCGTCAGGCCGCTGTGGTGCATTTTGTCCATTTCCCGGCCCGACTGGGTGCCCAGCATCTTCAGCTCCGAACGCTGCTCACCCGGCTCGAAGAGGGAGACGGTGAAGCGGTCGCAGGCCTCGGTGAAGGTATAGGTATAGCGGCAGGGACGCACATAAACGGTGCAGACCGGCCGGTTCCACAGGCAGCCCATCTGGCCCCAGGAGATGGTCATGGTGTTGTAGTTTTCCGGGGTGCCGGCCGTCAGCAGGCCCCAGCCGTCGTCGAAGAGGGAAATGGCGTTGCCCGGGATCTCTTTGGGCTGGATCTTGTAAAAACGCATAAATACAGACTCCTTTCTATGTAAGAGGGATTGGTTTGCGGATCTATACGCCGGACGGAGAAGGCGGTCAGCCGCGCATGCGCAGCTGCATCTCCGACCACTGGTCGCGGGTCAGCAGTACGGCGCGGGGCTTGGAGCCCTCGTAAGGCCCGACGATGCCGCGTTCCTCCATGATATCGATGAGGCGGGCGGCGCGGGCATAGCCCAGCTTGAGCCGCCGCTGGAGCAGAGAGGTGGAGGCTTCGCCCCGGTCGACCACCACCGAGATGGCGTCCATCAGCAGGGGATCGTCGGCTTCCTCGCCGTCGCCGCCGGGGGCGCCTTCCTTCTTGCTTTCGGCCTGCCGCTCGATGTGGTCGAGGATCTCCTGAGAGTATTCGGCCGTGCTGGTGTTCTTGACGAAATCGATGACCGATTCCACTTCGGGCGAGCTGATGAAGGTGCCCTGCACGCGCAGGGGCTTGCCGGCGCCCAGCGGATTATAGAGCATATCGCCGCGGCCGATCAGCTTTTCGGCGCCGGTCTGGTCGAGGATGATGCGCGATTCGATCTGGGAGGCGACGGCAAAGGAGATGCGGGAGGGGATATTGGCCTTCATCAGACCGGTGATGACGTCGGTGGAGGGGCGCTGGGTGGCGACGATCAGATGCATGCCGGCGGCGCGGGCCATCTGGGCGATGCGGGCGATGGATTCCTCCACCTCCTTGGCGGCCACCATCATCAGATCAGCCAGCTCGTCGATGATGATGACGATCTGGGGCAGGGTCTTGTCTTCGCCGCGGCGGCGCACTTCTTCGTTGTAGGCGTCCAGGCTGCGGACGCTGTATTCGGCCAGCAGCTTGTAGCGGCGCATCATCTCGCCCACGGCCCAGTTGAGGGCGCCAGCCGCCTTCTTGGGGTCGGTGACTACCGGGATGAGCAGATGGGGGATGCCGTTGTACATGCCCAGCTCGATCATTTTGGGATCGACCAGGATCAGCCGCACCTCTTCGGGCGAGGCCTTGTAGATGAGGCTGATGAGGATGGAATTGATGCACACCGATTTGCCCGAGCCGGTGGTGCCGGCGATGAGCATGTGGGGCATTTTGGAAATGTCGCCCACGACGCACTGGCCGGCGATGTCCTTGCCCACGGCAAAGGAGATCTTCGATTTGGCCCCGGTAAAGGCCTTGCTCTGTAGCACGTCGCGGAGGCTGACCACCTCCTGGATATCGTTGGGCACCTCGATGCCCACCGAATTGTTGGAGGGAATGGGAGCGATGCGCACCGAAACGGCGCCCAGCGCCAGGGCGATGTCGTCGGAAAGGGAGGTGACCTTGGAGAACTTGATGCCACGCTGGAGCTGCAGTTCGTAACGGGTGATGGTGGGGCCCTTGGTGACGTTGACGATGGCGGCCTCGATATTGAAGCTGCGGAGGGTATCGATCAGGCGGTCGGCACAGCGGACGATGCTCTCGTGGTCGGCGCCGATGCTGGGATCACCCGGCGTCAGCAGCGACAGGGGCGGATAAATGTATTGTCCGGCTTCGGCCTTTTCCGGCGCGGCGGCCAGGCTGGCCTGGTTTTCCTCGGCGGCCTTTTCGTGGGCTTCGCCGGCGGCCTGGCGCTTTTCGTCCAGGCTCATTTCAGCGGGCGGCGGATTGTCGGCCGTATAGATATCAAACCCGGCGTCGGCCGGCTCCTGCGGCCGGGAAGCGGGGATATCGGTTTGCGCGGGCGTCCTGGGCGCGGCGGTCAGCTTGTCGAAATCGAAGGGGGGCGGCATACCGGCGTCGTCTTCCGGGGCGGCCGGCGCCGTTTCGGCAGCGGCAGGCTTGTCTGGCGCTGCGATATCGGAGCCGAAGGTGCCGGCGACCGGGGGATTTTTGGCCATCACGGCGTCCAGCGGCTCAAAGGAACCGTCCAGCGCTGTGTCGATGGTGGTGAAGGAGGGCTCCGGCGGCGCGGTGGGATCCCGGCGGACGGGGTTGGCGTCCGGCTGCCTGGCCGGTTCGGGCTTGTCCTTGCGGAAGAAATCGACAAAGCCGCCGCGGGGGGCGGTGCGTTTTTTGCCCGGCTGAAGCTCGACAGTGGTGACAGCCGGCTGGTCGGCCGCCGGACGTTTTTTGGGCGTCAGGTCAAAGGGCAGGTCCTCATCGAAGCCGAGGGTCCCGGCGGCCGGCGCAGGCGCGGGCGCCGGTTTGGCGGCGGGCTTTTTGGCCGGTTCATCCTCCTCCGGCTCCTCCGGCGCGGGGCGCAGCTTTTTGATGAAGGTCACGGGGTTGGTGCCGGCGGCGATGAAGCCGCAGCCGGCGATGGCCAGCAGACACAGGAAGATGCCGCCGCCGGCCGAAAGGGCGGCTTTGAGGAAGCGGCCCAGCAGGCCGGAGATCAGTCCGCCCGAAGTCAGGGCGCGGCCGGTGACGCAGAGCTGCTTGAGGCCCTCCAGGCCGGCCGGATAGGCGCTGATATCCCGCACCATATGGCCCATGGCGCCGAAAAAGAGGGGGATGCAGAAGAGGGCGGTCTCCCGGGCGCGGACCTTGTATTTCATCCGGGCGATCAGCAGTACCGACGCGCAGAGAAAGATGAGGGGCGTCAGATAGTAGCCGAATCCGAAGAGGGCGGCGAAAAGGGCCTTGTACCAGTCGATGAGAAAGCCCTGCACGTTGAAGATGGAAAGAACGCCCAGAAAGGCCAGAAAGAGATAGACGCATGCCCGCACCGTGCGGTGGAGCAGGCGCTTCTGCCGTTCGGCAGCTGTCTGCGCCTTTTTGCCGGCCGACTTCTTTTTGGTCCCCGCAGCCGTGCCGGTGCTTTTTTTCCGGCTGGCGCCGGCGCCCGTTTTGGCCGTGCGGGACGATCCGGTGCTTTTGGCGCCGGAAGAAGTGGTTTTACGTTCGCTCATGGTTTTCCTCCTAAATCAGGCTGAGGACGATGGTGACGGCGCCGACAGCGGCGCAGTAGTACGAAAAATACCGGAAGCTGTTGCGCTGCATCAGCAGGCGCACCAGGCGGATGGCCAGGTAGCCGCTGAGCACAGAGGCGGCAAAGCCGGCGATGTAGGGCAGGGGCGACGCGGCCTGCAGGCCGGCCTCCAGCAGATCGGGCAGCTTGAAGACGAAAGAGCCGGCCACGGCTGGGATGGACAGCAGGAAGGCGAAGCGGACGGCGAAGTCGCGGTCGAAGCCGGTCAGCAGGCCGGCACACATGGTGCTGCCCGAGCGGGAGATGCCCGGGAAGAGGGCGCAGAGCTGAGCCAGGCCGACGATGGCGGCATCGAGGGGCCGGGCGTCCCGCGCCGTTTTGGTGCCGCCGCCGTGGCGGTCGGCCAGAAAGAGCACGCAGGCAGTCACCAGCAGGGCGCAGCCGACGAACAGCGTGCTGCTGAACATGGCCTCCACCGTATCGTCCAGCAGAGCGCCGATCACCAGGGGCAGCGTGGCGATGACCAGCAGGACCACCAGCCGGCGGCTGGAGACGCCCCGGGTGTGGAAGCCGTCCAGCACCAGGCCGGTCAGCCCCTTGAGCAGCAGGACGATGTCCTTGCGGAAGGCGATGCAGACGGCCAGCAGGGTGCCCAGATGGACGACGACGGTAAACAGGATATCCGAAGGAACATCCAGAATGGCGGAAAAGAGGGTCAGATGGCCCGAAGAGGAAACGGGCAGAAATTCGGTCAGCCCCTGGACGATGCCCAGCAGGATGCCTTGTAAAAGAGTCATGGCAGTCACCTCAGATTGGGATAGATCAAATCGGGTTTGGAAAGGACGCGCTCTGCCGCCGGGCGGCAGGCGCACTTATTTTATGATATCACGGTCGAGTCGTTTTTTCCAGAGAAAAAGGGCGGTCAGGCCGCACAGGGTGCCGCAGAGGGCGCCGCCCAGAACGTCGGTGGGATAGTGGACGTAAAGATACAGACGGGAAACGCCCATCAGGCAGGCAAAGGCCAGGGCCAGGGTGTGGGCTTTTTTGCCCAGCGGACTGACGGCGGCGGCGAAGGCAAAGGCAACGCCGGTGTGGCCCGAGGGAAAAGAATAGTCGTGGGGGGCGCCGACGATCAGACGCACGGCCGGATTGAGGTCGTAGGGGCGCACACGGGCCACCAGCGGCTTGATGGTGATGTTGACCACCAGCAGCTCCAGAAGCAGCGCGGTGGCGCAGACCAGGCCGACCGGACGGGTCGGCTTGTAAAGCAGCAGAAGCAGCGTCAGCAGGATAAAGACCTCGCCGTTGGCGGCGATGACGTTGAGAAAACGGGCGACGGCGTCGCAAAGGGGATTTTGCAGGGTCTGGAACCAGTCGAGGATGGGCAGTTCCAGCAGGGACAGAGCTGTCATGGGACCTCCTTTGGCAGCGGGGACGGGATGGAAAACAGGATATTTCGGATAAGCTGGGGAAAAAGCCCGGTCGCCCGGACTTTTTCCCCGTGTTCCCATCTTATTGCGCGGCGGGCTTATTTATGTGCTTTGAGATACTGTACGCAGAGATTGGTGAAGGTGGCGACGCCGTAGGGCATGCAGCCGGCGTCGAAGTGGATCGCCGGGTTGTGGGCGCCGTGGATATAGCCTTCCTCGGGGCGGCCGGCGCCGAGGGTCATGATGACCGAAGGCACCCGCTCGGAGATCCAGGCATAGTCCTCCGAACCGAAGGACAGGGGCTCGGCGGCGGTGTAGAGATTGTCGCCGCAGATCTCCTCGATCCAGGGATGGATCTCGATGGCCAGGTCGATGTCGTTGACCACGGGAGGCACGCCGTCGGGGGAGATCCAGACCTCACACTCGCAGCGCAGGGCCTTGCAGGTCAGCTGGCAGATCTCGATGAGGCGGTCGCGGCAGAAGGCGCGCATTTCGTTGGAATAGGTGCGGATGGTGCCGCCGGCCATGGCTTCGTTGGGGATGATATTGACCGTCGTGCCGCCCTGGATCTGGCCGATGGTGATGACGGCGCGCTCGGCGGCCGGCACTTCCATGGAGATGATGTGCTGGGCCGTGGTGATGGCATTGCACAGGGCCGTGATGGGGTCGATGGTCTTGTGGGGCTGAGAGCCGTGGCCGCCGTTGCCGCGGACGCGGATCTCAAAGCGGTCGGCCGCCGAATAGGTGGGGCCCTGGGCCCAGATGACCTTGCCTACGTTGTCGCGGTCGCTGCCGGCCTCGATGTGGATGGCGAAGGAGGCGTCGACCTTGGGATCGTCCAGAACGCCGGCGGCGATCATGCGCTTGCAGCCGGTGGTGGCTTCCTCGTCGGGCTGGAACATCAGCTTGACATGGCCTTCCAGCTCGTCCTCGTGGGCCTTGAGCAGGCGGGCCGTGCCCAGCAGCATGGCGGCGTGGTGGTCATGGCCGCAGGAATGGCAGCTGCCATTGGTGGCGGCGTAGGGCAGGCCGGTGATCTCCTCCTGGGGCAGGGCGTCGTAGTCGGCGCGCAGCAGCACGGTGGGGCCGTCTTTTTTGCCGATGGTGGCGACGATGCCGCAGTCGATGATCTCACGGGCTTCGATGCCCAGGTCGGCCAGCTCCTTGAGGATCAGATCGGCGCTGGGGCGCAGGTCGTAGCCGACGCCGCCGAAGTGGTGGATCTGCTGCTGCATCTCCTGCAGATGGGGCAGCATGGCCTGAGCTTCTTCCAGGTATTTGTGCATGGTGAAACACTCCTTTGTTTTTTTTCTCTATCGTGCGTTTTCCGGTGTCACGGCGCGGAAGGCGGCCGGACGCCGGTCAGACATCTGTTTTGGAAGTTTTGATCTCGGGGGCTTTTTTGATCTCGCCAAAGAGGCTTCTGGCCCGGCGGGCGTCTTCTTTGGAGATCTCCCGGTCGGTGTACCGGGCGCGGATGTAAAGCTGGCGGAAGGCCTCCAGCGGCGCCTGGGGGAAATAATCGGCGGCGCCGGCGCTGATCTGCTGGGAATCGAAATCCGGCGTGATCATAAAGCCGCGGTCTAAACATTCCCGCAGGAATTTGCGGTATTGATGCCGGATGCTCTCCCGCTCGCTGCGGCGGGCAAAGGGATTGCGGGGCGGCTCGCGGGGCACGTCGATGGTCTCCCGGCTGAGGGCGAAGGGGCTGGTGTGCTCAAAACGCCGGTTGCGGCCCGACAGCGCCCGCAGTCCCTTCCAGAGCAGGAAGAGGAAGCCGGCGGCCAGCAGGGCGCAGCAGATCCAGGTGACGTAGGGCGGCAGACGGCCGCCCGCCTCTTCGTAGATAATCTCCTCAAAACCGCCCACCGTGCCCTTTTCGCCTTCCTCTTTGATGACGACCTCTTTATTGAAGATCATGGCAAAGAGCTTGCTGAAGAGCGACAGGAAGCGCACCACCACATAAATGCAGCCGGTGAGGATATCGACGACGAGGGTATTGTAGACCCAGCCCAGCGCGCCGGCCACGGCGTTTACGAAGACGTCGGAGCTGAGGACGAGGGTCAGCAGGCAGACCAGCGCCACCGAAAGGCAGTTGGACAGCTTGAAGGCGCCCGATTCGATGACTTCCCGGGAATGGCGCAGGATGCGCAGCAAAACCACGCCGCTGACGGCCGTGATGAGCACGCAGGGCAGCAGCAGGCCGTTGAGGATGTCAAAATCGAAGGTCAGCACCGAGAACAGGCAGGGCAGCAGGCTGAGGAACAGGGCCTTGGAAAAGGCGTCTTTGAAATCGCCGCTGTCGTTGAGGAAGATCTGCCGCCGGACGATGTGGAACAGGTATCCCAGCAGGATGGCAAGCAGCACCCAGTCGCCGGCCGTTCGGGCAAAGAGCAGGGCCGGCAGGGCCAGAGCCAGGGCGGGATAGCGGCTGCGGCCCTTCTGATCCAGCAAATAAGCGCAGCCGGCGGCCAGCGCCGGGAACAGAATGGCCATGGTGAGGGCCGATACCGGCGTGGCCAGGTGGACGGCAAAGCCGGCGATGGTCAGAAAGACGGCGGCGTCGTTGAGCATTTTGAGAAATACGGTCAGTTCCACGTTCAGGCCTCCTTTGCGCCGTTGTCCTCGTCCCGCAGCGCGGCCAGGCTGCCGGTGTCGATGGTGAAGACGCGCCCGCCCTTGAGGGCCTGCAGGCGGCGCAGGCCGGCCTGCATCCCGGGCGTCATGGCCGGCGTGATGAGGATGTAATAGCGGCCGGCCTCATCCCGGCGGACGGCGCGGTTGACGATGGATTCAAAGGAGGCCGTCGAGCCGTGGGTGGCCCGGCCCAGCCCCTCCAGAATGGTCATCAGATGATTTTTGCCCAGTCCGTCGGCGATCTGGCTCCACAGGCCGATGGCGCCGGCCGAGGTGGCGTTGGTCAGAATGCCGTATTTGATCTTTTTGCCCTCCAGCTTTTCGCAGACGGTGCGGGTGGCCGAAAAGCAGTCTTCAATACGGCCGCCCCGGTCGGGCAGGTCCTGTGGGCATTCCACGTTGAGGATGACGGTCACCGACAGGTCGAGGGTGTGGTCGTAGTTTTTGACCATGGTGCGGCCCATGCGGGCGCTCTGGGTCCAGGAGATGGCCCGCTGGGGCTCCCGGCCGGTGTATTCCCGGAAGCCGAGGGTCAGCACGGGGTCCTCCATGATGAAGCGGTTGACCGACATATTGCCTAAAAAATCGCCCAGCGTATCGCCGAAGCTGGCTTCGGGCAGCGCCCGGGGCAGCACGACGATCTCTTTGTTGACCGGGAAATACTCCACCGACTGCCGCAGGCCCAGGAAATCGCCGCCCATGAGGGTGGCGCCCCGCAGAAAATAGCGGCCCCGGTGGGTCAGATGGGCCGGGAAGCGGCGCTCCAGCTGCTGGCGCGGCTTGAGGAAGGTGGTGGTGGTCAGACGGTTGAGCTCGTTGTCCCGGCGCAGCTTCACGTCGCCCTCGGGCACCAGCTCCAGCGGCAGGGACTCCTGGAATTTGAGGAAGGACACCGGCAGCCGCTTGGGATTGCCGATGCGGGTGACGACCTCAAAGACCTCGTCGGGGTCCACCGACGTTTTGGAGGGGAAGGTGTCGTAGGTCACCTTGTCGAGGGCGTGCCGCAGGGTATATTCCTGCACCAGCGCGGCGATGATGCAGAGAAAGACGAGGTAAAGCAGCATGGTCAGCTTTCCAGCGGGACGGGGATGCCGGCGATGATCTTTTCGATGTACTTGACCGAATCCTCCGACGAGAGGGAGGAGCCGCTGACGATGCGGTGGGCCAGCACATGGGGCGCCACCTTCTTGACGTCCTCGGGCAGGACGAAATCGCGTCCGCCGAAGGCGGCGGTCACCTGGGCGGCCTTATAGAGGGCGATGGCGCCGCGGGTGGAAACGCCGGTGACGAAGGCCGATTCCTTGCGGGTGCCTTCGATGATATCCATCATATAGCCGGCCACCGAGGGGTGGACGGTGATGTCCTTGTAATTGTCTTTGAGATACCGGGTCTCCTCCGGCGTGACGGCCGTTTCCAGCGAAGCGATGATGTCGGTGGTGCTGGCGCGGGAGATGACCGAAAGCTCCTGCTCGCGTGTCATATAGCCCAGCTTGAGGCGCATGAAGAAGCGGTCGGTCTGGGCCTCGGGCAGCGGGAAGGTGCCGTAGGACTCGATGGGGTTCTGGGTGGCCATGACCATGAAGGGCTCGGAGAGGGGCATGGTGACGCCGTCCACCGAGATCTGCTTTTCCTCCATGGCCTCCAGCAGGCTCGACTGGGTGCGGGGGGTGGCGCGGTTGATCTCGTCGGCCAGGATGATGTTGGAAAAGAGGGGGCCGCGGCGGAACTCAAACTCGCCGGTGTGCTGGTTGTAGAAATTGATGCCCGTCAGGTCGGAGGGCAGCAGGTCGGGGGTGAACTGGATGCGCTTGAAAGCGCTGCCCAGGGTCTTGGCGAAGGCGCGCAGCAGCATGGTCTTGCCGGTGCCGGGCACGTCCTCCAGCAGCACGTGGCCCGAGCAGATGAAGCAGGTGAGCACCAGCTCGATGACATCATTTTTGCCGACGATGACCTTGGAGCAGCTGTCGACGATTTTGTCTCTGTAATCTGTGAATCTGTTGATTTCCAATGTGATTGACCGCCTTTTGTTTCAGAATGATTGTGGGATGCGGGACCGGAGAAACACCGGGATCTCCGTGCGGTGCGCGGCCGAAAACTGTCCAAAATCGACAAATGGCGGTTTTACCTGATGTAAAACCGCCATGTCTGTTTCAGTGATTAGGGCCCGGCAAACCGACGATTATTCCTCGGAAATAGCCTCTACGGGGCACTGGGCAGCGCAAGCGCCGCAGCCAACGCAGGCTTCGCCGATCTCATACTTGCCATCCGCCTCGGCGATGGCGCTGACAGGACACTGGGCAGCGCAGGCGCCGCAGCCGACACAAACATCCTTGTTGATCTTGTATGCCATTTGAACCTACCTCCTGATCTAAGATTTACACTCCTATTTTAACATGAAAAATAAAAATTGCAATCGTCTTGTGCAAATATCTTGCCGGCTTTTTGTAAACAATAATTTCAAAACGCAAGGGAGGAATCCGTATGCAATCACTCAAACCACCCGGCAACGATATCCAGATGACGAAGGCCCACACCGACCGTTTCGCCGCCCCGAAGCGGCCGCCGGAGCCGGGCGGGAACGGGGCCGGACAGAAGCCGGCGCCGGAGAAGCAGCCATGACCGACGGCGTTTTTTCCTACGGCGCCCGCCGGGCGCTGGTGGCGGCTTTCACGGCGGCCCGCAGCCTGGGGCACAGCTGCCTCGGCTCCGAACATATCCTGCTGGGGCTGTGCGGCGTGCCGGGCGACCGGGCCTCCGACGCGCTGGAGCGCCGGGGCGTCACCCACACCGCCGTGCAGGCCGCCCTGGAGGACAGCCTGGGCCGCGGAAGCGGCGGCTTTGCCGCCGAGATCTCCCGGGAGGCCGGCGACGTGCTGGAGCTTGCCGCCCGTCTGGCGGCTTCGGGGCAGGCGCGGGGCTGCGTCGAGACGGTCCATCTGCTCTCGGCCGTCGTGCGGCAGACGGCCTGCGGCGGATACCGCCTTTTGCGGCAGATGGGGGTCGAGCCGGAGACCCTGCTGTCGGAGATGTCCCATCCGGCGCCCCAGACCCGGCCCCGGCGCGCCCGCACCGCCGAGCCCAAGCTGCTGGGGCAGTACGGCGTCGATATGACGGCACGGGCCGCCCGGGGCGAATACGATCCGCTGGTGGGGCGCGAGCAGGAGCTGCAGCGGGTGCTGCGCATCCTCTGCCGCCGGCGCAAGGCCAACCCGGTGCTGCTGGGCGAGGCCGGCGTGGGCAAAACGGCCATTGCCGAGGGGCTGGCGGCCGCCATCGCCGCCGGCCGGGTGCCGCCGCCCCTGCGGGAGATGCGGCTCTATTCCATCGATATGGCCACCGTCGTTTCGGGGACGAAATACCGGGGCGAGTTTGAAGACAAGATCCGGGGCATCCTCGACGAGGCCTGCGCCTGCGGCGACATCATTCTTTTTATCGACGAGCTGCACACCATTGCCGGCGCCGGCGCCGCCGAGGGGGCCATCGACGCCGGCAATATCCTCAAGCCGGCCCTGGCCCGGGGCAGTCTGCGCATCGTGGGCGCCACCACGCCGGCCGAATACCGCAAGCACATCGAAAAGGACGCCGCCCTGGAGCGGCGCTTTCAGCCGGTGGACGTGGGCGAGCCCGACCGCACGGCCACCATGGCCATCCTGCGGGCTTCGGCGGCCCTCTGCCGCCGCCATTACGGCGTCGAGGCCGGCGAGGAGCTGCTGGGAGAGATCGAGCGCATGTGCCGCCGCTTTCTGCCCCAGCGGTATTTCCCCGACAAGGCCATCGACGTGCTGGACGAGGCTTCGGCTCTGGCGCTGACCGAGGGGCGGCGCCGGGTGGAGGACGGCCATGTGCGCCGGGTGGTTTCCCAGATGAGCGGCCTGTGCAGCCTGCTGGACGGCCCATCCATCCAGCCGGCCGCGCTGGCCGAAAAGCTGCGGGCGTCGGTCATCGGCCAGGACCGGGCGGTGGAAGCCGCCGTTTCGGCCGCGGCGGCGGCCATGGCCTTTCCGGGCAGCCGGAGCCGGCCCCAGGGCGTCATGCTCTTCTGCGGGCCCAGCGGCACCGGCAAGACGCTGCTGGCCAGGCAGCTGGCCGCCGCCCTGTTCGGCCAGGACCGGGCACTGGTGCGCTTCGATATGAGCGAATACCGGGAGGCCCACTCCATCGCCCGGCTGATCGGCGCGCCGCCGGGCTATGCCGGCTACGGCAGCGGCGGGCTGCTGACCGAGGCCGTCCGCCGCCGCCCCTTTTCGATATTGCTCTTTGACGAGGTGGAAAAGGCCCACCCCGAGGTGCTGGGCCTTCTGCTCCAGCTGCTGGAGGACGGCGTGCTGACCGACAGCGAGGGCCGCCGGGCCGATTTCAAAAGCGCCATCATCATTCTGACCTCCAACGTGGGCGGCGGCGCCGCCGGCCGCACCGTGGGCTTTGGCAAGGATTCGCCCGAAGAGGACCTGCGCCGGGCGCTGGCCCAGGTCTTTTCGCCCGAGCTGCTCAGCCGCATCGACCGCGTCATCCGCTTCGAGCCGCCCGACGAGGGCTGCCGGGCCCGCATTGCCGCCCGGATCCTGGAGGAGCTGGCCCGCAGCCTGCGCGCCGAGGGGGTGGAGCTGACCTGGGACGACGCCCTGCCGGCGCTTCTGGCCCGGCAGACGTCCGACGGCCGCCAGGTGCGCACGCGCATCCAGCAGCAGGTGGCCGAGCCGGCCGCCCTGTGCAGTCTGACGGCCGGCCGCCCCGCCGCGCTCCATGCCGCCTGCGCCGCCGGCCATGTGGAGATCCGTCCCCTCACCCATGCGTGAGCCCACGGCACGGGCATAAAAGAAGAGCCGCATCCCGGGATGCGGCTCTTTTTCTTTCCGCCCGACGGGCGGAGAGGCGTCAGTTTCAGCGGAGGGTATTGTCTGCCTGGGCGCTGTCGCCCAGATCGTTGAGCTGCTCCTGCAGCCCGCGATTGATGGCCTGCTTCATCTCCCCGATGGTGGGCAGGCCGCCCCGGGCCAGCAGGGCGTCCCGGGCCTGGGCGCTGAAGGCGTAGGCGGCCGTCTGGGTCCGGCCGTCGGCCGACGTCAGCTCGGCGGTGCAGGTGTCGGCGTCGCTGAGGGCGATGCGCAGCGTGCCGCTCTGGGCCGGCAGCGTAAGGACGACGTTCCCGTTCATGCTGCCGCCGGGCGCAGAAACGAAGGTCATGGAGCCCAGCAGGTCGGCCACCAGGGCGCGGGCCTGGTCGTCCATGGCGCTTTGGGGGATATCCCGGGCGGTAAAGAGGCAGCTTTCATAGGGGACGGAAAAACGGACGTCGGCCAGCGACGGGTCGGCTCCGGCCAGCGCGCCGTCCAGCGCGGTCTGCACCGCCCGGCGGGCGCGGGCGTCGGCCAGCCGGGTGCCGCCCTGCCAGAGGCCGGCCGCAAGCAGGAGCAGGGCCAGGGCCAGGACCAGCGGACGGCGGTATTTCTGGATAAACATAGGATCTCCTTTGCGTGAGCATGGGCCGCGCGGCGCCGGCAGGGAAAGGCGCGCGGCCGGCTCGGACAGCTTCAGTAATTGATATAGGAACTGCGGTCGAGGGAGCGGAGCTGGATGGCCTCGGCCACATGGGGCAGGCCGATCTCCGCGCTGCCGGCCAGGTCGGCGATGGTGCGGGCCAGCCGCAGGATCTTGTCGTGGGACCGGGCCGTCAGGCCCAGGGTGTCAAAGGCGCGGCGCAGCAGGGCGCGGGCCTCCTCCGTGGGGGTGCAGAACCGGCTCATCAGAGAGGGCGGGAGCTGGGCGTTGCAGGTGATGCCCAGGCCGGCGTAGCGGTCGCCCTGCAGCCGGCGGGCCGCCGTCACCCGGCGGAGGATCTCGCTGGAGGGCTCCTCCTCGGCGCGGCGCTCCAGGCTGTCGTAATCGACGGCCGGCACGTTGACGTGGATATCGATGCGGTCCATCAGCGGGCCGGATACCTTGGACATATACTGCCGGATGGACCGGGCCGTGCAGGTGCATTTGCCGCCCGGCTGGCCGTAGTAGCCGCAGCGGCAGGGGTTCATGGCGCAGACCAGCATGATATGGCCCGGATAGGTGCGGGTGCCGGCGGCGCGGGAGATGGTGATCTGCCCGTCTTCCAGCGGCTGGCGCAGTACCTCCAGGGCCGATTTGGCGAATTCGGGCAGCTCATCGAGAAATAAGACCCCATTGTTGGCCAGCGAGATCTCTCCCGGCTTGGGAACGGCGCCGCCGCCGGCCATGCCCACGGCCGAAACGGTGTGATGGGGCGCGCGGAAGGGACGGGAGGTGACCACCGGGTGATCCGGCCCCAGAAGACCGGCCACCGAGTAGACCTTGGTGGTCTCCAGCGCCTCCTCGGCCGTGATGTCGGGCAGGATGGAGGGCAGGCTCTTGGCGATCATGCTCTTGCCCGAGCCGGGCGGGCCGATCATCAGGATATTGTGGCCGCCGGCGGCGGCGATCTCCATGGCCCGCTTGACGCTCTTCTGCCCCATGATGTGCCGGAAATCCGGATAGCTGCCCCGGGTGGGCGCGAAGGCGGTCGGCGGCACCGGGCGGAGCAGGCTGCGGCCGGTCAGATGGTCGATCAGCTCGGAGATGCTGGAAACCGGATAGATATCGATGCCCAGCACATGGGAGGCCTCCCGGGCGTTGCCGCGGGGCAGAAAGACCGAGCGCATCCCGGCCTCCTGAGCAGCCAGCACCATGGGCAGCACGCCCGACAGGGGGCGGATCTCGCCGGTCAGCGAAAGCTCGCCCATAAAGCAGCAGTCCTCGGGCGGCGGCTCGATCTGGCCCGAGCCGGCCATGATGCCCACCAGAATGGCCAGATCATAGACCGGACCCTCTTTTTTCAGATCAGCCGGCGCCAGGTTGATGGTGATGCGGCGCAGCGGGAAGGCGTAGCCGCTGTTTTTCATGGCGGCCCGCACGCGGTCCTGGGATTCCTTGACCGATGCGTCGGGCAGGCCGACGATATCGAAGCGGGCGACGCCGGGCGAGAGATCGCACTCGCAGACGACCGGGCGGCCTTCGATGCCCAGTATGCCCGATGTGTTGACTTTGACGACCATGGTACACCTCTCAGTATCCAGAATATGCGGGAACAGTCGGTGATAAAAAATAAAACAGGCGTTTGGTTTTTTCTATTTTACTATATTCTGCGGCCCTTGGCAAGCGCTTCCGGAGAGATGCGCGCCGGGGAGCGGCGCCGGCCGTTTTTTGCAATACTTCACAGTGATAAAGGAAAACGCGGGCTTTTGACGCGGGTATATAAAAAATTCATCTTGATTTTCGGCGGAAACGGTTTACTTTGGGAGCGAACTTTGATAAAATATTGCTGATGGTTTAGGTTTTTCAATTTTGACCATATAATTATGAAGGAGGAGAAATCCACTCATGGCAAGAAAAATGAAAACTATGGATGGTAACATGGCTGCGGCACACGCTTCTTATGCGTTTACCGATGTCGCAGCCATTTACCCCATCACCCCTTCGTCCCCCATGGCTGACTACACCGACCAGTGGGCTGCCAACGGTCTGAAGAACATCTTCGGCCAGGAAGTCAAGGTCGTCGAGATGCAGTCGGAGGGCGGTGCCGCCGGCGCCGTTCACGGTTCGCTGGCTGCCGGTGCGCTGACCACCACCTATACAGCCTCTCAGGGTCTGCTGCTGATGATCCCCAATATGTACAAGATCGCCGGCGAGCTGCTGCCCTGCGTGTTCCATGTCTCCGCCCGTACCGTTTCCACCCACGCCCTGAACATCTTTGGTGACCACTCCGACGTCATGGCCTGCCGCCAGACCGGCTTCGCCATGCTGTGCGAGAACGATCCCCAGGAGATCATGGACCTGGCTCCCGTGGCCCATCTGGCCGCCATTGAGGGCCGCGTTCCCTTCATCAACTTCTTCGACGGTTTCCGTACCTCTCACGAGATCCAGAAGGTCGCCGTGTGGGATTACGAGGACCTGAAGGAGATGTGCGACATGGACGCTGTCGAGGCGTTCCGCAAGCACGCCCTGAATCCTGAGCGCCCCAACATGCGCGGCTCTCACGAGAACGGCGATATCTTCTTCCAGCACCGCGAGGCCTGCAACCCCTACTACGAGGCCCTGCCCGCCGTGGTGGAGAAGTACATGGACAAGATCAATGCCAAGCTGGGCACTGATTACAAGCTGTTCAACTACTACGGCGCTCCCGACGCTGAGCACGTCATCATCGCCATGGGCTCCATCTGCGACGTGGCCGAGGAAGTCATCGACTACCTGAACGCCCACGGCGAGAAGGTCGGCCTGGTGAAGGTCCGCCTGTTCCGTCCCTTCTGCGCTGAGAAGCTGCTGGAGGCCATCCCCGCCACCGCCAAGAAGATCGCTGTTCTGGACCGCACCAAGGAGCCCGGCTCTCAGGGCGAGCCTCTGTATCAGGACGTGGTTATGGCTCTGGCCAAGGCCGGCCGCAGCGACGTGACTGTCATCGGCGGTCGTTACGGTCTGGGTTCCAAGGACACCCATCCCGCTTCCGTGTTCGCTGTGTACGAGGAGCTGGCTAAGGACGCTCCCAAGCATGAGTTCACCATCGGCATCGTGGACGATGTGACCCACCTGTCCCTGGACGAAAAGGTCTCCCCCAACACCGCTGCCGAGGGCACCATCGAGTGCAAGTTCTGGGGTCTGGGCGGTGACGGCACCGTCGGCGCCAACAAGAACTCCATCAAGATCATCGGCGACCACACCGACAAGTATGCCCAGGCCTACTTCGCCTACGACTCAAAGAAGACCGGCGGCATCACCGTTTCCCACCTGCGTTTCGGCGACAAGCCCATCAAGAGCCCCTATTACATCAACAAGGCCAACTTCGTTGCCTGCCATAATCCCTCCTATGTCGGCAAGTACGACATGGTCCAGGATGTCAAGCCCGGCGGTACCTTCCTGCTCAACTGCCAGTGGAACATGGAAGAGATCGAGCATCATCTGCCCAACAAGATGAAGGCTTACATCGCCAAGAACAACATCCAGTTCTATACCGTCAACGCCATCGACCTGGCCCGTGAGATCGGTATGGGCAAGCGCACCAACACCATCCTCCAGTCGGCCTTCTTCAAGCTGGCTGATATCATTCCCATCGACGAAGCCGTCACCTACATGAAGGAAGCTGCCAAGAAGTCCTACATGAAGAAGGGCGAAGACATCGTCAACATGAACTACAAGGCCATCGACGCCGGCGTTGACGCGCTGGTCAAGATCGATGTCCCCGCCGCCTGGGCTGATCTGGAAGACGATACCGCCGCGCCTGTTGTCGAAGGCAACAGACCCGAACTGGTCAAGTTCGTCAAGGACATCCTGATCCCCGTTTCGGCTCAGAAGGGCGACGATCTGCCCGTTTCCACCTTCGTCGGCATGGAAGACGGCACATTCCCCTCGGGCGGTTCGGCTTACGAGAAGCGCGGCGTCGCCGTCGACGTTCCCGCCTGGGATGCCCAGAAGTGCATCCAGTGCAACCAGTGCGCGCTGGTCTGCTCGCACGCCACCATCCGTCCCTTCGCGCTGACCGCTGAAGAGGTCAAGAACGCCCCCGCCGCTCTGGCTTCCAAGCAGATGATCGGCAAGGGCTGCGAAGAGTATCAGTTCGCCATGACCGTTTCGCCCCTCGACTGCATGGGCTGCGGTGTCTGCGTCGGCGCCTGCCCCGTCGGTGCGCTGTCGATGCAGCCCCAGGAGAGCCAGGCCGCGCAGCAGGAAGTCTTCAATTACTGCGTCGAGAAGGTCTCCGACAAGGCTCTGCCCTTTGCTGAAAACACCGTCAAGGGCTCCCAGTTCAAGCAGCCCCTGCTCGAGTTCTCGGGCGCCTGCGCCGGCTGCGTCGAGACGGCTTATGCCCGCCTGGTCACACAGCTCTTCGGCGACAGAATGTATGTTGCCAACGCCACCGGCTGCTCCTCCATCTGGGGCGGTTCGGCTCCCGCGATGCCCTACACCGTCAACAAGGAAGGCAAGGGTCCCGCTTGGGCCAACTCGCTGTTCGAAGATAACGCCGAGTATGGTCTGGGCATGGCCACAGCCGTCAAGCAGATGCGCAACCGCCTGAAGAATCAGGTCGCTGAGCTGGCTGAGAAGGCTGAGTGCGACGAAGTCAAGGCTGCCTGCCAGAACTGGATCGACAACATGAACGACGCCGCCAAGTGCAAGGAAGCCGTCAAGGCTCTGCTGCCCATCATCGAGAAGGGCGTCGAGAAGGGCTTCGACCTGTGCAAGGCCATCTATGGCAACAAGGACTTCCTGAACAAGAAGACCATCTGGATCTTCGGCGGCGACGGCTGGGCTTATGATATCGGCTACGGCGGCCTGGATCACGTCCTGGCTTCCGGCGAGGATGTCAACGTCTTCGTCTTCGATACCGAAGTTTACTCCAACACCGGCGGTCAGGCTTCCAAGGCCTCCAACATCGGTCAGGTCGCCCAGTTCGCGGCTTCCGGTAAGGCCATCGCCAAGAAGGATCTGGCGGCCATCGCCATGCAGTATGGTTACGTCTACGTCGCACAGGTCGGCATGGGCGCCAACCAGCAGCAGACCGTCAAGGCCATCGTCGAGGCCGAGAGCTACAACGGCCCCTCGCTGGTCATCGGCTACGCGCCCTGCGAGATGCACTCCATCAAGGGCGGCATGACCAACTCCCAGAAGGAGATCAAGAAGGCTGTCGACGCCGGCTACTGGCATCTGTTCCGCTACGATCCCAGAGTGGCTGCCGAGGGCAAGAACGGCTTCGTTCTGGACAGCAAGGCGCCCACCGGCTCCTATCAGGAGTTCATCGGCGGCGAGGCTCGTTACACCGCGCTGACAAGATCCTTCCCCGAGCGCGCCAAGGTCCTGTTCCAGCTTGCTGAGGACAACGCCAAGGCCAAGTATGACCGTCTGGTCAAGAAGGCCCAGGACTGATTCAGTCCCAGCCCGCTGGTTTCCCCCATGGGAAGACAGTGATATAGCTTAAATTGAAAAAAGCCGCTGCCGGAACAAACCGGCAGCGGCTTTTTGCGTATGCGGAGATCAGATATTGAAATTAGATAAAAAATATGTTAAAATTAAAAAACGAAAACACATAAATTAAAAATCGTGAAAGGAGAAGGCATATGAAAAAGTCTGTTTTTACATGGGTTCTGATTTTGGCTTGCCTGCTGAGCCTGCTGGCCGCCTGTGGATCGGAGCCAGAGCTGACCGAGCTGCCCACGCCCGACGAGATCCGGGCCTATAACGAGGCCCACAGTGAGAGCGAGCGCGAGGCCTATGCCCGGCAGGTGGTCACGCTGCTTTCGGCCATGGACAACACCGAAATGTACGGCGTGCTGGAATCGGCCTTTCTGGACTGGGCCGGCAGCCAGACTGACCCCGCCCTTTCAGAGGCTGCCATGGAATGCCGCCAGCTGATGAAGATGAACGAGCTGCACGACCAGAAGTGGTTCCGCCAGATCGCCGTCACGGCCCGCGTATCCTACGACCCGGCGGCGTTGGATCACGAGGCCGAGGCCCTCGACCGCATCTTCCAGTCGGCCGTGGACGCGCTGGAAAATACCACGGTGGGCTATTACAGGCTGGCGCAGGTCGATTTGGACTTTTACGAAAAGGGCAGCGACACGCCGCGCAACCATCGAAGTCTGGAACTGCTGCCCAACGGCGGTGATTTCAGTGAATTCTACGATACCATCGATTGGCAGCCGGCCGGCGAACGGGCGGCCCAGACCATGGCCTATACCTGTGCCGGACAGATCAATGCCGATTACTTTGCCTTCGCCGCTGTCGGCAGTCAGCAGCTGCCTTCCTTTGTGCTGACCCATTTCGGCATCACCGAGACCGACCCGGTTCTCTACATCCGTATGGCTTCGGCCGACGACCCTGACGACCCCGCACAGTTTGAAGCCGAGCTGGAGCAGCGCTGCGGCGCGCTGGTCGATACCATTATGGAGGACGGCGAAACGGCGGAATACCTGCGCAGCGCCGGCGCCGACGCCGTCGTTATCGAGGTCGGGCTGGAAGGACGAGCCGAGCCAGCCTATCGCTATACCTTCGATCTGCGCTGATTTTGCCGGATGACATGAAAAAAGCCGCCCCATCGGGCGGCTTTTTGATTGCAGATCAAAGTTCGTCGAGGATCTTGGCCCGCTTTTCGTCGTATTCGTCGCGGGTAATGAGTCCCTTGGTATAAAGGTCCTGCAGGGCGCGCAGACGCTGTTCGGCGTCGGATGCCGGCTGGAGGGCCGGGAGGCCGGTGGTGTGCGGATCGTCTGACTCGTCGATGACGATCTCCCGGGTATAGCCCTCCTTCGAGCCAAAGAGGGGCAGAGCGTTGACAGCAGTGATGCCGGCGGCCACCAGTGTCCAGAAGACGCCGAAGAGACCGGCGGAGGGAATGATGACGAAGATGCCCAGCAGGCAAAAGACGATGCCCACCAGCAGGGAAAGGATCGAGGCGGGCCTGGAAGGCCGCACGCGGACGCGTCTGCGCATGGGGAGTTCCTCCTTTTTCGGGTATTTTCTATATTATACCTGAAAGCAGCACCGGAGAAAAGAGATTGAAGAAGAAACCAACGATCAGAATGCCGATGACGCAGACAGCGATAAACAGGGCCAGCAGGCGGGGACGAATGGCCTTGCGCAGCATGATCATGGAGGGCAGCGACAGGGTGGTGACGGCCATCATGAAGGCCAGTACGGTGCCAAGCAGAGCCCCCTTGGCCAGCAGCGCCTCGGCCACGGGCACCGTGCCGAAAATATCGGCGTACATGGGCACGCCCACGGCCACGGCCAGCAGCACCGACAGGGGATTTTGGCTGCCCAGCACCGATTCCACCCAGCGGGCCGGGATCCAGTTGTGGATGACGGCGCCCACGCCGACGCCGGCCAGAATGTAGGGGAAGACCTTGCGCAAAGTTTCACGCACCTGGGCGGCGGCATAGTTGCGGCGCTCGGCCGGCGACAGGGACGGCGCCTCCACATCGATGCGGGGGGCGGCCAGGATGAAGGGCTCGACGTATTTTTCCATATGCAGCTTTTCAATGACTGTGCCGCCGACGACGGCGATGACCAGCCCCAGCACCACATAAAGCAGGGCGATCTTGCCGCCGAAGATCCCGGTGAGCAGCAGCAGGCTGCCCAGATCGACCATGGGCGAGGAGATCAGAAAGGAAAAGGTGACGCCCAGCGGCAATCCGGCGCCGGTAAAACCGATAAAGAGGGGAATGGACGAGCAGGAGCAGAAGGGGGTGACGGTGCCCAGCAGAGCGGCGGCGGCATTGGCCCACAGGCCGTGGAAACGGCCCAGGATCTTTTTGGTGCGCTCGGGCGGGAAATAGCTCTGGATATAGCTGACCAGGTAGATCAGCAGGCAGAGCAGCACGACGATCTTGATGACGTCATAGATGAAAAAGTGCAGGGCGCCGCCCCAATGCCCGGCGGTGTTCACATTCAGCCCGGTCAGCAGCCGGCCGGTGAGGTCATGCAGCCAGCGCATGCCCAGCATCTGGTTCTGGATGAAATTCCACAGGTCTGTGAAGATCTGCATAAGAGTGCCTCCAAATATTTCATTTGCGACAGATCGATGCCAATCGATCTGTCTGAGGCTATTATAGAATATATATCGATAGTTGTCAATCTATAAATGCTTTTGGGCAAAAGAAAACGGGCACCCGGTGCCCGTTTTATGTCGTCTGTATGCGGGATCATTCGTCGTCTTCGGGATCGACGTAATCGCGGTAGGCCTCCTTGACCATCAGAAGCTGGACCATGGCAATAAAAGCGTTGCACAGGGTGCAGATGGTGGCCAGGATATTGACCCAGGAAGCGTTGGCGAACATGGTGACGCCGGCCAGCGTTCCGAAGAGGGCAGCCAGAATGGTCATGATGGTCATGATCTTAATGATCTTCTTTTTGCTCATAGGGGTCCTCCATTGGTAAAGGGGCAGTTAATAAAAGAAAGCGCCGCTGAAAGACAGCAGCGCTTATCAAAAGGCAGATTAAAGAGCAGCCTTGGCCTTGGCGACCAGAGCGGCAAAGCCCTCGGCGTCAGCGATGGCGATCTCGGACAGCATCTTGCGGTTCAGATCGATGCCGGCTCTCTTCAGGCCGTTCATAAAGCGGGAATAGTTGATGTCGTTCTGCTTGCAGGCAGCGGAAATTCTGGAGATCCAGAGCTTTCTGAAGTCGCGCTTCTTCAGCTTTCTGCCGACATAGGCATAGTTGCCCGACTTCATGACCTGCTGATGGGCCATCTTGTAGTGGTTCTTCTTGGAGCCCCAGAAGCCCTTGGCCTGCTTAATGATCTTCTTTCTTCTCTTGCGCGTCATCATCGCGCCTTTTACTCTTGCCATTTAAGTTCTTCCTTTCGTAATCGGGGGCTTATTTGTAGGGGACCAGACGCTTGATCTGCGGAGCGACGGTGGCGTCGACAAAGGTCTCCTTGCGCAGCTGGCGCATCTTCTTGGTGGACTTGCAGCCCTTAATGTCGTGGCGTCTCTTGGCGCAGCCACGCTTGATCTTACCTGTCTTTGTCAGCGAGAATCTTTTCTTGGCGCCGCTGTGTGTCTTTATCTTGGGCATAATTTTTCTCCTCTCTCATTGGGGACTGTTTACTTTTTCTTTTCGGGAGCCAAAAACATCAGCATCTGGCGGCCCTCCAGCTTGGGGGCTTTTTCGATGACGCCCAGGGGGGCGCATGCTTCGCCAAAGCGCTTCATGACATCCAGACCGATGTTGGTATGCGCCAGCTCTCTGCCTCTGAAACGGATCGAAGCCTTGACCTTGTCGCCGTTGGCCAGGAACTTCTGCGCTGCCTTGACCTTGGTTTCAAAATCGTGGGTGTCGATCTTGGCCGAAAGCCGGACCTCCTTGATTTCGACGACCTTCTGGTTTTTTCTGGCCTCTTTTTCCTTTTTGGCCTGCTCGAAACAGAACTTACCGTAATCCATGACGCGGCAGACGGGAGGAACGGCCTTGGGTGCGATCTTGACCAGGTCAAGATCCCGCTGTGCCGCTGTCTCCAACGCGCGCTGGAGGGGGACGACGCCCAGCTGTGTGCCGTCGGCGTCGATCAGACGGACTTCCTTGTCGTTGATCTCTTCATTGATCTGATGTTCCTGAGTGCTAATGCTGCAACACCTCCTGAAAAATTGAAAAAGGGACGGCAGAATACCGTCCCAAACAAACATGCCAAAGCAAGACGAAACTGTCTTGACCGAGCCGATGTTGACCTCTTCTTCGCAAATGGAGGTGAGGATGGTAGGATCCTGCTTTCTTTTACCTGCTTATTATATCACACAAAACCGGAAAGTCAACACCGCCGGGGCCGAAAAATCACCGGAAAAGGCAACAAAATACCGTTGCTTTTATGCCCCGCTTTGATATAATATTGCTTAGAAACAGGCAAAAGAGCCAAGGCCCGCCCCGGCGGGCACGGAAAAACAATGGAGGATTTTATACGATGGATGAATATCTGGTCGGTTCGGTCGTCCCTCTGGAGGACGAAGACGGCAACGAGATCGAATTTACCGTGCTGGACGCGCTGGAATACGAGGGCGTTCATTACCTGGCGCTGGAAAAGGCCGACGTTTCCCTGGACGAGCCTTCCGAGCTGCTGATCATGAAGCATGATCCCGAGGATGAAGACGTGCTGCTGGCCGTCGACGCCTGGGACGACGAGGAGGAGTATGATATGATGTATCAGATCTTCTGCGAGCGCCTGGACGAGGCATGGGAAGAAGAGGACGGCGAAGAGGGCGGAGAGGAATAACTGCCCGGACGTCGATCGAAAGTTTCGATAAAAGTCAATACGGCAAACTGAACAAAAGTTTCGGCAAAGTTTTGTTATTGCCATATGACAGGTTCTGTATTATAATAATCCCAACGACATATATTATATATTGTCACCATGCTCCCGAAACCGGGATGCGGCACACTTTATTTAACCGCAAAGTGTTTTAAGGGACCGTGCGTTCATTCCCCGAGGGCAGACCTCCCGCTTTAGGAAGTTGGTAGCCGTTTAAAGGAAGACAGCGGACCCACCTGCTGATTGCGGCGGGTTAACTTAAAGTCCGCATTCCTGTTTTGGGAGCATGGTATTTTATCGCCGGTAAAAGCCGCCCGTGGGGCGGCTTTTACCGGCTCTTATCTACTTTGAAAACCCACTGATAACTATACATTCAAGGCTTTTTTAATATATCAATTTGGCAATAAAAATTGCTATTTTGATTTGCTATGTTTCCTATGCCTATATCTCAGTTCCGTATCTCAATATCTCATTAATGAGAAACCGAGATACGGACTTTTTTTGACCTATCTCATAAGAAATACTTTTGAGAAACCGAATTAAACTACCGAGATAGCTGTTTATTTCAGTTTTTGCTAATGAGAAATCGTGTTTTATTCGTGAGATATGCCCTTTCTCAAATATAATACTTCAATGTAAAAGAAGTATGTACTGATTGAACAAATTTTTGCGCCTCGATTTGTTATGGTAATACATTGAAGCAAAACGAAAAATAGGATATAATGAAAGTGCAAGTTTTGCAACACATATTATACAGCAAAAGGAGGCGATCACCATGTTCCCTGATATTAAGCAGTTTGGCTTTGCTCGGATCCGGATTTGTTTCGCCTCCCCGTTAAGGTTGGAATAAAATAGAACATTTCCTTTCAAAAGAGCGTATGAGCCAAACTGCCGTTGGTTTATACGCTTTTTGCAAGATGCAATTCATGAAGAAATATTTTATTTTCTTTTGTGCTTTCAAATTCCTACGAGAGCACACTATGAATGATTAGGAGGTTTATTATGTTCAAACGTTTAAGCTGTGCAGTTCTTTCCGTCTTAATTCTATGCGCCTTCTCTCTGAATACTATGGCTGCTTCGAACACCACTGTTAAACTTGATACGGTTTTTCAGGAAGCTAAAAATAGTTATGAGGCTTTAGCACGTACAAAGACTCGTTCAAGTGGAGAAATTCAGGCACCGTATTATAAAGAAATCGAACAGGTAGACGGTACAATTCTTGTCGTAGAAGGCTATCCAACTGATTATTCCAACAATACAACATCCTTGAACGAAAATCAGTTCGAGGACAATATTGTATATTCGCTAGAATCGATTACATACGACGAGTATTCTTTTACCCGAACAAAAACATGGGGATACCTTTTTACATCCCTTATTTGGCAGAATGATGATGTCAACGAAAAAAGACGCATTGATTGTTTCTCTTATATTCTTAATCTAAATAATGGATACGAATTGGAGAATATGTCGGTTAGATATTTCTCTTTTGATGCTACAAGTGATTTATCTGCTGAGCATACAATAAATACCACCTCTCTCACTATGACAAATTACCCCACATCCCGCCTTGGCTGGGTTACAACAGCTGTTACAGCCGTGGAAGCTCAAATCAACACTGGAGTAGAGTATACAGTAGATTTAGGGTCTATCACATATAAGTTAGTACACAATCTTGTTCCTTGGGGATGGGAGGAAATCTAAAAGCAATGATGAGAAATTATCGACCTATGATCATTGGCATGTTAATTATATGGATCATGATTTTATTATTTAATGGGTCAATGATTGATCTCTCTTCTTATTTTTCCTTTGCAACCCCTGGAAAAATGTTTCTACGTGATGCAATCTATTTTGTTGTTTTCTTCATTCTTGGCGCTGCGCTTGCTTTGATTTCTTCCAGTGGTTCCAACTATGGATTTCGCCTCAAGAAAACCCCATTAATTATTGGGATTATCCTTTTGAGTTACTATTTCATCGCTTTAACATTGTATTATTTTGATTTTGTTTCTGAAACAATCGATATCAACTACTACAAATTGGATGTCTTTCAACTGCTCATAGCTAAAACCCCTGGATACTATGCAGCATATCCTCGCATTTTTGCAACAACACTTTGTGGATTCCTTGTAGTCCATGGTATCTATGGTATCAAAGACAATCTTGAACATCCTTCTTAATATTCTTTTCTCAATGATAAAGCCCCGCAAAACGCGGGGCTTTTTTCTTTCTTAGCAGATTTCAGACAAAAGAAAAACTTATACTAATGTATTCATCATATCGACAAGATGCTGAACCAGCTTGGTTTTGTCGCTATCGTTCAGAGTTTTAACAAGATCATAAAGTTCATTCAAATATTTAGCGCTCATAAGATTCATCCTTTCTCGCGCATATTGTATCCTTCTATATATCTATATTATATCCTATAAGATACTATGTTTCTACAAAGTATCTATAGAGATACTTTGTAGAAACATGCAGTAATTATTCAGCCAATATGCTGAAAAAAGGTGTTTGTACGCTAAAGTAGATAGGAGCCCTTTTTCTTTTTCCGGTTTGTAAATTCGCGCAAAGTTGGCCCTGCGCTCTGTCAAACACCGCCCGGCTGTGATATAATAACAAAATCAGAGCCGCCATGTTATCTCCGGGCGGCCGAGGGAGGAAAAGATATGAAAAGGATCGTCAAATTGCTTTTCAGCCAGTCGGCGTTCATCATTCTGGCGCTGCTGCTGCAGGTGGGATTTTTCCTGTCTTCCGGCATGCGCATCATGAGCGACCAGAACTATACCATCTTAAACGGCTTTCTGCGGTCGCTGAGCGTGGTGCTGATGGTGCATATCGTCAACGGCCGGGGCAATCCCGAGACCAAGCTGACCTGGATCGTCCAGCTGGCCGTATTCCCGGTCTACGGCACACTTTTCTATCTTTATGTCCAGGCCCAGAAGCTGCCGCTGCTCATCAATAAAGAGCACAAGCGCCTGCGCCGCCAGAGCTCGTCCTATATCCGCCAGGACCCCCAGGTGCTGCGGGAGATCGACGAGGGCGACCGGCACAAGGGCAATTTCGTGCGGTATATGAACGAACACGCCGACGTGCCGGCATTCAAAGACACCGGGATCACCTATTACACGCTGGGCGAGGAAAAATGGGCGGCCATGCTGGAGGATATGGAAAAGGCCGAGCGCTATATCTTCCTGGAGTATTACATCATCGGCGAGGGAAAAATGTGGGACAGCATCCTGGAGGTGCTGCGGCGCAAGGCGGCCCAGGGAGTCGATGTCCGCCTGATGTATGACGGCATCGGCTGCCTGCCCCATCTGGCCTACGACTATCCCAAAAAGATGCGGCAGATGGGCATCCAGTGTCAGGTGTTCAATCCCTTCCGGCCCTTCCTTTCCACCATTCAGAACAACCGCGACCACCGCAAGATCCTGGTCATCGACGGCAGCGTGGCCTATACGGGCGGAGTCAATCTCTCGGATGAATATGTCAACGTCACGGCGCCCTACGGCCACTGGAAGGATACGGCCGTGCGGCTGGAGGGGCCGGCCGCCTTCAGCTTTGCCGTCATGTTCCTGGAGCTGTGGCAGATCTCCACCCGCCAGCAGCTGGACAGCTATGAAAACTACCGTCCCCGGGCGGCGGCGCCCCGGAGCTGCCCCGGCTATGTCATTCCCTTCAGCGATTCTCCCTTCGACGGCGAGCTGGTGGGCGAAACGGTTTATATGGACATTCTGGGCAAGGCCACCCGCTATGTGCACATCACTTCCCCCTATCTGATCATCGACAACGAGCTGCTGACGGCCCTGGGCAACGCCGCCAAAAGCGGCGTCGACGTCAAGATCATCGTGCCCCATGTGGCCGACCACTGGTATGCCCACGCCGTGGCCAAGGCCTATTACGCCGAGCTGATCACCCGGGGCGTCAAGGTCTACGAATACATGCCCGGCTTTATCCACAGCAAATCCTTTGTGTCCGATGACGAAACGGCCGTGGTGGGCACCATCAATCTGGATTACCGCAGCCTCTATCTCCATTTTGAATGTGCCGCCTGGATCTACCGCCATCCCGTCATCGGCCAGATCGAGGAGGATTTCCAGCGCACCCTGGAGCGCTGCCGCCCCATCACGCTGGAGAGCTGCCGTGTCCACGGCGTTAAAAAAGTCCTCTACGCCATCCTGCGCCTTTTCGCGCCCCTTATGTAAACAGGACCGAACCATCCAGCCGATCCTCCGCACGGTGCCGACCTGCGGAGGATCTTTTGCGTCTCCGGACCGGGCCGGGCGGTAACGCCTGCCGATGATGCCGGCGCCAAAAGATTTATGCAGAAGAAACCAATTGGGATTTTTGCCGGAACCTGCCCGCAGGAAGTGTGGGATAGTGTGTAGGATTGTCAAACATATTGGACAGAGAACTCGGAGGGAGATAGCCAGCCG